>JBFOLZ010000128.1:0-28049 GCA_040830445.1 Puniceicoccaceae bacterium
CCCGAGCTTGCGGTAGTAATCGATGACTTCTTTCGAGGACATTTCCGGCAGGCCGACGGGTTCTGGACGAAGGGCGGCGGGCGGGATTTCGGGGATGATGTTTGTCTCACCAGCCCGGGCGAATCCGGCCCCGTTGAAAAAGGCTACCAGCTTGTCGATGTCCACTTTCCGGTCACTGAAGGAGAGTTTCAGCAAGCGCCGGTCCCCCGGCAGCCGACTGGAAATATCGACCCCGAGATGGAGCCCTGCTTGCCGGGCTTCCTCGATCACGTCGGCTGGAGCCCGTTCAAGCTCAAGGACAAATTCATTGACGAATGCGGCCTCCGGAAAGGCCAACTCGACGCCAGAGAGGGCACACAGGCTGGAGGCCGCTTCAACTGCCTGGCTGCGACCGAGGGAGAAAGCTTCTTTCATGCCGGATTCGCCCCGGTTGAGGATGGCGGCACCGGCGATCGTGGCCAGGAAGGCCTGGTTGGAGCAGATATTCGAGGTAGCCTTGTCTTTTCGAATATGTTGTTCGCGGGTGCTCAGGACCATGACCAGGCAGTTGCGCCCGTTGACGTCGCGGGCCTTGCCAACATAACGGCCGGGCGTCTGGCGGATAGCGTTCTTGCTGTTGTCATTGTAGCGCACCCCGAAAAGGCCAAGGCCCGGTCCGCCGAAATTGGGCCCGATGGCCAGGTGATGGGCTTCCCCGACAATCATGTCCACGCCTTGCTGGCCGAATTCTGTCGGGGGCTTCAGTCCGCCCGTGCCCAGCAGGACAGGGTCGATGATGGCAACGCTAAAGGCCTTGCTCGCGAGGGTCAGGTCAGCCAGGGCATCGACGTCCTCCAGCAGCCCGAGGGAGTTGATGTGCGGAAAGATGAACCCTGCTGCCGCTTCTCCAAGCCCTTCCAGCGCTTCCCGGGCTGCCCCGATATCCGTCCGCCCGCTTTCCAGGTCAATGGGGATCCATTCCACGTTTATACCGGTGCCCGGCAAGAGGGTCTCCACGACTTCCCGATCGCCGGGGTAGATGCCTTCGGAAATGACAATTGTTTCCCCTTTCCGCTGGAGGCGAACGGCTGTACCCATGGCTTCGAAAATGGCGGTGGAGCGATCGTAGAGGGAACTGTTGATGGCCTCAAAACCGGTCAGGCTGCTCATCATGCACTGGTAAATCCAATGCGTCATGAGGGTCCCCTGGGACCGTTCCGGCTGATAGGGAGTATAGGCTGTGGTCAGATTGCGGATGTCGCAGACAGGCCCGACCACCGGCATGACCTCGTAATGCGGCAATCCATCCCCGATGTAGGACTCCCGGATGCGGTTCTCCCTAGAGAACTCGATAAGCCTTTCCTGCAAAGCCTCGTAGGACAATTCTTCCGGCAATTCGGGTGGAGAGGAAAAGCGCGAATCTTCTGGAATGTGGGCATAAAGGTCTTCCCATTGAGTGATGCCGACGGTCTGCATCATGGCCTGAATGTCTTCATCCGTGGCCGAGATGTAGTGGCGGAGTGTTTCCCGCGGGAGTGACTCCGGGTTAAAAGGTAGAGGGTGGGATTGACCTTGTGTCATGTTGTTCAAAAAGTTGTGGAAATCGATCCGGCGAAATCAAAGCAATTAATGGCAATCTGTTCGTGAATCAGAAGAAAGCAACAAAGGCGTCCCAATCTCTCTCAAAAAAACCTGGCCGGCCGGGCAAAGGGGAACGGGTCCAATTTGTTCTCGATGAAATGCAGCGGAACTTCCCTGATCCACCAATTCCGCTTGAGCACAAGGATGCCTACACCTTGCTGGTCGCCGTCCTTCTCAGTGCCCAGTGTACCGACGAGCGGGTCAACCAGGTGACGCCCCTGCTCTTTGCTCGCGCCGACAATCCCGGAGCGATGGCCAAGGTGCCCGAAAGTGACATTCTTGACATCGTCCGTCCCTGTGGCCTTGGGCCGCAAAAGGCCAAGGCCATCCGCAGGCTTTCAGAGCTGCTCGTCGAGGAGCATGGCAGTGTGGTCCCCTCGAGTCTTGATCAACTGGAAAAGCTGCCTGGTGTCGGTCACAAGACAGCACAGGTGGTCATGGCGCAGGCCTTTGGGGTTCCATCCTTTCCCGTGGACACCCACATTCACCGCCTCGCCCAGCGCTGGGGTCTGACCAACGGAAAATCGGTGGCCCAGACTGAAAAGGATCTCAAGCGGCTTTTTCCGGAGGAAACATGGAACCGACTCCATCTGCAGATTATCTATTATGGGCGGGCCTTTTGCACGGCCCGGACGAAGTGCGACGGTTCCGACCAGGCTTGCCCGGCTTGTCCGGTCCTCAATGCCGGCCGGAAGTTGCCTAAAAAAACAAAAAAGGCCTGAATTTGACCAATCCCTGATCTTGCCCGGTTGGCGGCCTGTGCCTCTTGATCGGGCATGCGCCTCAAGAATAACTATTCCCCTCATTGGACATGGTGGATTCGGGCCGGCCAGCGTCTCGAGCTGGGATTGGATGTCCGTCTGGTTTTGCGTCCCGCTGGCCAGGGGATGCCGGCGTCTGTCGAGAAAGGGCTGGCCCGTGTGCGTGACGGGGTGGCCGAGGGGCGGATTATTGTGGCCTCGATGCGTGACTCAGGAATGCGGCTGCCGGTTGAAGCCTGGAGCCTTCTTGCAGCCGGGGAGCAAACAGGCAAACTCGCCGAGGCCATGGGGAAGACCGGAAAGCTCTTGCGGGAACAAGGCGTTCGGCGCAGGGCCTTAATAGGTTACCTCTGGTATCCGGCAATGGTTCTGGGAGTGGGTGTACTGGTGATGGGACTTATCCTTTTCTGGGTCGTCCCGCAGATGCGCGAGGTCAGTATCTCTATGGGATTTGGGGAGGAACTTCCGTGGCTGACTGAACATATCGGCCAACTCTATGGATTCGCCATGCTGTTCCTTGTGCTTGCCGGATTGCTGGTTTTTGCCGGAGCCTTGGGCCTGCGGATCGCCAGCCGGCATCATGAAAGGTGGGCCGGGGTCGCAGAGCAGATATACCGGCTGGTCCCCGGGTTCGGGAGGATTCGCCAGTTGCTGCGCGAAGCCCGGCTGGCCCGGCAATTGGGGACCCTTCTGCAGGCGGGAATCACCTTGCCCCAGGCGCTCCAGATGACGGCTCAGGATGCCCGTGACCGGTGGGAGCGCGACCAGCTTGACCTATGCCGTGAACGACTGCTCATGGGGATAGGCTTTCGGGAGGTCCTGGCCGCCTTCCCTCTGCTCAGCCGGGAGTACCTGCCCCTGCTTGAATCCGGTCAGGAAAGTGGCCAGTTGGAAGTTTTCCTGTTCCAGATTGCCGACGACAGGGATGAGGACATCTTGCGGCAATTCTCGGTCTGGACCCGTTTCCTCGAACCGGGCGTTCTCTTGTTCCTCTCCATTGCCATCGGGGGGCTCATCCTGGCCTATCTGCTCCCCATGGTGAACATGCTGGAACGGCTTGCCTGAGCGGACCTCCACGCCATACTTGGAGCATGCAGCAGAAGTGCCTCATCATCACCACCGGAGGGACCATCGACAAGGTCTACTTTGACGCCAAGAGCGAGTATGAGGTGGGAGATCCGCAAATCGGGGAAGTCCTCCGCCTGGCGCATGTGTCCCTCCCTCACCGGGTCCTGCCCCTGATGCGCAAGGACAGCCTTGAGATGACGGCTGAGGATCGTCAGGCCGTCCGGAAGGCCATTGAGGAAGCCGATGAGCGTATGATCCTCGTCACCCATGGAACTGACACCATGACCGAGACCGGAAAGGCCCTAGCCGGTATTCCCGACAAGGTTGTTGTCCTTACCGGAGCCCTTCTTCCCGCCCGCTTCCGGGACAATGATGCCATTTTCAATATCGGTTTCGCCCTGGCCGCGGTTCAGGCCCTCCCTCCTGGTGTCTACATTGCCATGAACGGGCGGATCCACGAGCCGGACCGGGTTCGCAAGGATCGTCAACAAAACTGCTTTGTCGAAATTGACGCTTGAGCAAATTGCCACCAACTTGTTCGCCTGAATCAGGGATTACTGGCATGCCCATCTACGAATACTTCAGCCCGGACACGAACAAGATATACTCCTTTTTTGCCCGCAGTTCTGCGGATAAGGACACCACACCCCGTTGCCCGGACGATCCGGATGCAAGCATGCAAAAGGTCATGTCAGGCTTTGCCGTAACGGGGCGGGCCAAGGAGAATGCCGGAGATCCTGGCGAGGATTTTGATGATCCCCGGATCGAGGCCGCCATGGCGGAAATGGAACGCGAAATGGCAGGGATGGATGAAGATAATCCCGATCCGCGCCAGATGGGTCGCCTGATGCGGAAGATGGCTGACATGACCGGTGAGAAGATGCCGGCCGTGATGGAAGAGATGGTTGGCCGCCTGGAGGCGGGTGAGGACCCGGACAAGATTGAGGAAGAGTATGGTGACCTGCCTGAGCTGGAAGAGTTCGGGGCCGGGCTCGGGGAAAACGGTGAACCTGAGGAGGGTTCGACCAAGTCACTTCTCCGTCGCTTGAGAGGGCCTGTCCGTGATGCCCAGCTCTACGAGCTGAGGGACTACCTGTAGAAATCCCGGGAGATCTTCCTCAGGCGTCCTCTTCCTTCAGGATGTCCACGATCACGACCCTGGCGGAAACGGATCCCTTGTTGATCCACCAGTGAATGATTCCCGATGATTCAATGGCCGCATCTCCAGCTTTTCGGACCTGCGGTTCGGCTTCATCACTTCGATATTCGACGGCCTCTCCCTCAAGGATGTAAGCCATCCCCGGCCTGGATGTGTGCTGATGCACGGCCACCTGGCCTCCGGGGGCGAGGCTGACTTCCCTCATCCGCATAACGAAGCCCTTCATTGGAGAGAATTCTTCCCCCAGATCGATAGAGCCCAGTTTGCGGGCATATTCGACACCCTTGGTTTCCGTGGGGCCGTCTATGCCCAGTTGAGCTCCAACCGCCTTTTCCGCAGCCGGGACGACCGCTGTTTCATGTTGATGGGCTATTGCAGCCGTGGTTAGAAGAATCGCCAGGAGAGAGATTAGATGCTTGTTCATGCTAGGTGGTTACCCGTCATGGTTTCCACCGGCAAGCGACAAATTTATCCGCTCAAATCTCCTCAATCCGGAGACGGATGAAGATCTTTTGGCCTGAGGCAGGCTTGATGAGGTTCAGCTTCACTCGTTCAACCCCGCTCCCGAGGTCCGTCACCGTTTCCGTATTAAAGTGAACCCCCTCGACGGCATCACTCCAGCTTCCGATATTGGTTGATGCTTCGTAGGTGTAGGTCAGGTCTGTTGGCAGGATGGAGCGGGTGTAGACGACATCAAGGTCAGGGTCGATGGACTGCATGACCGGGAGCAAGTCGGTTGAAGGGGATTCCGGGTCGCCTCCGAAGAAGTATTCCTCGATATTGGTGATCTGGTCCTCGTCGGGGTCCTGAGTTTGCCCGGTAAGAGTGGCAGACGGACTGAAGGCTTCCAATGCCCAGAGGGCGTAGGTCAAGTGAGGGTAGGGAATGTCGACCACGACCCAGCCGATGTCCTTCATCTGTGTCAGGGAAAGGTCGAGGTCTTCCCGCAGGACGGGATTGATAAAAGGCTCCATGAGGAGGTCCGGGGAGGCTGCTGTGGACCAGTGTGACCCGGAAGACCCCTGTTCCCATGGGGACGGGGCGTAAATGCGGACAAATCCTCCGCTGGTGCCGGAAAGATCTGTTCCCGCCGGTTTGCCGAGGGTCAGGTTCACCGGTGGTGTTGCCCCGGTGAGGATGGCGCCGTCTGCCTGCGTAATGGAGACCGCCGGGATTGTGATGCCGGTTCCATCTCCGCTCATGATGATAACACCCGGTTCGTTATTGGCGATAATCACGCCGATGGCACCGGCTTGCTGGGCCTTGAGCACCTTACTGTCGAAGTTGCAGGTGCCGCGGTCAATGTAGGCAATCTTTCCCGTCAGGTCGTTGACGATTGGCTCGCAGGCATCGGTCGTCGTTCCGGTCCCGTCGTTCACAATGATCAGCTCACCGGTAATCCCACCCCCGGTGATAGGCGGCCCAAAGGATGCCGGTTCCATGGCGTACTGGCCGGCGATGCCGGCGGGGTTCGTCACCTCAATGACGCGCTCAAAGTCGAGGATGGAGCCTTGCGCTGCCGTCGTGTAGGGACCCGTCCAGACGAGGTCGGGATCATTGATGGCGGATGCCTGGCGATTGTTTTTCGAGAGGCTGATCCAAGGTGCGTTAAATTCAGTGTCGTAGAGGAAGGTGGCGTAAATATCCGGGAAGCTCCCCCCTCCAGGGCCAACCAGCCGGATCAAGTCCCCCGCGTCGAGACGGCACCAGGTTGCCATGCCTAGCCCATGCCCGAGTTCGTGGAGGACGACATCCAGGAGGTCGACCTCGTCGTTGGGCGCATTGCCATCAAATCCATAATACCAGTCGGGGATATCCGGCGTGTAAGTCGGGTCGTCAAGGTCCTCATTGACGGTGACACTGATGTCGTTCTGGGCCGGGTCGATGTCAGCTCCTGCGAGGCTGTTGGCCAGGGCAGATGGATAAAGCACATCAGCCAGCGGGGCATTGGTGAAATTCAGTTCCTGGTCGATTGCCCTCGCCCCGGCGAGGACATAACCGGTGGATGGGTCGCCCCCGAAATCATCAAATTGCCCCTCCACATCAATGACCACGGTGCTATGCAAATAAAGTCCCCAGATGCGGCAGGCCTCAAGCACGACATTGATTCGCTGCTGGCCAAGGGTTGTCCCAGAATTGCCCCCCACGGGGGAGACGGGCGTAGCGTCATTGAAGCCGTAACCGGCCGGGTCCAGGTTGACAAAATTGAAGGTTGTCGCCGGGAGTGACAGGGCGCTGCAAACCATCCCCAGAAGCAGGGAGATTTTAAAAATCGGAGATTTCATAATCAATTTCATCGGAGGCGGAGGGGGCAGGGAGCGGAACGGTCCTTCCCGACAGGGCATCGTCCATGGCCGTGTAGTCAGTGAAGCACTGGATAACCAGCTCTCCGGAGGCATTGCGGACACTGGCGGCCATCTGGGTGAACTGACCTCCGCCCCGCACGCTTTGGCTGCCGTCCGGATGGGTGACAAATGCCAGCCCGGACGAGTCCCAGCTCATGTTTTCCCTCAGGGAAGCCCATGCAGGTTCCGGGGAAGAGGGGATTCCGGTCCCCGGGTTAGTTGCCTTTGTCGAAACAGACGGGGAGGTCTCTGTCGCCGGCGACTGGTCGGAAGTATTCTTGCCGGGAGCGGCGCTTTGTTGCCCCGACCCGGGGATGCCCTGGCTGCCAATATAAACAGTCAGCAGCAGGATGACGAAAACGAGAGCAGCCCGGACCTTTTTCATGAGAGAGGAGAGAGGGTATAATTTCCTGCATTTCGACACCTCGTCAAGCAGCATGAGATCATTGCGGGCCTTCAACGAGCTTGATCCGGGTATGCAGGAGGGCTTTAGTGGAAGGAGTATTCGCCATGAGCAATCAGGATTTACAGACGTATCATCGCAAGTTTGCCGTCACGGCTTTCAACGACTGCTGGAAGTTGATCGATCTCCCGCAAAGAACACCGGAGGAAACACGTGCAATGATTCGCTTGGCTGAAGTCTCCTATTGGCATTGGATGGCCTTTAAAGAGCACACCGCTGAGAATGAGGGAATTGGGTTGTGGCAATTATCCCGCGTTTATGCCTTGGCCGGACAGCCTGGGACATCGCTCACCTATGCCCTGGAGTATGCGGAATTAACCCGGCAGGCGCAACTGGGGGCCTTTCATGAAGGCTATGCCTGGGAAGCACAGGCGCGGGCCTGCATGGTCGCCGGGGATGCCGTCGCCGCTGAAAAGGCACTGGGGGAGGCGGAGACTTCCCTTGCCCGGATCACGGACAAGGAGAGCCGTGACATGCTGGACGCGGATCTGCGTCAGCTGGCTTCTCAGCGCTGAGGGAGGGCGCCGATTTCCCGGTGCAGGCGGGGGTCTCGCAGCTTCAGGAGGATCGCCAGGGAAGCAGCCAGTCCCAGCCCGCTGGCAAGACAGGCGTAATGGAATCCATGGGGCACATATTGGAGGATGGCGCTGATGATGGAGGCGGAAAGTATCCCGGGAATGACCAAGGTTCCCATGACCCCGTAGAAGAACTTCCTCCTGTAGGAAGGGGCAAAATCAATCACCATGGTCATGTCCCCGACCTGGCCGGTGCTGAGGCCAAAGCCGAGGCAGAAGAAGACCACCATGAAGGTCCATGGGGCCTCCGCTGGAATGACCAGGAAGAGTGCCAGAAGGACGACGACTCGGCCCACGAGCATCGGCAGGCGAACCCCTTTTCTATCCCCCATTAAGCCGGAAAGAACATTGCCGGCGATGAAACCGAGCATTTGGCAGATCACCAGCAACCCGACAAAGCTGGTGGCCTGGCCGGTGCGCTCAATGGCCCGGATGGAGAGAAAGGGGATGACCACGAAAATCAGCATGAAAAGGAAACGGGAGATGATGAACCGGCCCAGGGAAGGGGTCTCCTGCCACTGTTTTTTAAAGGCGGCAAATCCGGTTTGCAGGGTCACGGGATCGGGTTTCTGGGCCGCCGGGACATTGGTTTCCTTGATCAGGCAAATGAGCCCGAGGGAAAACATCATCAGGCCAAAAACAATGAGATGAAGGATCCCGTAGCCATGGACTCCTGGATATACCTCCAGGATACCCTTGATGATGAAACCGGCCAGGATCCCCATTACCGCCATGATGATGTTGCGGATGGCCCACATCGAGGCGGTCCGGCGAATCGGGACGATCCGGGTTATGGTTTCAAAGTAGGCCGCTCCCTGCAACCCACCCAGGCTGGACATGATGAAAGGCGTGAGGATGGCCAGGGTGACGGAGAGTTCTTGATGATTCTCTCCCGCCAGGACCAGGAAAAGCCCGGTCAGAAGGTAAGGCAGCCGCTGGATGAGGCCGACAATCTTGACCATGGGCAGCATCAGGCGCATGCGTTCGGCCCAGAGGGCACTGATGATCTGGGGCCAGCAGAACCCGAGGATAAAGAGCACCGGGGAGACGGAGACGGCCCAACCCGGACCGCCCAGGTCATGCACCATGGCAGGCATCACGGATTCCATGGACAAAAAACTCATGCCACCCATGAAGAATCCGCCCTCGAGCGAGGAGAGGACGTAGTTCTTTCTCAAATAGACGTCGTTGGCGTTGGTGGACATGGGTGTTACAGCCTCGAGCACTTACATTGCTCAGGGAGGAGGCAACCTTGATCTTTAATATGGCAAGCGATGGATGCAGGACCATTCAGCATGTACCGTAAATTTGTCCTGCACGCTCATGATGCTTGCCCGAATCCCTTCATTGGTGCTATTTTTCATCCTTAAATATGTCCCCCCGACGTCATATTCTCTGGATTTTTCCCCTCATTGCCGGCCTTCTGGCGGTCATCCTTTGGGTGGGCAATCAAGGGCAACCGGAACCGGTTCTGGAGCAGGAAATGGCCGACGAAGAGCGGGATACAGCGGTCCGGGCAGTCGATTTTGTCCAGCTCCCGGAGGGCAGTGGCAGCGGTGAAACCCGGGTCCCCCTGCCAGAGAATGCCAAGGATGTCATTCCCGGCGAATTCACCGTCCGTTTCAAGGATGCGGAATCCATGGAAGCCTTCATTGCGACAGCCGAGGACCGGGGAATCAAGGTCCTCGCTGCCCTGCCGGAACTGCTGATGCTCCGCTTGGCAGGTTCACAGTCCGCCTTGAGGGGAATCTTGTCAGACGACATGACCGTTGACTATAACTACCGGGTTGGCGTTCCGGCATTTCCGGATCTGGGTTTCTGGCAAAGCGAGAATCTCGCTCCATTCGGTAAGGACGCCTTGATCTTCCTTGGAGCGCCCGACTTCGGGGATCGGCTGAGTTGGGGAAATGGCACCAGGATTGCCGTTCTGGACACGGGTTGGCTGGGGCATTCGGGTCTGCCTGTTGAAGGTATTGAACAGATTTCCATGCTGGAAGAACCGGGGCAGGGCGAATTTTCAGCCCACGGGACAGCTGTCGCCGGTCTGATACTGAGCACCAATCCATTTGCTCCGGGCCTTGCCCCCGGGGCGGAAGTCCTGGCCATCCAGGTGCTGGATGGAAGTGGCCAAGGAGACGCCTTTACGTTGGCTTCCGGCATTCTCGCGGCTGTCCAGAATGGCGCGGATGTCATCAACATGAGCCTTGGCAGCTACGGGGACAGCGAAGTCCTGCGGCAAGCCGTGCAATATGCGGCTGACCGGGGTGTGGTGCTGGTGGCCGCCTCCGGAAACGATGGCCAGTCCTTTGTCACCTATCCGGCCGCCTATCCGGAAGTCATCGGCGTGGCAGCGGTTGATGCCGATGGCAATCGCGCCCCGTTCTCCAATTATGGTGAAGGCATCGACCTGGCGGCTCCAGGCTTCAAGGTGCATGCCCTTTGGGAGGAGAACGAGTTCATTTACTTTGACGGCACATCCGCGTCCGCCCCCTTGGTTTCAGCCATGGCGGCGAGGATCATTGAATCCGGGATTGCCGGTAGTGCCGATGAGGTCCGCCGCCTCATTCTCGACAATGCCAACGAGACAGGATTTCCCGGAGATGACCTTCAATATGGCGCCGGCATCCTCAGTGTGGAGCGGGTCGAGGCCTCCGGCCAATCGGGCATAGTCGACATGGCGCTGGCCGACCTGTATCCAGCCGTGGAACAGAGCGAAGGAGGAACCTTTCCGCTCTACATCAGCCTCGAGAACCGGGGCACGGAGTTTATCCCGGGTGCCACCGTCGAGCTGACGGTTAACGGCAAACCCTTCTTCTACCGCTTTTCCGGAATGGAAGCCGGCGGGGTGGAGAGTATCCAGATACCGGTCCAGGAGGACCGGCTTCTCTCCGGGGCCTCCTACACTGTGTCGGCTGAGGTCAAGTTGCCGGATAATTTCGAGGATAATCGCCCGGACAACAATCAGGGGGACATCACCCTCAGCAAGACACCGGATGATTGAGGTTCCGGGCAAGGATGCCGGGGGCCTGGGAATTGTAGCCCGAATCGCTGCAGAAAACGCTTGCCATGGGCGGTCCGCTTTGCGAACTTCGCCGGCTTTTCCGCATGCCACCGACGGTGTGTGGAGTAAAACATGAACCTCAAACCTGTCTGCGGGAATCTCCAGCCCGCCGGGCAGACATACAGGAGTATACAGTTAACATGTCATCCGTAATGGAAGAACTACTGGCCCAGAGCCAGTTCGAGAGCCTGATTGAAGGCTCGATTATCAAGGGCATCATCACCGAAATCCGTGACAACGACGTCATTTTGGATATCGGGGCCAAAGCCGAAGGGGTCGTTCCCGCATACGAGTTTCTCGATGTCGGCGAACTGCAGGTCGGCGAGGAAATCGAGGTCTTTCTCGAGCGCCTCGAGGACCGCGACGGAAATCCCGTGGTGTCCTACGACAAGGCCCAGCAAAAGAAGAACTGGGAAAATATCCTTTCACAGTGTGAGGAAGGTTCCGTACTCAGCGGCCGTGTCCGGTCCAAGGTCAAGGGCGGGCTCGTCGTCAATGTTGGCGTCGACGCTTTTCTCCCGGCCTCCCAGATCGACATCCAGCCGCCCAAGAACCTCGACCAGTACGTCGGCCAGACTTACGATTTCAAGGTCCTCAAGATCAACACCGAGCGGAAGAACATTGTTATTTCCCGCCGTGAACTGATCGAGGAACAGCGCCTCGAAAAGCGCCGCTCCCTGCTTGAGAACATCAAGCCGGGCGACGTCCAGCGCGGTACGGTCAAGAACATAACCGACTACGGTGCCTTCGTTGACCTCGACGGCCTCGACGGCCTCCTCCACATCACCGACATGAGCTGGGGCCGCATCAGCCACCCGAGCGAAATGCTCAAGGTGGGTGAGGAAATCGACGTCATGATTATTGAAGTCGATCGCGACCGCGAGCGCGTTTCCCTTGGTCTCAAGCAGACCACGGAAAACCCGTGGGAAGGCATCGAGAACCGTTATCCGGTCAATGCCCGGGTCCGCGGCAAGGTGGTCAACCTCGTTCCCTACGGCGCCTTTGTCGAACTCGAGGAAGGGGTCGAAGGCCTCGTCCACGTTACCGAGCTGTCCTGGGTCAAGCGCATCAACAAGCCGAGCGAAGTGCTCAAGGTTGGTGACGAGATCGAGGCCGTTGTTCTCGGTATCCAGAAGGACGACCAGAAGATCAGCCTTTCCGTCCGTCAGCTCGACCCGAATCCGTGGGACATGGTCCGCCACAACTACCCGGTTGGCGCCCGCGTCCGCGGCAAGGTCCGCAACCTCACCAGCTACGGCGCCTTCGTCGAACTGGAAGAGGGCATCGACGGCATGGTCCACGTCTCCGACATGTCCTGGACGCGCAAGATCAATCATCCTTCCGAAATGGTGAAGAAGGCTGACGAGATTGACGCCATCGTCCTCGACGTGGATCCGGAACAGCAGCGCATCAGCCTCGGCATGAAGCAGCTGACCAACGACCCGTGGGACGAAATCGACACCCACTTCAAGATTGGTGACTTGGTTACCGGAACCGTCAGCAAGATCACCAGCTATGGCGCTTTCGTCGAGCTGAAGGAAGGCATCGACGGCCTGGTCCACATCAGCCAGATCAGCGAAGAGCGCATCGAGAAGGTCAAGGACGTCCTCAACTCGGGCGACGAGATCAAGGCCCGGGTCATCAAGATCGACCGCGACGAGCGCCGCATCGGCCTCAGCATCAAGGCCGCCGAGTACGACGAGAAGGAACTGGCCGCGGAAACGGCTGCCTTCGACAACCTCGGCAGCAACGAGCTGACCAGCCTTGGCGACATCCTCGACGAGGCGACCCGCGACGACAGCTAAGCACCGTCAACGATCCATCCTTTCAAGCCCCGTTTCCTGCACCGGAAGCGGGGCTTTTTTTCGGCGAGTTGCAATTTCCCCGAAAATGGGCTGAAACAGGGGAAGGATGGAGTTGATGGAGATAGACTTCGGGACGGAATTGTACGCGCGGGAGCTGGTCTTGCGGGATGCGATGCTGCGCAAGCCGATCGGGCTCAAGCATTCGGAGGCGGACCTGGAGAAGGAACCGGGTTACCGGCACTTCGGACTTTTGCTGGAGGGGCACCTGGTGGCCTGCCTGATGGTGGTGCCGCACGGGGACGAGCTGGTCCAGATCCGCCAGATGGCGGTGCGGGATGATTTGCAGGGGCGGGGCTATGGCCGCTTCCTGATGACGGCGGTGGAACCGATTCTCGAGGCCAGCGGGGTAGGACGGATTTTTCTCAATGCCCGCCACACGGCCATCGCGTTTTATGAAAAGCTGGGATACGCAGGCGTAGGGGAACGGTTCACGGAGGTGGGCATTCCACACCTGCCGATGGAGAAGGCGTTGAGATCCTCTATTTCCTCGTGAAACAGCTTTTAATTTGGACAAGAAAATTTCCTCCCACCACAGTTCTGTGCCCATGGAATTCATCGACAAACTCCGAACCCATGCCAGTGACCGGTTTCCGGGGAGCCTGCTGGATTGGGTTGGAGGGATAATTGGTGCGCTCGCCGGATATCTTTTTCTTGTCCTGACCTTTTGGCCGGGAATGGCAGACGGCGATACCATTGAACTCATCTGGTACGCTCGGGCCGGATTCTTTTCGACCTACCAGTCGCCCATGCTGGGGGTCATATGGCAAGCCTTGGACAGCTTGGGTGGTTCGAGCATGATATTCTACACCCAAGCTCTGCTTGTTGTGGCAACTGCAGCGGCCATCCTTGGCCAGTGGTTCAAGGGAAGGGTCCTGTTTATCCTGGTCCCCTTGCTGATCATGAGCCCTTCCGTGGGGCCTTATGCCGGTACCTTGGTCAAGGATGTATGGTTTGCCTGCAGCTTTTTACTGGGGCTGGTCGCTTACTGGCGTTTCAGGAACAAGGGGGGATTCATCTGGTTGGCGCTTTTTGGTCTGGGCATGGTCTTTGCCCTGCAATTCAGGCCCAATGGCATATTTGGAATTCTGCCGATTGCCATCGATTGCCTGATCACAGGCTGGCGTCGGAGGGAATGGATTCGCCCAATCCTTGTTCCCGGTTTGGTTACCCTTGTTGCGGCCATAATCGCACTGAAAGCCACCACGCCATTCCTGCGGTTATTTTACCGGATTGATTTTCGGCCTGCGGAACAGGTCATTTACCTGTCCGATTTGGCGGCATTGACACTGGCAACCGGGGACTGGCTGATACCGGAGGAAGCGAATCCGGACAATATTGATGAAACCCGCCTGCGGGAAATCTACATGCCGCATGCCTGTACCCGGCTGGTGACCTACAAACCCCACCAGAAGGATCGATTGCTCTTGTCCCAGGATCCGGAGAAAGTCGCCGTTTACCGTGCTGCCTGGATTGAGGCCATCCGCAAATATCCGGGTCATTATCTGGCTCGCCGCTGGGAGGTTTTTAATTTCTTTTTTGGATTCACCCACGTACAGGACTGGTATTATCAAAAGGTGAGCGGCCGCTATGGGGATGATCCCGTATTCGAACGGAAGGGCTGGTCTGACCGTTACCTGGGGATGGCTGACTGGCTGGAAGCCAATACGCGAGCGGCCTCACTCTGGCCATATATTTTGATGGGATTGCTGGTTGGTGCGATCAGCCTGTGGCGCCGTTTTCCGGGAACAGGATTAGGGGTTCTGCTGGCCTTGACCTCTTTGTCCTACAGTCTCGGATTTGCCGGTATAACCTATCACACAGGATTTCGTTATTACTGGTTTTCCGCGTTTGCCGGGATGCTCCTTCTCGTCAGCCTCCTCGGGCATTTTATAGTCTTGAATTTCAAACCAAGGGACCCTGCCTGATCGCCTTCCGGGAGGGCTCCCATTTCCATTGCCAATCCGGTCGAATCCTCTTATCTTGAAGACAGGAGGAAATATGAGCATGCAAATCGGGTTGTGGATAGATCATCGCAAGGCGGTGGTTGTGAAGTTGTCAGATGACCGGGAGCGGGTGGAAATACTTGAATCCAACATGGAAAAGCACATCCGCCCATCCGGTGGATCCCGTTCCAAGTCACCCTACGGTCCCCAGGATGTGATGAAGGAGGACACCCGGGAACGGAAGTTCCGGCTCCATCTATCACGCTGGTATGATGTAGTCGCGGAAGCCGTTCAATATGCTGACGAGCTGCTGGTTTTCGGCCCCGGTGAGGGCAAAAACGAGTTTCGCAAGCACATTGCGGGGTCACCCTTGGCTGGCCGGATCGTCGGTTTGGAAACGGTTGACCGGATGACCACCCCCCAGATTGCGGCGATGGTCCGCAAGCATTTCATTCAACCGGAATACCCGGTGGCGATGTAGGGTTATTCGGCGCCGCCTTCACGGTCGAGGAATTGCCCGACCCATGGAATCTCCTTACGGTGAAGGAAGAGAGCCGCCACGCAGCAGACAAAGACCAGCAGGGCGAGGAGACTGAGGGAGAGCATTTCCCCGGCAAACCCTAGCTGGGTGAGGTGGCTCATGAGCGCGCCGGCCATCAGTCCCGTTCCGAGAAGTGCCCCCAAGGCAACGGTTTGTGGTAACAGCAGGAGAATGGAAGCAATCAATTCAGCGATCCCGATGCCGATCCTGCCGTGTGGCTCAAGGCCGAGCTGGGTGAAGATGGCGACCGATTCCGGGGCCCCGGTAAACTTGAAGTACAGGGTCTGGAGGAGAATGACGGCGGCCACCAGACGCAGCCCCCAGGAAAGGTGATTCTTTTTCATATTCGATTGGAGAGGAAAGCCCTATCATTTATTCTCAATTTTGGAAAGTTCCGGCTGCCTTGAACCGGGTTTTCCGGCCGGACAGCAGCTTTCTTGACCACTTAATTTATACATGCTTGCCATTAACGTTAAGCATCTGCACCTTGCTGGTCTTTAGAACCCCCCAAGAGGCAAAATTTATGACCACGACCAGCGATTACGCCTACAACAGCAAGATCGAGGGAGAAGTTATCGTCTCGCGCTCGGATGCCGTCATCAACTGGATCCGGCGCCATTCCGTATGGCCGATGCCGATGGGCCTTGCCTGCTGCGCCATCGAGCTGATGTCGTCCGGTGGTTCCCGGTTCGATATCTCCCGCTTCGGAATGGAAGTGATGCGCTTTTCCCCGCGCCAGAGTGACTGCATGATCGTTGCCGGCACCGTCACCTACAAGATGGCCCAGGTCGTCCGGCGCATTTACGACCAGATGGCGGAACCAAAATGGGTCGTGGCCATGGGCGCCTGTGCCTCCTCGGGTGGGATGTACCGTTCATACGCCACCCTGCAGGGAGTGGACCGGATCGTCCCGGTTGATATTTACATTTCCGGCTGCCCGCCGCGTCCGGAGGCGCTGCTTGACGGCATGATGCGGCTTCAGGAAAAAATCAAGAACGAGTCCTCGACGCGCGATCTTTTCCGCAATCGGCCGGTCCGCGATCTGACCTTTCAAAAGAAATAAGGCGGTCCATGAATACGCGCACACAAACCATCGAGGAGGCGCATCCCTACATTACCGAACGGGAAAGTGCCGACTGGCCGGCCTACAATTGCCCACAGGAGAATGTTGTCGAACTCCTCCGTTACCTTAAGGATGAGCAGGACTTTGATTTTCTCTCCGACCTGACCGCAATCGACCATTTTGACACCAGACCCCGCTTTGAGGTCGTTTACCACGTCTACAGCACCGAGCGGCACGAGTACCTGCGGGTGGTAACGCCCTGCTCTGGGGAAGCGGATCCGGTTTGCCCGAGCGTCGTCGACCTTTGGGCCACGGCGGACTGGCACGAGCGGGAAGCCTTTGACATGTTCGGCATCCAGTTCGAGGGGCATCCCGACTTGCGACGGATCCTCATGTGGGACAGTTACCCCTACCACCCGCTGCGCAAGGAATTCCCACTTGCCGGAAAGGAAGTGGAGTTCCCCGATGAGGACCTGGTGGAGGCCACCGGTAAGACAGTTGAACCGGCGCCGATGATGGGTGGTCCCTTCCACGCCTCCCACACCGGGTCAATGGTCGACCGGGAACCGCGCGCCGACGACGAATCATGGAACGAGCACAATGAGCGCCGGGATACCCCCGGTGAGGAACCGGGACCTCCCCGCGAACTGCGGGGCAAACACTAGCAGAATTTAGCAATGGCCATCAAGGAAGTGAGCATTGGAGACATCGGAGCCCGTTCCGCGGCTGCCGAGCAGGAGTTTCATGGCGATCAGATGATGATCAACATTGGGCCCTCCCACCCGGCCACCCACGGCGTGCTGCGGCTGAGGGTCGAGTTGGATGGTGAAACCGTGACCGGTTGTGACCCGGTAATCGGTTACCTCCACCGCGGGGATGAGAAGATCGCCGAAAACATGACTTACAACCAGTTTGTTCCCTACACGGACCGGCTGGATTACATCGGACCCATTCATAACAACATCACCTTTGCCCTGGCAGTCGAAAAGCTTGCCGGGCTGGAAACCCCCGAGCGGTGCCAGGCGATCCGGCTCATCTGCTGTGAATTAGCCCGCCTGCAGAGCCACCTCCTCGGCTGCGGGGTCTACGGCATGGACTGCGGCGCCCTGACGGTGTTCATGTACACCTTCACGGAACGGGAGAAGCTCTACACGCTCATCGAACAACTGACCGGGGCCCGGTTCACGACCAGCTATGCCCGTATTGGTGGTGTTGCCCGGGATATTCCGGACGGCTGGTTGGGCAATGTCCTCAAGGTGATGAACGAACTGGAGCCGGTTATCGAGGAAATCGACAAGCTCCTCAGCCGCAACCGCATCTTCTGGGACCGGACGGTGGATGTCGGGGTGGTCAGCAAGGAAGAAGCGATTGCCTACGGCTTGAGTGGGCCGAACCTGCGTGCATCCGGAGTGGCCATGGACCTGCGCAAGGATGCACCCTACCTCGGCTACGAAAATTACGACTTTGATGTCCCCATCGGAACCAACGGGGACTGTTATGATCGCTGGATGGTCCGCCTCGAGGAAATGCGCCAGAGTGTCCGCCTGATCCGCCAGGCGGTCGAGAAAATGCCCGAGGGGCCTTGGTATGCCGAGGACGCGAAGAAGATTTTTGCCCCGCCCAAGGACAAAGTCCTCAGCAGCATGGAAGAGCTCATCCAGAACTTCATGATCGTCACTGAGGGACCCCAAATGCCGCCCGGTGAGGTTTACTTCGAGGCGGAAAACCCGAAGGGCACGCTGGGATTCTTCATCGTGTCAAAGGGCGGAGGGGTTCCTTACCGGATGAAGATCCGCTCCCCCAGCTTTTGTAACCTGTCCATCCTCCCAAAGATGGTTCCCGGCCATATCGTGCCTGACATTCCGGTGCTTCTCGGAAGCCTGGATTTCGTCCTTGGGGAATGTGACCGCTAACTGATTTTGAATTGATTCCAATGGCATTCGAACCCTCAGCTGAAACACTCAAGTACATCGAGGCTGTCATCCCCCGCTACCCGCAGAAGCGGAGCGCGATCATGATGATCCTCCATGCCATCCAGAAGGAGGCTGGTTTTCTTTCCCTCGAGGCACAGGAATGGGTGGCCGCCAAGCTGGAATTGACCCCCATCCAGGTCCGCGAGGTGGTGACCTTTTACCCGTTCTACCGGGAAAAGCCGATTGGCAAGCGCCACATCCGGGTTTGCCGGACCCTGTCCTGTGCCCTCAACGGAGGCTATAAGATTTGCGACTCCTTCAAAAAGGCCTTCGATACCGAGCTGGACGCCATCTCCCCGGACGGTCGGGTGACGGTGGAATTCGCCGAGTGCCTGGCCAGCTGCGGGACGGCTCCCGTGGCCATGGTGGACGACGTTTTGTACGAGAACCTCAACGAGGAGCAGGTGGAGGCCATCTGCGAACAGATCAAGAAGGAGACGCCGGCTGGTGAAGTAACCGGCACTGAATCCTAAGGAGTGCAGGCATATGTTTTCCGTTCCCAAGAGTACCGAGATTCATCCCAGCGAGCGCCGCATCATCCTCAAGCATGCCGACGACCCGGAGTATGACATCTCCATTGACTGCTACATCCGCCATGGCGGCTACGACGTCCTGAAGGAGGCGGTGGCCAACCGCAAACCGGAGGACTTGTGCCAGGAGGTTATGGATTCGGAAGTCCGAGGCCGGGGCGGGGCCGGTTTCCCTGCCGGCATGAAATGGAAATTCCTCGACCGCAAGAGCGGCAAGCCGATCTACCTCATCTGCAATGCGGACGAATCAGAGCCGGGAACCTTCAAGGACCGGCAGATCATCCACAAGGATCCACACCAGTTGATTGAAGGCATGATGCTGACCGCATTCGCCACCAATTGCGCCCTGGCCTTCATCTACATCCGCGAGGAAATGCCTCTTGGAGCACAAATCCTTGAGGCTGCCATTGAGGAAGCCAGGGCCCAGAACCTTGTCGGTGACAACATCCTTGGTTCCGGTTACTCCTGCGATATCATCGTCCACCGTGGAGCCGCCGCCTACATCTGCGGGGAGGAAACCGGGCTGATAGAGTCCCTCGAAGGCAAGCGGGCCTATCCGCGGATCAAGCCGCCGTATTTTCCGGCCGCCCTCGGCCTCTACATGTGCCCGACGATCGTCAATAACGTCGAGACCCTCTGCAACGTGAAGCACATTGTCGACATGGGGGGCAAGAACTATGCCCAGATTGGCAAACCGGGCAACACAGGGACCCGCATCTGGTGCCTCAGCGGACAGGTCCGCAATCCCGGTTACTATGAGCTGGAGAATGGCAAGTTCACCTATGGGGATCTGATTTTTGAAATCGGTGGAGGGCTCCGGGACGGGCGGACGCTGCAGGCCGTCATTCCGGGTGGCTCTTCCGCCAAGGTCTGGCGAGCCGGGGAGCGATTTACCGGCAAGCTGAAGAGCGGCGAGGCCTTTAACTGGGGGATCGAGGATGTTCCCCTGGACTTCGACGGTCCCATGGCGGCCGGTTCCATGTCCGGCTCGGGGGCGGTTATCGTCGTCGATGACAGCGTGGACATTGTCGAGGTGCTGGCCAACATCAACGCCTTCTACGCCCACGAGAGTTGCGGCCAATGCACGCCTTGCCGGGAAGGTTCCCTGTGGATGAAGAAAATCACCACCCGCATGGCCAACGGCGGTGCCCGGGAAGAGGATGCGGACCTTCTGGCCTCCATTGGCGATCAAATCGCCGGCCGGACCATTTGCGCCCACGGGGAAGCCTGTTCCTGGCCGACCCAGAGCTTTGTGGAGAAATTCCACGACAAATTTGTCGAGAAGGCGAAGGAGGATCCCGAGAAGGCGAAATCCCGGCCTTTCCGGCTGGTTTAACTTGAGCCGATGACAGATCTCAGGAAATGAGCGAAACGAAACAGAACGAAACAGTCACCATCTACATCGACGGCACGGAAGCTGAAGTGCCGGCCGGCGTAAACCTGGTCGACGCGCTCGAAAGTGTCGGCAAGGAAATCCCGCACTATTGTTACCACCCGAAATTGTCGGTCTCCGGTAACTGCCGGATGTGCCTTGTCGAGATGGGGACACCGGGACGCGACCGCGCCACTGGTGAACCGCTCCTCAACGAGGATGGCAGTCCGAAAATCATGTGGGTGCCAAAGCCGGTCATCGGCTGCGCCACCAATGTCTCACCGGGCATGCATGTCCGTACGGAGTCGGATTCGGTCAAGTCCTGCCGCGAAGGCGTGATGGAGTTCCTTCTCGTCAATCATCCGCTCGACTGCCCCATTTGCGATCAGGCCGGTGAGTGCCGCCTGCAGGAGTTTGCCACCGATTACGGTCGCGGCTACAGCCGCTTCATCGAACAGAAGAACGTCAAGCCCAAGCGGACCCGCCTCGGGCCGAGAGTCATGCTCGACGATGAGCGCTGTATCCTCTGCTCCCGCTGCATTCGTTTCTGCGAGGAAATCGTCGAGGATCCCGTATTGGGATTCATCGACCGTGGCTCGTATTCCACCCTGACCACGTTTCCGGGAACCCAGTTGGACAACAATTACTCGCTCAACACCGTCGACATCTGCCCGGTTGGGGCCCTGACCTCGACCGACTTCCGTTTCCGGATGCGGGTCTGGTTCCTCAAGGAGACGCCTTCCATCGACACCGAGTCCAGCACCGGCTGTAACACGGTTGTCGGCAGTCGCGAAGGAACCGTTTATCGCATCACGCCGCGCCGTAACGATGCCGTCAACGACACCTGGATGCCTGATAGCGGGCGCGCCCTCTACAAGGCCGTCGATTCGGATGACCGACTCAACCAGTACGCCATTGAAGGGCGTCCGGTGAAAGCCGCGGAAGCCATTTCTGTTGCCGCCGGCCGGCTTCTGGAAAAGGGCGGAGTGGCCATTGTCGCCAGCGGCCGCCTGAGTGTGGAGGAACAGTATTTACTCACCCTTATCCGCAATGAGATGGATGGACCGGTACCAACTTATCTCGTTGGCCGTTACGGCGAGGGGGATGGCCGCCTGCTTTCGGCAGACCGCAATCCCAACGTCCGTGGCGCCCTCCTGACGGGGCTCATCAAGACCCTGCCGGAGGAGCAGTTGGGCGAGCTGGTGAGCCTCATCAAGGAAGGCTCCATCAAGACCATTCTGGCTGCCGGCGAGGACCTTTGTTCAGCCGGCATCCCGGTCGATGTTCTGAAGAAGGTGAAGATAATCTACATGGGCACTCATCATGCCGAGTGCGGCCAGTATTCCGAAGTGGAACTTCCCATCCTGACAACCTTTGAAAAGTCGGGTACTTTCGTGAACCAGCAGTTCCGGGTACAGAAATTTGCCCAAGCGGTTCCCGGCCCGGCGGATGTCCTTTTCGGGTGCAGCACCTTTACCAAGTTGCTTGAAGCGCTCAATCCCAACGCGATTATGGAGCCTGCCCCGGCGGCAGTCTGGGAATCGATGAACAAGGACGTACCCGAGTTCAGGGGAATGACTTTTTCCAGTATCCCCGCCACCGGCTCGGTGGTCAGTGATGGACGCTTTGCCCAGTTCCCCTTTGTCGAAGGCAAGGGACTGCACTTTGAACCCAAAACTGCTCTAGCGGAGGCCTGAAAACAATGGATCTGACACACTTAATCTGGCTGGTGACCAAGGCGGTCCTCATGATATCCGTTGTCATGGGTGGTGCGGCCTACGCCGTCCTGATGGAGCGAAAGGTGGCGGCCGCCATCCAGGGGCGTCCCGGACCCAACCGGACCCAGATCCCCATTTTTGGCAGTTTGCCGGTAATTGGGCCTTTCCTGACCCGGATTGGTATTTTCCAGCCAATGGCTGATGGGTTGAAATTCCTCTTCAAGGAGGACCCCTTCCCGAAGCATGTGAATGCCTTCTATTACGTGCTGGCTCCGCTGGTCGCCTTCATCCCCGCCATGACCACCATGACGGTGATGCCATTCGGTGTCTACACCGGTGAGGATGGCGTCCAGAACCCAATGGTCCTGGCGAATCTCGATATTGGCATCCTCTTCATCTTCGCAGTTTCCTCACTTGGCGTGTACGGGATCATCCTCGGTGGCTGGTCGGCCAATTCCAAGTATCCCTTCCTCGGTGGCATCCGTGCCTCCGCCCAGATGATTTCCTATGAGTTGGCGTTGGGGCTTTCCTTGCTGCCGGTCTTCATGTGGTTCGGGGGAACGCTCAACCTTTATGACATCGTCCTTGGTCAGGAAGACCTGCTCTTTGGATTCATTCCATCGTGGACCGTCTTCTATCAACCCCTCTCCGCGTTGATTTTCCTGGTCGCGCTCTTTGCCGAGACCAACCGGTTGCCCTTTGACATGCCGGAGTCGGAGACGGACCTTGTCGCCGGCTACAACACCGAGTACGGCGCTTTCAAGTTCGGGCTTTTCTTCGTCGGGGAATATGCCCACATCATCATCGGATCCGGGGTCTTTGTCCTCCTCTTCCTCGGCGGTTGGAGCATTCCTTATGTCACCTATCCGGCCGGCTATGTGGGTGGCGCCCTCTCGGTCCTTGTCTTTGCTTTCAAGGTCTTCCTGCTGGTCTTCTTCTTCATGTGGATCCGCTGGACCCTTCCGCGCTTCCGTTACGACCAGGTCATGGATCTCGGGTGGCGCAAGCTGCTGCCCCTGGCCATTGCCAATCTCGTCTTCTACGCGGTCGTCATCGCCCTAATCGAACAATTCTGAACGCATCATGGCCATTAAAGTTATCGAGCGAAAACCATTGAGCCTGGCCGAGCGGACCTACATTCCGCAAATCGTCAACGGGCTGGGCATCACCATGAAGAACATGCTCAAGCCGGCGGTCACCCTCGAGTATCCGGACGAGCGCCCGGACATCCCGACCGGCTACCGTGGCGTCCCCACGCTGGTCAAGGATCCCAATGGACGCGAAAAGTGTGTCTCCTGCCAGCTCTGTGAGTTTGTCTGTCCGCCCAAGGCGATCCGGATCACCCCCGGAGCCATCGAGGAGGAAGCGGACAACGCCCACGTGGAGAAGGCGCCCGAGGAGTTCGAGATCAACATGCTCCGCTGCATCTACTGCGGTTATTGCCAGGAAGTCTGCCCGGAAGAGGCCATTTTCCTGCAGGATATCTTTTCCCTCAACGGCATGAGCCGGGAGGAACTGATCTTCAAGAAGAAGAAGCTTTATGAAATCGGCGGTACGCTGCCTGACAACCATTATAAATGGGACAAGAAACGGGAGGCCGAACTGGCCGGCAATCCCCACCATTAATAGAAATTCCAGCCATGACTTTTACCTTCCAAACAACAACCGCGGTGTTCTAATGACCGTCCAGCGACCATGAGAGAAATCCTCTTTCACTTTTTTGCCGCCCTGACCATTGTTCCGGCCTTTTTTGTGGCAACCAGCCGCAAGCCCGTGAATGCCGCGATGAACATGATGGTCTCTTTCGTGGGCCTGGCTGCCCTCTTTGTGCTTCTTGAGACCTACTTCCTGGCGATTCTCCAGATTCTGGTCTACGCCGGAGCGATTGTCGTCCTCTTCCTTTTCATCATCATGCTGATTGATGCGGGAAGCAGCCCGCACCCGCGCCTGCTCCGCTTTCTGGCCAGCCTGGCCGCCTTCGCCTTGATGGTCTTCGCCGGGTACTACCTGGTCTTCGGTGGGGGAGCTGGGCCGTTTGCGGAAATCACTGCCGAGGCACCCGGTTACCTCTCCCGCACCTTCGGGGTCTCGCTCTTCACGACCTATCTCCTGCCATTCCAGATGACGGGCTTTATGCTCCTGATCGCCATGGTGGGGGTCATTGTCCTGAGCCGGAGGTTTGAATCCGATGAGACAGGAGGTGAACAATGACCATTGGCCTTGAGCATTACCTCTTTGTTTCCGTCCTCCTTTTCGCGATTGGCTTTTTCGGGGTCCTGCTGCGCAAGAACACGCTGGTTGTTTTCATGTGCCTGGAACTGATGCTGAGTGCGGCCATCCTGGCCCTGATCGCCTTTTCGCGTTACAACACGACACCGGGCGCTCCACTGATGGAAGGCAACCTGTTCGTCCTTTTCATAATCGCCATAGCCGCCTGTGAGGTGGCGGTTGGCCTGGCAATCATCGTTGCCCTCTGGCGCCGCCATCAAACGGTGGAGCTGGATGAAATCACGGAGTTGAAGCACTGATGGAACTGGGAACCGTATTAAGCATAATCCTCCTGGCGCCGCTCGTGTCCGCCGGACTGATCTGGATGTTTGCCCGCCAGCGGGCCGCCCTGGCGATGACACTCTCGCTCGGTGCCGCTGGTGTCATCCTGCTCTGTAGCGGCTGGCTCTTCTTCGGCCTCTGGGATGGCTCCTCCTACGAGGTGGGCACGGAATGGCTTACCCTTGGCAGTTTCAAGTTGTCCGTTGGCTTCCTGCTCAACGATCTCAGCGCGCTGATGTTGTTCATCGTGGCCTTTGTAGGGTTCTGGATTCACCTCTTCAGTGTCGGTTACATGAACGACGACGGGGCGCGGGGGCGTTTCTTCGGAGGCCTTTCAATCTTCATGTTCTCCATGCTGGGGATCGTCCTCGCAGACAATCTTTTCATGATGTTCATCTTCTGGGAACTGGTCGGCTTCAGTTCCTACATGCTGATTGGACATTACCTGCACACCGATGAGGCCGCCCAGGCCGCCAAGAAAGCCTTTATTGTCAACCGGGTGGGGGACTTTGGTTTCCTCATCGGGATTATCATGGCCTACTGGACCTTCGGGACCGTCTCGCTGACGGAGTTGGAACAGGTTGCCGGAATCCGACCGGAAGCGGTTACCACGCTGATGGGCCTGCTCCTCTTTTGCGGGGTCCTCGGCAAGTCCGCCCAGATGCCGCTCCATGTCTGGCTGCCGGACGCGATGGCCGGCCCGACCCCGATTTCCGCCCTTATCCACGCTGCCACCATGGTCGCGGCCGGGGTATACTTCCTTGGCCGGAGCTTTTTCCTCTTTACCGAGGAAGCCCTCCTCATCGTGGCCTGGGTCGGGGTTGTGACCGCAGTTAGTGCGGCGCTGTGGGCCTTCGCACAGAGGGACATCAAGAAGATCCTCGCCTATTCGACCTTGTCGCAACTGGGTTACATGGTGGCCGGCTTTGGCCTCGGGACCCTCTACGGGCTCCATCATGCGGGAGATAGCCAGACTGCCCTCTACTACGGTATCGGTGCCTCCATGTTCCACCTGACGACGCACGCCTTCTTCAAGGCACTGCTCTTTCTTGGGTCCGGCTCGGTCATCCATGCCTGCCACCATGAGCAGGACATCTTCAAGATGGGCGGCCTCTACAAGACAATGCCATTGACCACGCTCACCTTTGCCGCGGGCGTCATTGCCATTGCCGGGGTGCCGTTCATTGCCGCCGGCTTCTTCAGTAAGGATGCCATCCTCTACGTGGCCAAGTCCACCAGCGCGCCGGCTTTCTACCTGCTGACGGGAACCGCACTTCTGACCGCCCTCTACATGGGCCGGCTCTTTTTCATCGCCTTCCTTGGAAAGCCAAAGAGCAAGGCCGCCGGGAAGGCTCACGAATCGCCCTGGACGATTGTCCTGCCCTTGGTGGTATTGGCAGTCTTCTCAATCGGCGGGGGCTACCTGGTCATGTATCCGCCGTCCCTGCAGGTCCTCATCCATGATTGGGTCCCGCATCCCCATGGCGCTGATCACCAGTTGATGATCATCATTTCCGCGGTGGCCTCAATTGTCGGACTCGTCCTTGCCCGGGTAATCTATGGTGCCGGTGCCAAGACGGACAAGCTGGAGACAACCCTCCCGCCGGTCTACGCGATTTCCAAGTCACGGTTTTATTTCGACGAGATCTACCTGCTCTATGTCAAGAAGGTGCAGGACCGACTGGCTGACATCATCGGCTTCCTTGATACCCTGGTCATCTCCGGGGTTCTGGTGAGGGGAACAGCCGGGGCCGCAGGCCTCCTCGGGATTATGGCCCGCCGCCTGCACACGGGTAGTGTTTCCACCTATGTCTGGTGGTTCTTTGTCGGCCTTGTCCTGTTCGGTGCCTACGCCGGCGGATTTCTGGAGGGGATTTTGAAATGACGACGCAAATGCCCATTGCTCTTCTGGGAGGCATCGGTGAGTTCCTGCAAAGTGCAGGCGCCGCTTCACCGGTTTTAAACGCCTACCTTGTCATCTTTGCCATCGCCATCCCGTTGACGATGGCCATCGCCCTGACGGTATCTGGTAAACTGCCGGATCCTGCGGTCAAATTCTGCGGTCTGGCCGGGTTCACCATTCCGGGACTGATCAGCATCTGGTTGGCTGCGATCTATGCTGCCGGCAACTATGATGGGGCATACGCCTTCCAGGTCGTGCGTGACCTTGGTTTGGAACGCTTTGGTATCCGACTGCACCTTGGCCTGAACGGCATTGCGCTTCCCTTCTATGTCCTGTCCGGCATCGTCGGGATGGCGGCAGGCCTTTATGCCATCCAGAGCGGGGTTGAGCGCTTGCGGCTGTACCTGATTCTGCTGCTTGTCATGCAGGGTGGGCTGATGGGCGTCTTTTCATCGGTCGATGTGCTTTTCTTCTACTTCTTCCACGAGTTCGCCCTTATCCCGACCTTCATCCTGATTGCCCTCTGGGGCCGGTCTGGACGCAAGGCCGTAGCCCTGGAAGTAACCATATATCTCACCTTTGGTGCGATGATCACCCTCGCCGGGTTGATCGCTCTTTATGTATTCAGCGGGGCGGAACACTTCAACATGGCGGCCTTGCGGCTGGGTCTGGTCGAGGCTCCTGTACAGGGAACCATCTTCGGCCTGCTGCTGATTGGTTTCGGTGTGCTGGTCTCCCTCTTCCCCTTCCACACATGGGCCCCGCGGGCCTATTCCACCGCACCGGCACCGGCAGCCATGCTGCATGCCGGGGTGCTCAAGAAGTTTGGACTCTACGGTTTGATTCAGTTGGCTTACCCGCTCCTTCCGCAAGGTGCAGCTGACTGGGCTCCGTTGCTCCTGTGGCTGGCCCTCGGCAATTTAATCCTCATCGGCTTTGTCACCATGGCCCAGCGAGACCTCAAGGTGATGCTTGGGAATGCCTCTGTGATGCACATGGGGTATGCCTTCCTCGGGTTGTATGCATTTTCCACGGTCGGTATTGGGGCCGCCATCATGATGCTTTTTGCCCATGGCCTTTCGGTGGCCCTGCTTTTCCTCCTCGCGGATGTCGTGGAGAAGCGTGGCGGCACTGCCGATATGAAGGATCTTGGCGGGATGGGGCAAAAGGCACCTGTCCTTATGGGCCTCTTCACGGCCGCCATGCTGGCCAGCATTGGTTTACCGGGCTTCGCCAATTTCTGGGGCGAGCTGGGGATTTTCGTTTCCCTTTTCAATTCGGACTCACCCTGGGTGCTTTATGTCGCCCTGTGCGGGATCATTATATCCGCGATTTACGGACTGCGTGCTGTCGCCTCCGTTTTCTTTGGTGAAAGCAAGGGGGAATTTCAAGGCGGGGACATCAAGGCTTCGGGAAAGGCCCCGGCCCTCCTCCTGCTGGTTGCCCTTTTTGTTTTCGGGTTCTGGCCCCGCCTGGGCCCGGACCCCGCCCATGAGGGAGGGGAACGGACCTTCCCCACCCAGGCCCCTACCCTCACTC
>JBFOLZ010000129.1:0-32181 GCA_040830445.1 Puniceicoccaceae bacterium
CCGACCGACCCACTCAGGAGGAGCAACTGCGTCCCGGCGGGTGCGCAGGCAGTGGCCAGTTCATAATTCAGGCCGCGCTGTTCATCCCCAAGCATCTGGTATTCATCAATGACCAGCAAGTCGGGTCCCTCGCCCCGCAGAAGCTTTCCTTTCTGGGTTTCCAAAGTGGCAACTATGACCTTGGCACCTGGGTTCTCCGAGCGGTCCCCGGTGGCGATACCCACATCCCATCCGCGGCGCATCCATTCCAAGCGCTTGTCATTGGCCAGAGCCCGGGTCGGCACTGTATAGACGGCCTTGCCGTCAAACCCACCCTCGATGAACAACTCAAAAACATAGGTCTTCCCGGCGCCGGTCGGCGCGGCCACGACCACATCCGCCTTGTTGCGCAGGGCCCGGATGGCTTGTTGCTGCCAGAGGTCCGGCAGCTTCAATTGGGTTTCCAGCTGATCCATATCACCATTTGGGGCAGGCTTCGATGAGCATCCTCGTGTAGGGATGGGCCGGATTGGCAAAAAGGTCTTCCACGGACTCCCATTCCACCGCGCGTCCCTGCTGGAGAACCATGACCCGGTCGGCCACCTGCTGCACAACCGCGAGGTCGTGTGAAATGAAAAGAAGGGTTAGTCCTCGGCTTTCCTTCAGGTCCTGCAGCAGTTGCAACAATTGCGCCTGGATCGATACATCAAGGGCACTGACGGGTTCGTCACAGATCAGGAAGTCCGGCTCCACCGCCAAGGCGCGGGCCAGCAGAAGCCGTTGCCGCTGACCTCCACTCAATTCGGAGGGATAACGGCTCTTAATTGACAATGGCAACTGCACATCTTCCAAGAGCCGGTCTGTTTTCACCCGGATGTCCTTCTTGGCGAGTCCGGGAAAATGCAACAAAAGGGGCTCGGCAAGGAGTTGGCCTGCATTCAGCCTTGGATTGAGGGCCTGCCAGGGATCCTGGAAGACCAGTTGGACCATCTTTCGGTAGGGCCTGAACGCAGCCGGCTCGAGGTTGGCAACTTCTTTGCCTTCGAGCTGAATGGAACCGCTTTTCACGGGGATGAGCTTTACCAGCGCCTTGGCGATGGTGCTTTTTCCGGAACCGCTTTCCCCAACCAGAGCTACGGTCTGGCCGGCAATGACCTCAAAGCTGACATCATGCACAACCGCTTTCCATCCCTTCTGGGTTGGATAGCCGAGGCAGATGTCCCTGCAGGCTAATATGACTGGATTCCCGGAACCGCCGGGGGTGCTTGCTTCCGGCATCACGCCTTAATGGGAAGCGGATTCAGCGGGCCCGGCAAGTTTGAAAACGCATTTCCCGGATAACTGGACCATCAGACGATGCGCAACTTGGGCATATCCTGGCCGTCCACGACCCCGATGGGATGGTTCTCGGCATCAACCACCAGCAGGTCGTTGAAGGAATGCTTCTCGAATATCTTGAGCGCCTCGATGGCCAGCGAACCGGAAGGGATTGTCTTCGGCTGCGGCGTCATGAATTCGGAAACCGGCTTGGTCAGGATGTCCGGTGTGCGCAGGGAAGCTCGACGGAAATCCCCGTCACTGAAGACGCCGGTCAGGCTGCCGGAGGTTTCATCATAGAGGGCGATGGTCCCGCATCGAGCGGAGGTGATGGTCAGGAGTGCCTCCTGGACATTGACGGTATCGGGTGCCTTGGCAAAGCGGTCGCCGGTACGCATGATTTCATCGACCTTGAGGAGCAGGACTTTTCCGAGGGAACCTGCCGGATGATAGCGGGCGAAATCCTCCTTGGAGAAGCCGCGCATTTCCAGGTAGACCATGGCCAGGGCGTCGCCGATGGCCAGGGCAGCCGTGGTGCTGGCGGTCGGGGCCAGGTTAAGGGGGCAGGCCTCCTGTTCGTAATGGTAGAGCAGGAGGTGGTCGCTAAAGCGTGCCAGGGAACAATCCGGGACGGCAGTGATGGCCATGGTTATGACGCCAAGGCGCTTCAATCCCGGCATCAGCCGCAGGAGGTCCTCGGTTTCCCCACTGTTGCTGAAAAGGAGGCAGAGGTCGCCTTCCTGGCAAAGTCCGAGGTCCCCGTGCAGGGCCTGGTTGGGATCGAGGAATGCAGCCGGGACTCCGGTTGAATTGAAGGTACCAGCCAGCTTGAGACAGATGGGGACGTTTTTGCCCACCCCGGTAAAGACGAGTTTGCGGCCGCCGAGAATAGCGGTTTCGATCAAGCTGATGGCCTCGATGAAGGCGTCATCCAGATGGATTGAGGTGGATTCCAATGCTGCCCGCTCGATTTCGAGGCATTTACGGGCGCTGGCGATGATTTCTTCGCGGGAAAGTGTCATTCGATGAAAATTATGGTTGGGTTTGTTTGCAGAAAAACGATAAAACCCAACTCTTTGATAGCAGATGGAGTTCGGGAGAAAAGTTAAAAGCCTCAGGGTTATAGTATCAACAGCATTATTGGCCGGCATCCTCTTGGGATCCCTGACCGCCTGCAGTCCTTCAGGTTCGGTTATCGAGGAGACGGACGAGCGGGCCTACCGGCGCGGCAAGAGTCTCCTTCGGGAAGGCCGCAAGGATGAGGCCCTGCAGGCTTTCCTGGCTGTCATCGGCTCCCGCAGTGATGCCACAGAGTCCCATCTGGAAGCCGGATTGCTCTATCTCAACCATCTCAAGGATCCCCTGGCGGCCATTTTCCACTTCCGTACTTACCTGGCCCTGAATCCTGAAGGGGAATACGCCGAATTTGTCCGTGACCTTATCCTCACTGCACAAAAGGACTATGCCAAAACGCTTCCCGGGGAGCCTTTCGGGGATGCGGTTGACCGGGTCAATCTCATGGAGACAGTCAAGAATCTCCAGGAGGAGAATGAATCCCTCAAGCAAAGCGTCCTCCAACTACAGAGGCAAATCAACGAGCAGGAAAGTGAACTGCTGCGACAGCAAAGCACGATCACCTCGACCCGTCCGCAGACCGGATCAACGGCTGAAGTCGCCCCGATCATCATCAATCAGCCGACCGCACAGGCCCGTGAAGCCAGTTCAGGGCAGCAGTCTTACACGGTCCAGGCCGGTGACACCTTGAGCCGCATCAGTGCCAAGGTCTATGGGGAGTCCAGCCGCTGGACGGAAATTTTCGAGGCCAACCGTGATTTGCTACCCAGTCCCAACGCGCTCAAGCCCGGACAGGTCCTGCGTATTCCCTGATGACCTACTTCGATTGGAATGCTACCGCGCCATTGCTGGATGAGGCTCGTGATGCCTGGCTAAAGGCTTCTGAATCCGCATGGGCCAATCCTTCCGTGGCCTACCGGGTGGGGGTCCAGGCCCGTCTCGAACTGGATGAGGCAAGGGATTGGTTGGCTGGACAATTCGGGGTTGACCCGGAACAGGTCATTTTCACTTCCGGGGCGACCGAGGCTTGCAACGGATTCATCCGCGAGGCAGCCCGACGCCATGATCCCGATGGGGAAATATGGGTTTCCGCGGTTGACCATCCGGCGGTGCAGGCCACTGCGCTTGAGTACTGGGGGGAAGGCCGTGTCCGGCGCATCCCGGTCCTTGCTTCCGGGGAACTGGATTTGGATTGGCTGGAGAGCCGGCTGCAGAACCACCGCCCCTCGCTGGTTTGTGTCATGGCGGTCAACAACGAGACGGGGGTAATCCAGCCTTGGCAGGCAGTGGCCGGACTTTGCCAGGCCAACGGGGTGCCGTATTTCTGTGATGCCGTCCAGTGGATGGGGAAACTGTCGTTAGCCGGACAACCGTGGCTGCAGTGTGCCGGTATTGCCATCAGCGGTCACAAGTTTGGCGGACCCAAGGGGGTTGGCTGTCTCATACTTGGACCGGAGTGGCGTGGAGTGAAGGTGCAGACGGGTGGATCCCAGGAGCATGCCTCCCGATCCGGGACGGAAAATATCGCCGGGGTGGTTTCCATGGTGGCCGCATTACGGCATCGGAACTCCCATCCGCCCTCAGCGGATTTAGAGGCTGCGCGCGACAACTTTGAACGGGATCTCCTGACCTGCTGGGAGGATGCAGTAATCCTGCATGGAGCAGGTGCCAGACGCGTCTGGAACACCTGCTCAGTGGCCCTGCCGGGATTTCCCTCCAACCGCTGGATCGCCCGTCTGGACCGACGGGGCTTCCAGGTTTCCGCCGGGTCCGCCTGTTCCACGGGAAAGGCGGGTCCCTCACCCGTGCTGACCTCGATGAACGTTCCGGAGGAGGTGGCCCGCCGGACCGTCCGCATCAGTGGTGGCTGGGAAACCCGGCCGGAAGACTGGGGGGCACTTCTGGTAGCGCTCAAGGAAGTGCACCGGGAACTGGAGGAACCGGGAAAATTGGATGTCCCGGGCCGGGTTATCCGGATTTAAAGAAACCATGCGTTTTCAAGGCATCAGGGCGAACGCCTTTCGCAACTTCGACTTGCTGGAAGCAAGCTTTCCGGGAAAGGCCCATTTCGTCTGTGGAGGCAACGGGCAGGGGAAGACCAATTTGCTGGAGGCCCTCGGCCTGGTGACCAGTCTCCGTTCCTTCCGGACCAATGAAATTCCCGCTCTCATTCGTTGGGAGGCCCAACCACGGGAGGCTGTGCTTGTCTATGAAATCGTCCATGAGACCCTCGGGGAAACGGTCCTCGAACTGCGCCTGCGGCCCGGCTTCAAGAAGGTTCTCCTGGACGGCAATCCGGTCCGCAAGCTGGGGGACATCCTCGGCTACTTCCCTACCATCACTTTCAGCTCGCAGGACATCCAGATTCTCCGCGGCGCCCCCTCCCTGCGACGGCGCTTCATGGACATGATGTTCGTCCTCATGGACCCTGCCTATTACGAGGTGCTGACGCGCTACTTCCAAGCCTTGAAATCCAGGAATGCCCTCCTGAAACAGCGGGCGCCGTTGAATCAGCGCCGTTCTTTCGAGGAATTACTGATTCAGGAGGGTTGGCGCCTGACTGAAATGCGTCGGGTCCTCCTGCGGCTCTTCCTGCCACATTTTACAGCTGCCTACGGCGGCATCAGTCAGGTCGAAGAAGAACCGGGACTTTCGTACCAGCCATCGATCGATGCTGCGGATGAATCCGGCTATGAGGCAGCTTTCCTTGCCGCGTCCCGTCGCGATGAGGATACCGCCTCAACCAATCGTGGCCCTCACCGGGACGACCTTGAGATCCGCCTCCAGGAGCACCCGGCCCGGGAGTTTGCCAGCGAGGGGCAGCAGCGGGGACTGGTCTTGTCCCTGCGCATGGGGTTGGTCCACTGGCACCGGGAGAGAGGGGGAACCCCTCCTGTTATTCTTGCCGATGATATCGTCGGTGAACTTGATGCCAGTCGCCGGCAGGGATTCTGGAGCATGCTGGGGAACGATTGCCAGATTGTCGCCACCGGAACTGCCTTTCCCCGCGAGGACAGCTTCCATACATGGACGCATTGGAAGATGGAGCAGGGGAGCCTTGAGCCAGACCGCGTGGAGGGTGCGGGATGAACCCGCTTGACTGGATGATCGTCATGGCCGGGGCCTTGCTGGTCGGCCTTGGCAAGGGAGGCATTGTCGGTGTCGGCAACCTGACGGTCATCCTCTTCGCCATGGTATTCGAGGCCAAGGCCTCGGTCGGCCTCCTTCTGCCGGTCCTCATCAGTGCGGACATTGTCGCTATCACTGTCTACCGCCGGCATGCCGACTGGACCCAACTGGGACGCTTGCTCCCATGGATGCTCATCGGGATTCTGGTCGGGTACTTCCTTTTTGGCCGGATGAGTGACCTCACCGTGCGTCGGCTCATCGGCGGCATTGTCCTGGCCATGACGGTGGTGCAAATCTGGCGGACCCTGGCGCGTCAGGCCGGCAAGGCAGACTTTGCGGAACGGATTCCCCATACCTTTGGGTTCCGTTCCTCGCTGGGCCTGCTGGGCGGATTTGCCACCATGGTAGCCAATGCGGCAGGACCGGTGGGGCAACTCTACTTCATCAGTGTCGGTCTGCCGAAGCTGGTCTTCATCGGTACCAGCGCCTGGTGTTTTTTCATCGTCAACGTTGTCAAGGTGCCCCTGCAGGCCCATCTGGGCATCATCAACCTCGAATCGTTGCAGATCAGCCTGGCACTAGCCCCGTTTGCCATGGTTGGCGCCGCCATCGCCCCCAAGGTGGTACACTTTATCCCCCAGAAACTGTTCACGTTTGCGGTGTGGTTCTTTATTGTCCTTGCCGGGGTCAAGTTGACCTTTTTCTAATCAGCTGAGCGGATCATGCCCAAGAAATCAGCCAGGGCCCAATGGGCCGATTACATAAAGAACGGTGCCTCAAGCAAGGCATCCCCTAAAACGACTCCCTCACGCCTGGGGCGTACGGCATTCAAGGGAATCATTCTGGGAATTGACCCCAGCTTGCGGGGCACCGGTCTGGCCGTCCTTTCCTTCGCTTCCAGCAAGGAGGGTGAATTGCTGGCCAGCCGTACCGTGAATCCGCCCAAATCAGCCGATTTGCCGGAATGCCTCGGGTGCATAGCGCAAGCGGTGCAGGCAGCCATTGAGCAATACAAGCCTGACGTCGTGGCGATCGAGGAGACCATTTATGTCCAGAATTTCCGCACTGCCCAGAAGCTGGGCGCGGCGCGGGGTGCCGCTATCGGTCAGGCGGCCATCAGGGGACTGCCGGTCCATGAATATCCCCCGCTCCGCATCAAGCAGGCCGTTGTTGGGTATGGCCGGGCCAGCAAGCATCAGGTCAGTCGGCAAATGACAGCGCTTCTCCGTTTGCCCTCGGATTTGCCCTATGATGAGGCCGATGCCGCAGCGGTCGCCTTGTGCCACGCCTGGACGGGGGTGGAATAATCCACAAATTCGCCAGAATACGCTTGCACTGCGGCTCTAGGACGCTTTCTTCACCTCTTTTCCGTTACATTGTCGGCAGGTGCCGGCAACGGATAAAACTCAGTTAAAAATGAAAGCTGGCGGTGCGGCCAGCCAGTTTGTTCCGCGGGAGCGGGATGCCGCACAAAAACCATGAATATTACAATTAAAGACCTGTTGGACGCAGGGGTGCACTTTGGTCACCAGTTGCGTCGTTTCAATCCCAAGTCCAAGAAGTTTGTCTTCGCCAATCGTCACGGCATCAGCGTGATTGACCTGGAAAAGACCTATGCCCGCCTCGAGGCAGCCTCCAAGTTCGTCGAGGAGACGGTCGCCGGCGGCAAGAATGTCCTCCTCGTGGGCACCAAGCGCCAGGCCCGCGACCTCATCAAGGAAGCAGCCATCAGCTGCAACATGCCTTACGCCACCACCCGTTGGTTGGGCGGTACACTGACCAATTTCGTGACGGTTCGCCGCTCCATCGAGAAGTACAAGCAGTACCTCAAGTGGGAAGGCGATGGCACACTGGACAAGATGCATAACAAGGAAAGCGCTGCCATCCGTCGTGAAATGGCCCGCATGAACCGGAATTTTGAAGGGATTGTCGATCTCGAGGAAATGCCGGGTGCGATTTTTGTCGTCGACACGAAGATGGAAGACATCGCGGTGGCCGAGGCCAACCGCCTCAAGATTCCTGTCGTGGCCCTCGTCGATACCAACAGTGACCCCTCCCTGCTGGACTACCCGATTCCGGGTAACGACGACTCCCTGAAGTCCATCCGTGTCATTGTCGAGGTCATCCTTGACGCCATCCAGGCAGGCCTTGCCCAGCGGGCCCAACCGGAAGCCATCCAGACCCGCACCGTCAAGCCGGTCATTGAGGCTCCCGCCGTTGAGGACCAGGTTCCCGTCACCGCGATCCGCTCGGATGACGAGGAAGGGGATGCTGTTCCTGAATCCTTCAGCACGGACGACGATTAATTTTAACGGATTTACATATCACTGGAACAATGAGTGAAATTAGTGCAAAAATGGTAGCTGAGCTACGCGCCAAGACCGGTGCCGGGCTCATGGATTGCAAGAAAGCGCTGACCGAAGCAAACGGCAGCGAGGAACAGGCCATCGATATCCTCCGCAAGAAGGGTATCGCCAGTGCCTCCAAGAAGGCCGACCGTTCGGCATCCGACGGGCTTGTCGAGGCCTACATCCACTTGGGTGGCAAGGTCGGGGTGCTCGTTGAGCTGAATTGCGAGACCGACTTCGTCGCCAAGACCGACGACTTCAAGGCCCTCGTTCGCGACATTGCGATGCACATCGCCGCGACGAACCCGATCTGTGTCAGCCGGGAGGATATCCCCGCCGACATCCTCGAGAAGGAAAAGGAAATTGCCGCCTCCCAGATCGATCCCAAGAAGCCGGCCAACATCATCGAAAAGATTGTTTCCGGCAAGCTGGAGAAGTTCTACCAGGAGAACGCCCTCATGGAGCAGCCGTTCGTCAAGAATACCGACCAGACGATCGCTGAGATGCTCAAGGAGCAGATTGCCAAGATGGGCGAAAACATGGTTATCCGGCGCTTTGCCCGGTTCCAGATTGGCGCCTGAATCTGTCCGGCAAGTTAATTTAAGCGACGGCTCCGGGGTATCCCGGGGTCGTTTTTTTTGTGGCCTCAATAGAGGCTGGTAACGTGCCCCTGCAGGAGCTTGATGACGAAGACGGCCACATTGCTGGTAATGTGGGCCACGAAACAGGGGAGGAGCGACTGCTGCGGATTCCACTTGAAGAAACGGACGGTGTAGAACCAGAGCGAATTGAGGAAGAGCAGGAGAAGGGACCATGCGGATTTGCTGTCCAGTGTCAGGGTCAGTACCCGACCTTCCTCCGTCTCGTCCAACGTGGCATAATACTGGAAGTGAAGCAGGGCGAAGATAAGTGAGAAAGCTATGATGCTGCCGACAAGGAAAGCGGTTCCTTTTTTGGTGATGACAAGGTAACCCCGGAAAATCACTTCCTCGAGAATGCCCGCCCCAATCATGGCGAAGAGAAAGATGACGCTGATGTCGGTCTGCTCGGAGGAGACGCCAAGGGCCAGCTCGCCGCCGGTTTCAAGCAGGACCAGGATAATGGCCCCGATGGCCGCAATGCCGAGCGCGATCCCGGTTGCGGGTGTCGCCCCCGGGAGGGCCTTCGGGTTGGGCTCGCCGGCCTTGAGGGCCAGCAGGTCATCACGCCATAACTTGGCCAGGTAGAGGGCTCCGGCAAAGACAAGGAGAATGAGTAGCGGGGAGTCAGACATGGATATCCTTAGATGCGGATTACGCTTTCTTGAGCAAGTGTATAAAGTCGTGATTTAAATTCGGCTGGCTTGATTTTACAGGCCAAGGCCCCTACCTTCCCCATTCACATGGCCAATTCCACTTTCAAGGCTTCCTCCCTTCCGGGAAATTCTGACTTTCAAAGGATTGTGGAACCCTTGGTGCCCGCTTTCGGGGCGCTGGAGGCGTTTCTTGCCCGGCAAGTGGCTTCTTTTGAGCCGGAAGTCCAGCCACTGGTGGAATACTGTTTTGGACACAGCGGGAAAAAGCTCCGCCCGATCCTCGTCTTTTCCATGGGGCTTGAGGACTTCAACTCCCCGTCCGGGGACATGGTCAAGGCGGCGGCCATTGTGGAGCTGGTCCATCTGGCCACCTTGGTCCATGACGACATCCTCGATGAGGCGGACGTGCGCCACCGTACGGAGACAGTGGTGGCCCGTCACGGGGCCCATGTCGCGGTGTTGCTGGGGGATGCCCTGTTTGCCCATGCCCTCCACCTGGCGGCCCAGTTTCCTGATGTCGAGGTCTGCCGCCGTGTTTCCCTGGCCACCCGGCAGGTCTGTTCGGGGGAGATTGCCCAGACCTTCGCCCGCGAAGTTGGAGCCCCCTCGACGGAGGCCTACTACCGGATGATTGACCTTAAAACCGCCGAGCTCTTTGCCGTTTCCTCCCACCTCGGGGCCTACCTCGCCGGCTTTTCCGGTGAAGCCCTCCAGGCAGCCTCGGATTTTGCCCGCCATTTGGGCATCGCCTACCAGATTTACGATGATGCGGCGGATATTTTCGCCGAGGAGGCGGTCGCCGGAAAGACGCTCGGGACCGATCTCGCCACTGGCAAGTTCACCCTGCCTGTGCTCATGTGGCTCGGTTCCCTTGATTCGCAGGCGCGCGATGCCGCTCTGGCCTCCCTCAGCCAAGGGGAGGGCGCGCTCGGGAAAGTCCGCCAGGCCCTGCAGGAACACGCTGTTCTCGACCAGGCCGGCATGGCCTTTGCCAAGCAGATAGAGAGCGCTTGTCGCGCTGTGGATGCTATCCCCGGGAAGGCGCGGCGTGAGCAATTGCTCCGTTTGGCGGATTTTGTCGGCTCCGCATGGAATAAATTCACCATTCAATAGCTCTTTTTCCTGACTGAGATAATTCTTGAAACCCTTTCCAAGACGGATAGTTTGTAAAAGTAAGGATGTCGTTAACCAAACCAGTAGACTCCGCAGTGCCCTTTGAGGCGGACAACGCCAAGGATACTGCGGCCAGCACCGATGCGGCTGTTGTGCAGCGTGTCCAGAATGGTGATGTGGCGGCATTTGACATCCTGGTCCGCAAGTATCGCGAGCGGCTTTACGGGATTATCTACAACCTGACATCGAACCGGGAAGACGCCGCCGACTTGACCCAGGAGGCTTTCATCAAGGCCTTCAGTTCGATTAACCGCTTCAAGGGAAAGTCGGCCTTCTTTACCTGGCTGTACCGCATTGGGGTCAATACAGCCCTCAGCCACATGAAGCGGAACCGGTTCCGTCGCTTCTTCAGTCTGGAGCATATCCAGGAAGAGGGAAGCAATGCCCAAGTCCTGGAAACACTCGCTGCCAAGCACAAGTCGGAAAAGGGTGCCTTGCTCAGCGAACTGCAGGAAAAATTGAACGAAGCGATGCAAAAACTGTCTCCTAAACATAGGACAGTTGTGGTTCTTTTTGAGATAGAAGGCTTAAGTCACCAGGAAATTGCGGACATCGTCGGATGTTCCGTGGGGACGGTGCGTTCCCGTTTGCATTATGCCAAACAGCAACTCCAGGCCGACTTGAAGCACTTCATCGATTAATAACGAATTTTAATGGCAAGCAGGAAAGACAGACCGGACGTCACACTGGAAGCACTCCTCAAGCTGAAGCGCAACGAGCGCCCCGGCGGAGAATTCTGGGACTCCTTCGAGCAGGATTTTCAACGTCGTCGCCTACACGCCCTTGTGGAAAAGCCGGCTTTCAGTGATTTCTTCTGGAGTCCGGCGATGAAGACGCTGGCCATTGGCCTTCCCGCCCTCATGATGGTGGCTTTGGCTGTTGTCTGGACACCGGGTGAGCTGGCCACGACCAAGCCATCACTGGCCGGGAATGCAGCACCCGCTCTCGATACGGGCAGCTTGCAGGTTACTGAGGTAGCGGCCAAGCCGCAGACGGAGGTCCTGAAGGAGATGCCGACCAACCTTTCCTCCAGCCAGTTTGTTGTCGATGCCATCCAGGACAGTTCCTCTTCCATGAACTTCCGTAAAGTGCTCTACACGCCGGCGATCCGGTTGTCAGCACCGAGCGGAGCGTTCTATGTCCGCGACAACATGAGTTCCAGCAATTACCGTGTGACCACGGCCGATGCGAAGCTGGGGCGCAATTTCTAGGGCCGGGACATGGATGTTTTTTCCCATGGAACGCGGGTCATCCGTCTTCTTTCACTGGGTATTTGCTTGATTCCACTGATTGCCTCCGGACAAAACGGGGGTGAATTCCGGAGCCTTGAGGAGCGTATCACCTCCCTTTACGAGGAGAATCACAGTGCCCTGGTCCGGGTGAAGGCTGTCTATCCTCCGAGGGAAGATGACGATGTCCCACAGGTGGTTATCGGAACGGGGTTTTTTATCAGCCGGGAGGGGCTGATCATAACCAACGCCAGCATTGTCTACCAGCCGCTGCGGGTATGGGTTGAGCACGATAACATTGCCTACAGCGCCGATGTACTGGGCCTTGATGAACGGGCCAATATTGCCTTCCTCAGGACGAATACCCTGCCGGAGACATTCAATTTCTTCCACTTGGTGGATCAGGCGGAAATGCCCAAAGTTGGAAGCTTTGTCCTCCGTTTGAGCATGCCGCTGGAGTTTGATCCAAGTCCCAACCTGGGAATGGTGACAGGATTTGAAAGTCGATTCGGGGAACGCTTTTTCCCTTGTACCTACATTCGGACCAATGTCCCTGCCGGACCCGGCGACGGGGGATCCGCCTATCTTGATCTGACCGGGAGGCTGCTGGGGATCCAGGTGGGTTCGCTTCCCGATGTCGGCTCAAGTTACATCCTGCCGGCCCGGGCGGCCTTGCGCATCCGGGACGATGTCCTTTTCTCCGGTACAGTGACCTATGGCTGGATTGGATTTGAGGTGGAGATCCGGAGCGGGATTGAAACAGGCCGGCAGCTGGTCCTCAGCGAGGTGTTTGCTGACAGCCCTGCGGAAACAGCCGGTCTCATGGAGGGCGATGTCCTGCGCCAAATTGGTGATTACTCTATCGAGGTCCTTGACGACTTGCGAAATGCCATGTTCTACACCCGGGTCGGCCAATACGTCGATGTCTCGGTGACCAGGGAAGGCCAGCCGCGGCGATTCAGTGTCCGCATCGTGGCGCGCCCCGAGAATGAGCCCATGCAAATTACCGAGCCGGCGGAACCCGCACCTCCCATTGAGCCGATCAAGGAGCAGACTGAGGAGGGGGATCAAGCACCCATGCCCTTTGAGGAAGACTTGTCCCGGGACGGAGATCCCTATGAGCTGGAGGATAGTGGTCCTGTACCCGAAATCCTGCAGCCGGATTCCTGAGGCTCCTATTGGTCTGGGAATTCTCCTGGCCCATTAAGCGCCTTGAGAAAGTCGTTTCCTTCGCCCTTGAGTCCGTTCTCGTCGAGAAAGGCCGCCAAATCATTGATCCCGGGTTCCGGATCCTCTACCGACGGGTCCGTAGGCAGATCCGGCATATGGCGGACGGTCAAGTGCCACAGGGCCCAGGCGCGGGCCTTCTTCAAAGCCCGGGGTCCGCGGAACCGGGTCGCCTGATGAAGGAAACTGATCCGCGGATTTCCAAGGAATCCCTGGCCATTGTAGTTCAGCAGCAGCCAGACATAAGCCGACCAGGGTTGGCGCAAAGATGCCGGGAGGTTCTCCGGTTCAATATAGACCGCCCGGCAGAGAGCCAGGATGGCCCGGGCCGGTTGCTGCTTGAGCCAAAGAAACTGGGTATAGCGCAGAGCTGCCTCAAACAGTTTCTCCGGACCTTCCACGCGTGCGGCCTGCAGGTCCCGCCAGCTCATTTCCTTGTCAACTGGAGGGAGCAGGGGACAGGCTTCAGGATGGTTCTTTTCCATTGAATCGGGCATTTCGATAGGTCACCTTAATGAGGTCCATAATGAGCGAAACTGCAAATACATCCCGCACAGTCCATGAGTTGAAGGGTAGCAAGAGCCTGCTCATCGGCCTGCTCGGCCGGCTTGTCCGCTGGTGGCAAGGGACGCTTCGATACGAGATGCCGGATGAGGTTTCCGATGTCTTCCGGGATCATCCGGAAGGATTCCTGATCCTCCTCTGGCACAACCGGCTTTTTGCCGGAATCGGTTGCCTGCAGGAAACGGACATCGAGGGGCACAAGATGCATGCCCTGGTCAGTGCAAGTCGCGATGGGGCCCAGCTGTCCCAGTTCCTCCGGGCCCAGAATATTTACCCGATCCGCGGCAGCAGCAGCCGGCGAGGCTCCACCGCCGCCCGCGAGCTGGTCAAGACCCTGCACATGGGGAACGCGGTCGCCATCACCGTGGACGGGCCGCGGGGACCTTGTTATGAGGCTCAGCAAGGCGCAGCGCTCCTGATGCAGACCACGGGGGTGCCGGCCTATCTGGTCGGCGTGGAGTGTGAGTCCTGCTGGGAGCTTCCCAGCTGGGACCGATTTCTCATCCCGGTCCCCTTCAGCCGGGTGAAAATAAAAGTGGACCGCTTTGCGCCCGCCGATCCCCAAGGGGGAAAAGACGAGCGCAAGGCGATCCAGAGAATGATTCAGGAACGGCTGGGTGCCCTGACGGTGGATTCACATCGCCGCCGCTAAGCTGCCCGCCGTTGCGTGAGCCGTTTTAGAATACCGGTTCGAAGACGACCGTGGCTCCCGGGAAGACGACCCCGTTGGCGCCGATGCTCCAGACTGAGTCGTTGATCAGGACCTTGAATTCGACTTCGCTGGTCACGACCGTGCTCTCCCAGACCCATTCATCGGCACTGACATTCTTCATCAGAATACCAGCATCCCAGGTCAGTCCGGTGCTGTTGCCGCGGATATAGATCTGGTTGCCGAAGCCGGCGTCCACCTTGGCGATGACGCGGGTGACGATCTTCTGCTTCCTGGCAGCCTTTTTGGCCGGGGCCTTTTTGGCGACCTTCTTGACGGCAGCCTTCTTGGCCGGGGCCTTCTTGGCGACCTTCTTGGCGGCAGCCTTTTTAGCCGGGGCCTTCTTGGCGACCTTCTTGGCAACCTTCTTGGTAGCAGCCTTCTTGGCCGGGGCTTTCTTGGCGACCTTCTTGACAGCGGCCTTCTTGGCTGCGGTCTTCTTCACCGGTGCAGCCTTCTTGGCTTTAGTGGTGGTTGGTTTCTTAGGCATTTTATTTTCTAGTTCAGTTTTATGGTATGCTTATAATTAAGCACCCTCTTCCAAGCACGATTGATACCAAAGCACAATCGCAAAATGCACTAAATTGCAGGTGGCTTAAACTTCCAGATTATGCCGGGTTTCCTTGCCGGTGGTAAGGAAGATGACCTCCTCGGCGAGATTGGTGGCATGGTCGGCAATCCGCTCCAGTGATTTGGAAATGAAGATCAGGTCCAGGCAGCGCTTGATCTCGTTGGGATCGGTCTTGGCCTCCTTGATGAAGGCCTTGACGTTCTCTCGGTTGCTCTGGTCGACCTCTTCGTCCTTATCGAGGACGGCATAAGCCTTCTCCGGATCTTCATGGAGGAAAGCCTGGAGGGCCATACGGAGCATTTCACGGGCCAGGAGGTCCATCTGGGGAATATGGTAGATGTCGCCCGAGAGACCGCTCTTCAAGAGCAATTTCCGGGCCCGCTTGGCGATGTTGCGGGCCTCGTCGCCAACGCGTTCGAGATCATGGCTGGCCTTGATTGCCACCGTCAGCAACCGAAGGTCGGAAGCGACGGGTGAACGGAGGGTCAGGTAGCGGGTGGCTTCCTGATCAATGGCAATCTCCAGGGCATCGATCTCATCATCGCCGTCAATGACGGCATCCGCGAGTTCCACTTCCTTGTCGGACAATGACTGGACACTCTTCTTGACCGCGTCACCGGCTTTTTCCCCCATCAGCATCAGGTGCGACTTGAGGGTGTCGAGTTCGCTATGAAAGAACCGTTTCATATTTCTAACCTTACATAATCACCGTATCTTGTCAGCCTTATTAACCGAAGCGGCCGGTGATATAGGCCTCGGTCTGAGCTTGTTTGGGATTAAAGAAAATGTTTTCTGTAGTGGAATATTCGATCAACTTGCCGAGATAGAAGAAGGCGGTATTGTCCGAGACACGTGCCGCCTGCTGCATGTTGTGGGTAACGATAACGATGGTGAACTGGTTCTTCAGTTCATGGATCAGTTCCTCAATCTTGCCGGTGGCAATGGGATCGAGGGCGGAGCAGGGCTCATCCATGAGGATGACCTCGGGTTTGTTGGCGATGGCCCGGGCAATGCAGAGGCGCTGCATCTGCCCGCCTGAAAGGCCCAGTGCGCTTTCATGGAGGCGGTCCTTGACCTCGTCCCAGAGGGCGGCGCCCTTGAGGCTTTCCATGACCACCTGGTCCAGCTCGCCCTTCTTGTTTCTTCCGGAAACGCGCAGGCCGTAAATGACATTCTCGTAGATCGACTTGGGGAAAGGATTGGATTTCTGGAAGACCATGCCGATACGCTTGCGCAGGGAGATGACTTCAGTGAGGGGATCAAAGACACTGTGGCCGTTGATGATGATGTCGCCCTGGTGATGGGCCCCGTCAATTAAGTCGTTCATCCGGTTGATGCTGCGCAGAAGGGTTGACTTGCCGCAGCCGGATGGCCCGATGAAGGCGGTCACCTTTTTCTCCGGGATATCAAAATTCAAGTCGTACAGGGCCTGTGCGGTGCCATAGAAAAAATTGAAGTCCTTGATCTCGATGAGAGCATCTTCCGGATCGCAGGGGGGATCCAAGTTGGGGTCGCTTGTCGCAGTTGATTCTTCTGTATTCATGATTTAACTACTTTTTTGATAGGGCCGGATCAGAAGGCTCCCGTGGCATACTTCTTTCTCAGGTGGTTGCGGATCAGGACTGCTCCCAGGTTGAGGACAACGACCAGGAGGATCAGCAGGAATGTAGTGGCAAAGACCATCGGCCGGGCGGCCTCTGAATCCGGTGACTGGAAACCGAGGTCATAAATATGGAATCCGAGGTGCATGAACTTCCGTTCGAGGTGGAAAAAGGGGAAGACGCCATCGATAGGCAGGCTGGGCGCGAGCTTGACCACCCCGACAATCATCAACGGGGCGACCTCGCCGGCACCACGGGCCATGGCAAGGATGAGGCCAGTGAGGATGCCCGGGGCGGAGGCCGGCAGGACGATGCGCTGGATCGTCTGCCACTTGGAGGCACCGCAGGCCAGACTGGCTTCTCGGGCTCCACGGGGAACAGCGGCCAGCGCCTCCTCGGTGGCGACAACCACCACGGGGACAGTCATCAAGGCCAGGGTGAGGGAGGCCCAGAGGATGCCCCCGGTACCGAAGGGGGCCGTGGGGAGCCGGTCGGAAAAGAACAACTGGTCCACGGCGCCGCCGACGATGTAGACAAAGAAGCCGAGTCCAAAGACACCATAGACAATGGAAGGCACCCCGGCGAGGTTGTTGACGGCAATGCGCACACTCCGGACAAAGGGCCCCTGCTTGGCGTACTCACGCAGGTAAATGGCGGCCACGACACCGAATGGCATAACGGCGGCACTCATGAGGACGGTCATGACAAAGGTCCCGAAAATAGCCGGGAAAATACCGCCCTCGGTGTTGGCTTCACGGGGCCGTTCGCTGAGGAACGACCAGATGTGGTGCAGGAAAAAGCTGATCTTGTCCCAGAGTCCCATCCGGTTGGGCTGGTGAAAGCCGACGAAGTCACCTAATGGCTGGGACCGCTCCTGGCCACTGGAAAGGCGATAGTGAAGGATATCGGCTTCCTGCCGGCCCCGCAGTTCCCGCGCTTGTCCAGCCAGCACCTGGTAATCGGCCTGCAGTTCGGCCAGGTTCTGCTTGATGGCCTCCAGTTGAGCCTCGTCAATGGCTGAGCCTTCCGCCTGGCGACGTTCCAGGGCCCGCTGCTCGATGGTCAGTTCGTTGACCTTGCGGTTGATGCGGCCAATGTCCTTTTTCTCGAGCCTGTTGATCTTGCGGTACCGATCGCGGACTTCCCCGATGGCAGATTCAAAACTTTCCCAGAAATCCGGGGCGTCTACCGGTATAACGGTCCCATCCTGAAATTTTAGGGAAGTGGCATAGAAGATGGAATTGCCATACTCCATCCTTTCGGCAACGACAATAGCCTCCGGATGGGAGACGGACTGGACGTCGGCGGCGTCGATGTACTTGAACATGGCCCCATAGGCATCCTTGTTGCCGGTCAGGAGCTGCCATTCCTCCTTGCCACTCTTGATATTGGTCTGCCGTTTGACAACCACCCCGCTAATCGTGTTCAGCTGGCCCAGGCGGGCCGGGGATTCCTCATGCAGAGTTACTTCGGCGACCTTCTTGGGCCAGAAGACGGTAATACCTTCCCAGAAGATAAGCCCCAAAAGCGTGACCACCATGAGCACGCCAAGCGCGAGGCCGGCTGAGCAGAGCCAGACGAGGGTTTCGCCCCGCGGCCGATCCGTTGATCCATTTTTAGGTTCAGCTGCCATTTTGCTTATTAACCGACGACCTTGAAGCGGTCACGCAGGCGGTGGCGCATCATTTCAGCGATGGTGTTGACGAAGAAAGTGAGGACAAAGAGGACAAAGGCGCCGAGGAACAAAGTCCGGTAAAGGGTTCCCCCGTGGGGTGCCTCGGGCAATTCCACCGCGATGTTGGCGGACAGGGTCCGCATCCCGGAGAAGATGTCAAAGTCGAGGATAGGGGTGTTACCGGTTGCCATGACGACGATCATGGTTTCTCCAACTGCCCGCCCAAGCCCGATCATGCAGGCCGAGAAAATGCCGGCGGAAGCGGTCGGAATGACGATCCGGGCCGTCGTCTGCCAGCGACTGGCTCCGAGGGCGAGGGAGGCTGACGTCATGGAAATGGGAACCGCAGAAAGGGCATCTTCGGCGATGGTGTAGATGATGGGAATGACCGCAAAACCCATCATGAAGCCAACCACGAGTGAATTCCTCTGTTGGAACTGGGAACCGGCAAAACCTTCCCACCAAAGCCGGAAGTCAGCCACGGAAGTCCCGGTCGCCGGGTCCTCTATGCGGAAGGCAATGGATTCCAGAAGCGGTCCCATGGACCAGGCCACCCATGAGACGACAACGATGAGGGGGACAAAAATGACAAACTCCCAGCCCTTGGGGATGAGGATCCGGATGCGGATGGGCAGGAGATTCCAGAGGTAACCAATGAGGACAGCACTGCCCGGGATGGCCAGGCAGATGAGAATAACCGAGGGAATGCGGTCCTCGAGGATGGGAGCCAGCCAAAGGGCACCGAGGAAACCGAGGACGACCGAGGGCAGGGAGGCCATGATCTCAATCCCCGGCTTGATGATGCGCTTCAGCCTTGGACTGAGGAACTGGGAGGTGTAGATGGCGGCCAGGAGGGCGATGGGCACCGCAAAAAGAAGCGCATAAAAGGTTCCCTTGAAGGAGCCGACAATGAGGGGAATCAGGGACAACTTGGGCTCGAAGTCATCTGAGCCGCCGGTGGATTGCCAGAGGTACTGGGGCGAGTCCTGACCCTCATACCAAATCTTAGCAAAGAAGGCCCTGAACCCGGCTTCGGGGTGAGGATCCGCCAACCGGTAGAAATGGATTTCACCCCCCTTGTCGAGACCGAGGATACGGTCAAACTTCCCGCTGATGAGGACTTGTTCAAAGGCCACTGGTAGGTCCGCTTCCCACCTGACATCTGCGGTCGTGGCATAACGGAGGGAAATGATATCATCGTTGGCCAGGATAAAGGCCTTGTTGCGGGAACTCTTGGCAAAAATGGTGGCTCCCCCGGAGAAGGGGTCCAGTTCCTTGGTCTTGCCAAAGAGGCGCTTACCCGAGTCCGCATGCCGGTAGAGGCTGAAGATGGCGTTGTCGCCCCCGGTGCTGGTGAATGCCAGGGAAACATCCCCCTTGATGAAATCCATCGAGGCCAGTTTTGCCCCGCTTTTCTGGAAAGGGTTGAAGGACTGGATTTTCTGCCACCCTCCGTCCCGTTCCAGCAGGTGGACCGTGTTGTCGGAGCAGCGAATGACCAGATACTGCGCATTGGCACCGGCCAGGACCTGGACCGGGTCAGCGGAGAGGATGTCCGTCAGGTCTTCATGGCGGTCAAGCTTGAAGCCCGAAGCGCCGAAGAGACTGCGCTTCTGGACAAAGGTATCCACCTGGAGGGACTTGCGGTCACCCTCGCCGAGGATGGCGGCAATAATCTTCCGTTCCGGGCTGATCGAGACGGCGAGGTCGGCCACCGGTTCCGTGGAACCCGCGAACCGGGCTTTCTTGTCCCATTCGAGGCGGCTCTCAATGGTCCGGGTGCCGTCCTCGGCAAATTCCGGCGTGTAGAGGATGCGGACGGTCTGGTACTCGCCGTTGGAATAACCCAGGGCCACGTACTGGCTCTCCTGAAGGTAGGCCACATCCGAGATGAAAGCTCCTTCGGGCAGCGATATGGGAACCTCTTTCTTTTCCCGCGAGCCGGAAACATCAATGAAATGGAAGGCATCCTTGCCAAGGACAAAGGGGAATTCGCTCCATTCGTCCGCTCCTATCAGCAGGGGCTCGGCGACGCCGGTCTCAATGCTGGATTCCTCGGAAACCTTGGCTCCCCCGAAGAGGGGCAGGATTTCCGCCAGGATGAAGAAGAAAATGCCGAAAATGGCAAAGATGACGCCCAGTCCGCCGACGAAGATAAACCGGGTCATGAAGGCATCGATCCGGAGCGTTCCCTTGGAAACGCGAAACCGCTCCGGGTCGGGGACCCGGGAGCGGCTTCGTAAAGAATCCGGGCCTGAATTTTGGTCTTTCTCGTCTGCCATCTTTGAACCCTTGGTCAAGGGAAGGAACAATAGGAAGATGAAAAGACCCTCAGGCCGTCAATATTACTTTTCCAGTTCGGCAACATACTGCGCGGCAATGGCAGCCGGCAGCGGATAGTAGCCGTCCTTGACAACAATTTCTTGGCCCTGCTTGGAGAGGACAAACTTGAGGAATTCGCGTGTCAGGGTATCCAGCTTTTCAACAGGATTCCGGTTAATGTAGATGTAGAGGAGACGGGCCAGCGGATAGTCGCCGGAAATGCAGTTTTCCAATGTGGCCTCGTACATTTCCCCGCCATCAACGGAAAGGGCGAGAACCTTGACCCCGGAGGTCTTGTACCCGATGCCGGAATAGCCAATGCCGTAGAGGTCACTGCCGATGCCCTGGACAACCGCGGAAGAACCGGGCTGCTCCTTGACCGTGGACTTGAAGTCCCCCTTGAGGAGGGCCACGCTCTTGAAGAAGCCGTAAGTGCCGCTGGCGCTGTTGCGGCCGTAGGCGGAGATGCTGCGGGAGGTCCACTCACCGTCGAGTCCGGCCTGGCCCCAGGTTTCGATGGGATCCGCACCTCGCTTCAAGGTGCTGGAGAACATCGCATCGACCTGCTTGAGGTCGAGCCCGTCGATCGGATTGTCCTTGTGGACAAAGACCGCCAAGGCGTCGAGGGAAACACCTATTTGGAAAGGCTTGTATCCGAATTTCGCCTCGAACTTGTCGATTTCCGAACTCTTCATGGCCCGGCTCATGGGACCGAGCTGGGCGGTGCCTTCGATAAGGGCCGGTGGGGCGGTGGAGGAACCCTTGCCCTCAATCTGGATGTGGACGTTCGGGTAGATGGCCGAAAACGCCTCTGCCCAGAGGGTCATCAGATTGTTCAGGGTGTCCGAACCGATGGAGTCGAGGTTGCCGGAAACTCCGGAGACCGGTTCATAGACGGGAAGGTCGGGATCGACCTTGTTGGCGGTGGCGATATTCAGGGCTGGGCCAACAAGGACCGCAGCGATTATCCATTTTGCTAATTTCATATTTTCTTGTGCTTTGAGTTTACCAGTAAAGGCGGATGGCCGAGGTGAATCCCCATCCGGAGAATTCGCCGCCGTCGTCAGCGGAGTCCTTCATGTCGGTGAAGGTGAAGCCATTCTGCCATTTCAGCTTGTGGCTGTAGAAATAGGTGTTGAGACCGATGTAGAGGTCTTGCAGACGGTCGCCACGGCCACCGATAAACCGGCGTTCGTAGCGGTTCAGCCGGAGCCCGTTATCCTCTGAGCTGGAAAGATAGTTGTAGGATGCAACGACCTGGAAGGTTTCGGAGAGGTCAAAGAAAGGCATGATCTGCAAGCCCCATTGGCTGTCCCCGGCAAAGCTGTCCGCAATGGTCACATCGCCCCACAAGTGCCAGGGGCCATTGTCGTACTGCCCGTTGATGGAAAGGATGGTTTCCAGTGCGTTGGTACCCAGGCGGCCGTCGGATTCGTCATTGTAGACAAAGTCGACCCGCAGGCTTGCCTGGTCGACATTGAGGCTGCCACCGAAGTCCTTACCCGCGCTGAGGAGCAGGAAAAACCCTTCTTCGCCCAGGTTTTCGAACTCGTCGCTCCGGTCGTTGGAGAACAAACCGAGTTTGTAACTCCATTCCTCGCTGGAACCCGAGACGGTGGCACCGGCAAAATACTCCCGGGTGAACCAGAAGTTGTTGCTGAGGCTGCTGCGCTCGGTGGTGATGAGGCGCTTGGAGGAGGTGGAACCATCCAGCGTAAAACCGGCGGATTGCTTGCCCAGCTTGATGGACAGGTCGTTGCCGGTTTTCCAACCAATGTAGGCGTCCGTAATTCCATCATAGACCGGATCCGTGTTTTCGGGATCCAGATTCAGTTCCACATGGGCGGTGAATTTCTGGAACACCGTTCCCTTGAAGCCGGCCCGGGCTCGACGCCAGGCGGTGTCGTCCCAAGAGCCTGCGTCGTCTTCCTTGACGTAGGCGTAGTCATATTGCAGGCGTCCGGTAAAGGCCAGTTTCTGGATGAATGCGTTCTCTTTCGAGTCAATCAGCTTGGCGCTTCCCCAGATGCTGTCGAAGCTGTCTTCCATGCTGGAGCCGGATTGCTCTGCGGCGTTGGTGAAGCTGAGGGCGAGCAGGCTTCCCGCCACCAGCGTAAGGATCATCTTTGGTTGTTTTGTCTTCATACAATTTGGGGCCAAAAGTTCAGTTTGGCCTTCAGGTTCAAATCATTCGCAGCCCAAAATTTGCTGCCATTCGCGGTAAGCAAATGAATAATCTTTTCGGCCCCGAGATTTAACCCCGGTGACACAATCGTAACATGATTGTAACAGTCGCCGACGGGGGATGGGGGCCTTACTTTTGGCGTGATTTGGCCTTCATGTAGAAGTGGCCCAGGATGACCGCAATCAGGTAGCCGATGATGAAAATCCGGCCTACCGGAACGGCGGTTCCGCCAATGGCCATTGATTTCCCCCACGATGTTGCCAGGGAGGCTGAACCGGTGATCAATAGGACCAGCCCGAGAAGTGAATTCCAGAGGATACGATAGCGTCCCCTGGGCATGCTTTCGCCCAGCAACTGCCGGGAGTTGATCATCAGGAAAAAGGCCAGCAGGGCCACCGGAAGGAGGGTATAAGCGAGGGCTGCCACGGGAATGGCAAGATATGCCTTTGAGGAACCCGTCCAGAGGATGGGCCAGAGAATTCCGGTGGAGGCTAGCAGGGTGCCCAATTTGAAGTGGATGCCGCCATGGGGCACCTTGAAGACCTCGCACACCACCGCACCGGAAATGAGCATGAGGACGGAAATGGTGGAAAGGGCCATGCCGAGGACCCCGATTCCGAAGATGAGATGGGCCACCGTGGGGCCGACGAGAACCTCAAGGGAGCGGGCAAATTGCCGGTTGCTGCGATGGAGCAACATGGCGGCCAGCTCCAGTTCTCCGGATTCGATGCGGGTTTTCTCGGCATATCCTCCCGGTCGCTTGGCCAGCATGCCTTTCAATTCGCCGACTTGAGCCGCGTACTCGGGACTTGCGGTAACGTGGAGGGTCCCGTTGGTGGTCTCGAGGATGCCCTGGTAGGGCTTTCCGTGAAACATGTTTGCTGAGGCAATGACGATACAAGAGGTGGCGAAGATAAAGGGAATCACCATGCCGGTGGAAAGGTCGAATATGGCCAGTCCCCGGTGTTTTCTGCCCCATCCCTTGGCGCGGATAGTGTAGGGGAGCATGAAGGTCATGTTGATGCCCACTGCAGCGGAAGCCGCGGCAATCATGACGGTCCTCTGGCGGGAGATCACCAAATCGGTCCAGAACGCCCGGACCTCGGCATCCTGTATCGTTTGCAGGACCTGCTGATAGGCCTCGCTGGGGTGGAAAATTAGCCCGGGATGGGGAATGAAGCCGGCAAGGATCTGGCCAAGAGGCAGGCCTTCCTCGCTAAAGGCAAGCCGGACCACAACGAGGATGAAGGCGATGACGATTAACCCGACCAATACCTTGAGGATCGTCTCGTAGATTTTTATCCCCCGGCCCCCGCTGCCGTAGAGAAAGGTGACGGCCGTGACCAGGCCGAGGATGACGACGGAAACCATCAACTTGAATCCCAGACTACCGCTGTATTGGGCAAGCCCCGGAAAGATGTTCTCGGTCAGGGCCCCGAAGGCGAGGGAGTACTGGGGCAAGACAAAGACCATGTTGGCGGCCAGGGCGGCAAGGATCCAACCCCAGGCGAGGACGGGATTGATCCGCGTACGCATGCTCTGGAAAGGACTTTCCCCGGTTGAAAGGGTAACATAACCAATGGCAGCCAGCATGATGACGCCAAGGATGATGGCCCCGGCCTGAACCCAGAGAACGGAGTACCCTCCGACAACCCCGAGGAACAAGGCCCCGGCGAGGGAGCCGCCGCCGAGGGTGATGGCGCTTTGCAGCCAGCCGGGTCCGGATAACTTTGCGTAAGCCCGGATCCGGGCCCATCCACCGGCATTTTCCAAGGTTTGCATTTCCTGAAGGGAGTCTTTCATCGAGAGGAGTAAGGGGTTGGAGGTTAAACCGTGTAGTGGCTAGCTGTAAGTGACAGGGGAGGGCACGCCAATCCTTAATCTTTTATTCTTCAAGGAGAGTCTGCTTCTATTTCGGCTGGCATCGCCGGATTAATCCGTTAAGAACTTTAACCCATGGCTGGTTCATCAAAGAAAGTGATTCTTGCGGCCCTGATAGGCAACGGCCTCATTGCCGTCACTAAATTCATTGCCGCCGGAATGACGCGCAGCTCGGCGATGTTGTCGGAGGCCATCCACTCGGTCGTCGATACCGGCAACCAAGTCCTCCTTCTTTACGGCCTCCGGAAATCCAAGCAGCCGGCTGATGCGGACTATCCCTTCGGTTACGGACGGGAGCTCTATTTCTGGAGCTTTGTCGTGGCGATCATGATATTCGCGGTTGGGGCTGGTATTTCCACCTACGAGGGGATCCGACACATCCTGCATCCGGAACCGGTGAAGAATCCGATGGTCAATTACATCGTTCTCGGGCTGGCGATGATTTTCGAAGGAGCCGCCTGGTGGTATGCCTGGAAGGCTTTTAACGAGCACCGGGGACGAAAGGGCTACTTGAAGGCAGTCCACGAAGGCAAGGATCCGACGATGTTTGTCGTCCTCTTCGAGGACTCCGCTGCCATGCTGGGCCTGATGGTGGCCTTTCTTGGGATCCTGCTCAGTGACTTGACGGGCATCCTCTGGTTTGACGGGGCCGCCTCGATTGTTATCGGGCTGATACTGGGGGGCACAGCCGCCTGGCTGGCCTACGAGACCAAGAGCCTCCTCATCGGGGAGAGCGCGGATCCCAAGCTGGTCGATGCCCTCAAGGCCATCGCGGCCGATTATCCGGAGATCACGACCGTCAACAAGGTGCTGACCATGCACATGGGGGCGGAGGATATCCTCGTCAATTTGAGTGTGGACTTTGCCGATGGCGTGCCGTCCGAGCGCGTGGAGCAGGTCATTGCCACCATCGACCGCAAGTTCAAGGAAACCAACCCGGCCATCAAGCGGCTCTTCATCGAGGCGGAGGCAATGCGCGGTTCCGCGCCGCCGGCCTGATATCCCCTCAGCGCTTTTCCGAGGAGCGTTGCAGCCACTCCGCGTAAGCGGCTTCTCCGGTCTCCCCGGCGGCGAGGTCGCGGGTCATGATGACCGCCTCCTCCTCGGGAGCTCTTAACCGGAATCCATTAATGCCGAGGAACATGTAGGCGGCCATGAATCCAATGCGCTTGTTTCCATCAAGAAATGGATGGTTGTTCACCAATCCGTTTGTATAGGCCGCTGCCAATTCAAATACAGATGGATCACCATAGTGATGAAGTTGCAACGGCCGGTTCAGGGCTGAGTCCAGCATGCCTTTGTCCCGTACACCCTCAAGACCACCAAAACGGGCCAGCAGTTCCTTGTGGACGGCGAGTAAGCTTTCAGCTGAAAGCCAATATGGGTCCTTCATTTGGCAAGTTCCCGCAGGGCATTACGGTACTCAGCCATACCTTCTTCGGCTACTTTCATTATCTCCTCAAACCCGGGCTTCTCCGGTGTGATATGCAGGGAATCCTTGGGGGCCTTTGTGATGTACAGGGAGGCTCCCTCCTCAACGTTCATTGCCTGCAGTGCTTCCTTGGGCAGCACGATACCGAGGGAGTTGCCAATCTTGCGGACTTTTGTCTTCATTGCCATGATAATAACATATGTTATAACCATGGGTTTGGTCAAGCCTCAAGATGCTTGCCGGGCCCGGCAAACAGGGCCATTGGAAATTCCAGTGAAGCGGATTCACCGATGGCTTAAGATACGAGGCAATCGATCGCCGCATCCCGGGCGGACAATGCCTTTTCAAATGGAATGGCCTCAGGGGTGATCGATGGGTCATCCGGCTTCATGATGATCTCCAGGCGGCTGTCCCTGCCATTGCCGGTTGGACGGCAAGTGGGCGTTTCCCCCTCAACGGATTGAATGGAGAACCAGCCTTGCTCCGTCCGGAAGATACCTTTCAAGCGGATGATGTGGGATTCCTCCCTTAGATGAGCATGTATTAGCTGGTAGAGCCGCTCCGAATCAAAGCAGGTCCCTTCGTCAAAAAGCCAACCATCAAGGAGGTAGCCGGACTTCCGTTCGATGATCCTTTTTGCTCCATGCGGAAAGTCATCGTCTACCGTAACGGTATCTGCGCTTTCCAGATGCGGCAAAGTGAACTGCGGCTCAAATGGCACTGAAACTCCAGTTGACCGTTTTATCCATTCTCCGGAAGGCAACTCGGCTTCTTCGAGAATGCGGGTCTGGTGTTGCTCCGAGTACTCCGCGATTCTCTCCTTGAAGCGTTGGGCGGTCCCGTCATCGGCAATGTCCATCTTGCTGCCGTAGACGAAATCGCTGTTTTCCAGCAGGGAATGCAGGAAGGGCATATCGCGGAACCGCCGATGGCCCAACTGGCGGACATCGACAACTGCCATTGTCGAGGCGAGGACAATATTGCAGTCCGATTCCGCCGCGCAGACTTGGCGCTTCATGGATTTGGGATCCGAGAGTCCGGTTGGCTCAATGATAATCCGGTCGGGACGGTAATTCTCCGTGAGGTCACGGAGGCCGGTTGCCAGTTCCAAGGCTCCCGAGCAACAAAGGCAGCCCCCGTGGGATTCCTTCACGATAAGTCTGGCAGGGGAAACGGATGGCGACCCCTCGATGAGGTGGGGATCGATGGCCACCCGGCCGAATTCGTTGACCAATACGGCCCATGTCTCGTCCGGGGGCGCCGACTCCAGCAGCCGCTGAATGGCGGTGGTCTTGCCGGAGCCGAGGCTCCCCAGGACAAGGTGGACCGGTATGGGGGGCATTCCGGTCATGAAAGGGCGAGGGCGGGAAGCTCGTAGTCCTCGGGGACGAACTTGTCCGTGTCCACGTCTTCCATCATTTCCTCGATGAATTCTTCTTCGGTGTCCGGCATGTCGTCCAGATCGTCCTCCATGCGGTCGAGCCAGGCGGCTTCCTTGGCCTCCATCTTGAGGCAGCCGGATTCGCTGGACTCGCGCATCAGGCGGATGGCTTCACGGGCGGCGGCAATGCCGGCAGCGTAGTGATTCTCCGACGACACAATGGCGTTGGCAATGGCGACGCTGCTTTCCGGCGTGATGATCATCGCCTGGGGATCGAGGCCGGCGTCCGACTTGACGAGCCAGTTGCGGAGCTGCAGGGCCGCCTCCGGACCGTCCTTGGAGGCCTCGTTGAAGAGACGGCAATCATAGATGAGCTGTTCCATGTAGCAGGTCGGGGCCATGCCGCCGAGGAGCTTGATGTTCTGGACCGACTCATTGGACCAGAGGTCGGCGGTGGCGGCCGCGAGGTTGCCCATCGGACTGAGGTGGGCGCAGGCGGCGGTCTTGCCTTCCATGCTCATTGGGAAGCCGGGGATGGCCTTGAGGATGGGGTTTTCATAACCACAATCCTTGCCGGGCCCGACGGCGCCGCACTCGTAGGCGACCAGTGACCGTACTGCCGTGACAGCCCGGACAACCGCGGCGAAGGAACGGGGAATCATCTTCCGCTCCGCCAGCACCATGGCGGTGTTGCCAAATCCGCAGGCGGTATCGCCGGCGGCATAGACGCCGTGCTTGTTGGCAATGGGGACAATGTGGTCCCAGAGGAACTTCATGTCCCGGACACCCATGACGCAGAGCGAGAAGAGAACCTCCCGCAGGTCACCGTTGACGAGGGCATCATCGTGCAGCTCCTTGCCGCCGACGCTCTCGATGCTGAGGAACTCGGCCCCCGCCTCGGCGGAACGTTCGAACAACTCCAGCATGGCCTCCCAGTAGCGGCCGGACCGCATCAGGGGCGGGCGAACAAACTCCCGGTTATCATTCGGGGTGGCCCGCAAGGTGGCCTTGAGACCGTACTTCTCGTGGGCCGTCTCGATCCCTTCGAGCAGAATCTTGACGATATCCATCCCGAAGTCGGGAAACTCGGTCATGGGGGGAAGGGTCTCGAACTCAAGCATGACGCCAGGCGCTTCCAGCTCGGCTGCCCGGGTCAAGGCCTCGGTGACAATCTGCTGGTAGTGGCGCCTGACCTCGGGCATCGAGGCTGCCTCGATCTTGATGTCGGGCAGGGTGAAGTTCAGTTCCGGATAAACGGTTCCTCCACCGATGACCATGCCGTGGCGGGTGGTCACCGGGTTGGGGGAGACCCCATAGATCAGTTTATCGGGATCAGAAATGGCGAGGGCATTGTATTTCATTTAACTGTCCTCAGGCTGGCAGTACCGATTTGGCGAGGTCCACTGCGCTGGCGGCATCCGAGGCATAGCCGTCGGCACCGATTTCATCAGCGTAGGACTGGGTCACGGGAGCACCGCCAATGACGATCTTCAGCTGCTTCCCGGCGGCCTTGATGGCGGCGACGGTTTCCCGCATGGCCGGCATGGTGGTTGTCAGCAGTGCGGAGAGGCCCAGCAAGTCCGGCTGGTGTTCCTCGATGGCGTCGATGAAGGCGGCGGGGGCAACATTGACCCCAAGGTCGACAACCTCAAACCCGGCACCCTTCCACATGGTGGCGACGAGGTTCTTGCCGATGTCGTGGAGGTCCCCCTCGACGGTGCCGATGATGGCCTTGTACTTCGGCTTGATGCCGGCCTCGATCAGCTTGGGCTCGATGATCTTCATCGATTCCTTCATCGCCCGGGCGGAAACCAGCATTTCCGGAACGAAAATCTCGTTGTTCTTGAACTTTTCCCCAACTACCGACATGGCCGGAATCAAGGCTTCCTCAAGAAGCACTTCGGGTGCGGCCCCTTCTTCCAGAAGGGCGGTGGTGATCTGCTTGGCATCCTTGCGGCGGCCGTTGATGACGGAGGTTTTTAGATCTTCGATATTACTCATGTTTCTTTGTTTTGATGGTTAAAATTGTGCCTGCATCTTAGCATGAGGCGACTTCTGGTATCTTGTATGGTTGACCTTTTGTTGTGTATATTCGTGTGGCCCGGTACGGCTGCTTCATTAGACAGGTCCTATTTATGGCCGACAATATTTCGGGTGAGACCATCCCACAAGCGGAGTGGGCTAGCTCTGGGTAGCCGCTGGGACGATCAACTCATCTGACCCTGGAAAACCGCTTACGATAGTGGCCAGGAGCCATGCCGTATGACCTCTGAAAAAGTCGATAAAAGTAACTGGAGTGCTCGAAACCACATTGCCAGGCGATTTGCTCGATGGGGAGTTATCCTTTTCGAAGCAGGAAGGCAGCCTGATCCTTGCGATGCTTTTGCAGCGATTGCACGGGTGAGCGGCCGGTTTGCTGCTTCCAGAGCCTGCGGAAGTGAGTTGGCGTGCATCCGATTCGTTTTGCATCTTGAGAGAAATCCCACTGGCGGCTGGAATCCGCCTAAATGGCTTTAATCAGTTTGTAGACTCTTGCCGCCGGATTCACCGAAGAAGACCCCATCGTTTAGTCACTTCGTGAAACCATAAACCTATGAAATTAAACGGGATAAAAAGCGACGAGAGAAAGCCGAAAACCTTTCCTGTTTCAGATTCCAAAAAATCAATTCTACCGCCCCATAGCTTGTCGATACTCACGTGGCGTCATACCCCTAATTTCGCGAAACCGTCGATTAAAGTTAGTCAAACTCTGATACCCCGCATCTGACCCGCTCCCATTTATTGGACCAAGGGCAGTGCTAGATTTGCAGGGTGTGATCGGGTTGGGTGTGCTGCGTTTCGTGGGCTAAGCAAGGGGAGGTACGCTTAGGAATCGAAACGGATGCCTTGGGCAAACTCATTTACTTCCAGTTCCATATCCTCGACGGATTGGATTATTCTTCCTTCGAGGCATATACCAGAGAGTTGGACTCCAGAGATGCCGTGCTCCGCATCGAGTCCGCGGATATGGGATTGGTACCAGTCCTCCTCGATCCGGTAGCGCTCAATATCGAGGTTTTCGATGCTAATGTTCTCGAGACTGCTGAAGTGCTTCTGGTCGGGTTCATCCTGTCGCAGGATGATTTCCAAGTCGAAGGGGCGGTTACATTCCTCAACGACAATATTGCGCCAGGTGATGTTTCGGGCGACGGCACCATCTTTCATCTCCGCGGCGATGGGTCTCGCGCAGGTGATCACACGGTTGTTTTCCCACAAGACATCTTCGATGATTGCTCCACGCGTCTCCGTTCCAATCTTCATTGGGGTTGCCCCGATCATCATATTGTCGTGGATATGGATATTGCGGACATTCTTGAGTTCGTTCTTGTAGGTGCCTGTATTCTTGACGGCCGTGCAGTCGTCCCCGGTATGGAAAAAGCAATTCCGGATCGTGATATCCTGCGACGAATCGGGATTGATGCCATCCGTGTTGTTCCACCACCAAGTGTGTTTCGGATTCACATAGCTGGCCCATCCGGCGGGCGGGCGCTCGTTGACGATCTTCACACTGTCAAAGAGGATGTCTTCAGAAAGGAGCACATGGGTGTTCCAGAATTCGCTATCGTGAAGCATGACTCCCTCCACGCGGCAATTGCGGCAGTGGACGAACTTCATCAAGTTGATGAGCGGCCTCCCGGCTGGGGTGTGGCAGGTGAGACGACGCAGTTCCGATCCCTGGCCATCGATGATGCCGCGTCCGATAAGGGCGGCGTTCTCACAGTGGTCCCAGTAGATGACCCGGCGTCGCGGACCCGGGATCAGGCTGGTCGGCAAATCGGTGTAGAGGATACCCTCCTCATCCATGGGGTAGGCGTCCACATCAGTGGTCCCCTGGATGCGGGCTCCCTCCGCCAGGTGCAGGGTGACGTTTGATTGCATCCGGACGGTAGAAACGGTATAGAGGCCGGCCGGAAAATGAATCGTTCCGCCGCCGGATTCGGAGAGCTCCTTGATGGCTCCGTTGATGGCGTCGGTCTGCAGGTCTTCCGAGTTGGCACGGATCCCCAGATCGGCTGCCACATTGGCGCCTTCTGGAATCGGCCAGCGGCCGGCGGGATCAACAAAGCGGATCAGCCGGGGCTGGTCCGGGCGGGTTATAACCTCCTGTCCGGGGGCCGCACCGGCGGAACTTTCAATCCACTCGATATCTACCGGGATGCGGTCGTATTTGAATAAGGAGTTGTTATCAAAGCAGCGGAATTGCATGGGTCAGTTTTGGTTGAATCTATTGTTACGTCATAACGATTTGGAAAAAGCTGGGCTTTGCCAAGCCGGATCCATTGTGCTCGTTGAATTTACGGTTAAGGAGACTTGAATGGTCAAAAAAACCTGGTGCTTCACCAGGGCGCTGTTGGTGGCGGCCAGCTCCCCCGTTGTGGGCCTTGTTCCTCGAGCAGTTTCCGCAATTTCTCGCGCTGTTCCTTGGTGCCGGCCTCTCCCGACCGGTTATCGAGTTCGAACGGATCCTCCCCGTGCTGATAATACTCCTCCTCGCAGGAGGTGGCATACCGGACGTAGCGCTCGCCCTTGGTCCGGACACTGAGGATGTCGTCGGTGGTCGCGCCGGTATCCGGGTGCATGCGCCACTCGGAGATGGCGCACCCACGCTCGCCGTCAGGCGCCAGGGCCAGGTCGGTATCGACCATGCGGATACCGGTTGACTGGGCAAGCTCTGCGATGCCGGCCAGCGACTTGATAGTGGGGAAGAAGTCGAGGGACGAAGTAAGGGCATCGGTCTTGCCGCTGACCGTGTTCCGTCGGGCACCATCCCAGATGATCATGGGAACGCGCAGGAGATCGTCACAGAGGTAGGGCCCCTTGAAGAGGCGCCCGTGGTTGCCGAGGAATTCCCCGTGGTCGGATGTGACGATGATAACCGTGTCCTCCAGTTGACCGGCCTGCTCCAATGCATCGAGGAGGCGACCGAGGCAATCATCAAGGTGGGCCACCATGGCATGGTAGCTGCGGATGATGGCACTGATGTTGTAGGGATCGCGGGCGGGTCCCCATTCCTCCCAGAGGGAGGGCTTCTTCGCCATGTCCTGCGGATC
>JBFOLZ010000130.1:0-7674 GCA_040830445.1 Puniceicoccaceae bacterium
CCAACTTTCCTGGACTGAAGGTTGTCTGCCCGGCCACCCCGGCCGATGCCAAGGGCCTTATGAAGAGCGCCATCCGGGATAACGATCCGGTCTTCTTCATGGAAAGCACCCTTCTTTACGGCAACGAGGGCGAAGTGCCGGATGATGAGGATTTCCTCATCCCTCTCGGCAAGGCGGATGTGAAACGGGAAGGTTCTGATATCACAATTATTACCCACGGGGGATGCGTCCTCGCGTCTCTCAAGGCGGCGGATGCCCTCAAGAAGGCCCACAACATTGATTGCGAGGTTGTGGACCTGCGCAGTATCCGGCCCCTCGATAAGGCAACTATCCTCAAGTCGGTTAAGAAGACCAACCGGGTCCTCCTGGTTGAGGAAAACAAACCCTTCTGCGGGGTCGGGGCACAGCTTTCCCACATGATCCAGCGCGAGGCCTTTGACTACCTGGATGCGCCCATCCATCGCATCAGCGCGGTAGACGCCCCGGCCATCTACAGCCCGCCTCTCGAGAAAATCCAGATTCCGGACGCCGCCCTGGTGGCCCGCGAGGTGCGGAATATCCTTCAAATCAAGGCCTGAACCTTGCAATCTTTCGACTGATAACCTGAATCCATAAGCACCATGGCTGAAATCATTGAAATGCCCAAACTGAGCGACACCATGACGTCGGGGACGCTCATCAAATGGCTCAAGAGTGAAGGTGACGCTGTCTCTTCCGGCGACATGATTGCCGAAGTTGAGACCGACAAGGCAACCATGGAGGTGGAATGCTTCGAAGATGGTGTCCTGTTGAAGCAGTACATTCAGGAAGGCGACTCGGTCGAGATTGGCAGTCCCATTTGCGCTGTTGGCGAAGAGGGAGAAGAAGCTCCCGAGGCGGAGGTCAAGACCGCCAGCCCGGACGCCGCTGAAGAAGAAGCGGATGAAGAAAGCGAGGAGCCGGAAGAAGACCAGGCTCCTGCAGTGGCTGAGGAAAGTGAGTCCGCAACTGAGCCGGCTCCGTCCCCTGCGCCTTCCAGCACCACCGATGGCGGCCGTATCAAGATTTCCCCGCTGGCCCGCAAGATCGCCGAGGAACTGGGTGTCGCCCTGGACCGTATCAAGGGGACTGGTCACGGCGGTCGCATCGTCCGGCAGGACGTCGAGGAAGCAGCCAGGAACCCGCAGGCCATGACCAGTGCCATGAGCAGTGGCCCCGCCCTCTCACTGGGCACGCTGGAGGAGAAGAGCGAAAAAGTCAGCAACATGCGGGCCTCGATCGCCAAGGCGCTGGTCAAGTCCAAGACCGAAGCCCCACACTTTTACCTGCAGAGCGAAATCAACGCCGCCCCGCTGGCGGCTGCCCGACAGGACCTCAATGAATTTCTGGCAGGTCTCCCGGCCAACGAAGGCGGCATCAAGTTCACCGTTAACGACCTAATCCTCAAGGCAGCCGCCATGGCGGTCTCCATGGTGCCGGCGATCAACCGTTCCTGGCAGGGCAGCACCATCAAGCAAAGCGGTGCCGTCCACCTCGCCTTCGGGGTGGCCATTGACGACGGCTTGGTGACTCCTGTCATCCGTGATGCCGGGACCAAATCCCTGCGTCAGATTTCCATCGAGGCCAAGGAGCTCATCGGCAAGGCCCGTGACCGCAAGCTCAAGCCTGACGAGATGACCGGCAGCACGCTCACGGTGACCAACCTGGGCATGTTCGGGATCACCGATTTCTACGGCATCATCAACCCGGGCAATGCGGCCATCCTGAGTGTCGGGACTACCGTCAAGCAACCGGTTGTCGATGAAAACAACCAGATTTCCATTGGTTACCGGATGAAGGTCGGCCTCAGTGGTGACCACCGGGTCATCGACGGTGCCGTCGGCGCTCAGTACCTGCAGGCACTCGGCAAGATTCTCGAAAAGCCTTCCATCCTGCTGGCCTGATGTACAAAAAAGGGCGACTGCCGAAGCAGCCGCCCTGAAATTTCAGATTCTATCCGTTTACCCCGAGCCTTAGAAGGTCAGGCGGGCACCCAACTGGATGGCCCAGCGGGAACGAACGCCACCGGTCTGGACGCGATCGCTTTCCGGATCGAACTCCTCGAAGACGTACTTGCCATTCTCGAGGCTGGCTCCGACGACTTCCTGGTCGAACGGGAATCCGAATTCCTCGGTCAGGCCCCAGTCGCTATCGAGCCAGTTGAGGACGTTCAGGAAGTCGACATAGAAGGTAAGGCCGACGGATTCCCAGATCGGGATATCCTGCTCAAACTTGATGTCGAGGCGCTGGACCCAGCGGTTGTACTGGGAATTCCGCGGAGCGTTACGCCCGGCATACTTGGAGAGGCCGTTTTCCTTGACGAAGTCAAAGAAACCATCCTGGTCGAAGCCCGGTTCAAAGACGACATTGGAGTCGCCCGGACCGGTCGGGATGTAGAGGAGGTCATTGTTGTCGTCCCCGTCACCATTGATGTCGCCATCAAAGGTCACACTGTAGGGACGGCCGGAACGGGCCTCGAAGATGGCTGTAATCCGGGTCGGAGCATTGGCGACAAGCTCAAACTGGGTACCCGCCATGACGAGGAAGCGGTGGTTGACCTCGAAGTTCGAAGTGGCGACTTCCGGATCGTTCACGTTGAAGACCTGCCGGTTGTAGTAGTTGGAGGTCGCACGGGAACTGGTGAACGGATTCACATCCTTGGCGGAGCCATTGACGTAGGACAGCTTGGAGAACCAGCCACCGGTCATCTCGCGCTCGAGGGAGAGAGCGAAGTTGGTGGCATCACCCGCATCGACATTACGCAGGACAAAGACACTGTCGTAGGTGTCGACTGCGGTCCCGTCGTAGATCTTGCGTCCATCAGCAGCTGCCCCATCGAGGGCCAGGTTGATGTCCTCAACATAGAGGGAGTCGTAGTTCTCGGTGTGGATGACCTCGGCAGTCAGGACCCACGGGCTTTCTCCAAGACGGTAATCAAAGGCCAGGTTGGCGCGGATGATCCACGGGAGGGAAAGATTCGGATCGCTGACATTGACCTCAGGTGTCCCTTCAGCCTTCTCGATGTAGATGATCGGGTTTTCCTGGTCGAGCTGAGTGCTCATGTAATCGATCCAGTCGAATCCATCAATGTCGCCGAAGCGGATCCGGTTGCTGGTTTCCCCATTGTTGGTGTAGGGATTAACCAGCCACACCCCCGGGGTACGGCCCTGGAAGATACCAATGCCACCACGGATCTGCATGTCCTTCTCCAGGTTCGGCTTGTAGTTGAAGCTGATACGCGGGGAGATGAGGGTCTTGCCATCAATCTTTCCTGTGTTCGGGATGCCAAACAGGTCCTCAAAGGGAACACCATCGCTGTCGAAGGCTTCCGGCGGGCGGTCACCCATATCGGTGTAGTCCATCCGCAGACCGAGATTGACGTTCAGCTTGGGATTCACTTCCCAAGCCGCCTGGACAAAAGCGCCGGTTACGGAAACTTCCGCCTCGGCAACCGGATTCTGGCCCGTCACACCGGTATTCCGGTAATTGTTACGGGAGCTCGAATTGAGAACACCATTGAAGTAATCATCGATGTTATCGAAGCCAAAGTTGGCGAAGGAACTTTCGAGGAAGAGATTGAAGAATGAGGCATCTTCATAATCCACCCCGAAGGTGTAAGTGATGTTACCCTTGTAGTAGGTCCCGATGGCACTGAAGTTGTAGGTGTCCACTTCAAGATTATTGGCGTGGCGGAACTGCTCCGTACCGGAAAACAGCTCTCCGCTGCCGGTGGGCTCATAACTTCCGGGAACTCCGTCATCATCCGGGAAATTGTCGATGAAGATTTGCGGAATCAGCTCGTCCCATGTGGTTGGCTGGCGGTAGCGGTTGTAGCCGAAGGAGATCTCGGTCTCGAAATCGTCTGTCCAACTGCTGTACAACTGGGCGGTGTAGAACCGTTCTTCGCGCTCTTGGCGATAGAAGTGGGAATCAAGGGAGGTTTCCCCACTGTCGTCGAAATTGCCGACATTCGGGTCTTCCCCTTGGGTGTTCTGGTACTTGACCGCCAGGCGGTGCTTTTCATTGATGTTCCAGTCCAGCTTGATGAGGTACTTTTCATCCGGCTGGACGCGCTTGCCGGCGGCGCCATAATCACCGAAATCAAACGGCAGGGAATTGTTGAAGGCGAGGACGTCAGCGATGGCATCCGGGTCCGGATCGAAACCGGGAACGCCACCTTCCTCGACACGCTCAAACTCTTCGTAGTAGACGAAGAAAAACAGCTTGTCCTTGATGATAGGGCCACCAAGGGTCGCGCCCCAGGTTGTTTCCTCGAAGAAGTCGTTGGAGCCGTTCACGTCACCGCGCATTCCACTGTCATAGTAGTAGCCGTAGAGGCTGCCATGGAACTCGTTTGTACCGGACTTGGTCACGGCATTGATAGCGGCACCGGTGAAACCACTGCGGCGAGCGTCGTAGGGAGACAACTCGACGGTGATGGCTTCGAGGGCATCGAAAGCGACCGGGTTGCGGAAGGACTGCACACCGGAGGAATCCAACCCGAACTGGTCGTTGATTCGCACACCGTCCAGCATCACCGAATTGAAGCGGTTACTCTGGCCGAGGGCGGTCAGCTCGTTGCGGTCCTCTTCCGTCAAGGTGACGAATGGGTTGAGGCGAGCCACATCGTTGAGGTGACGCCGGGTCGAGGGCGTACCATCGATTTCCACACTGCCATAGTTGGTGCTGACCCCCATGTTGGTTGTATCGAAGATGTAGTCTCCCGACTGGGCCTCCACAGTGAAGGCTTCCAGCTCGATGACCTCCTCTTCGTCAACTGCCATCCGCAGGTTGATCGTACTGAGTTGCCCCAACGATGTGTAGACATCACTGACGGAGCGATCCACGCGGCCATCGGCGGTAGCGGTTATGGTGTAAGGACCACCGACGCGAACACCGGAGAAGTTATACCGACCGTTCTCCCGGGTGCGGGAGGTGTAGGTCGTTCCGGTAGGTGTGTGAACAGCCTGGACGGTTGCCCCCTCGATACCAGCTCCGCTGGCGTCAAGAACGCGGCCGCCAAGCCCCGACGACGTAATACCCTGACCCATCAGGCCGGGAACAATCAGCATGCTTACAAGAACGCATGCCAATGACTTAAGTACAGCACTTGATACTTTTTTCATGTCTTTGGTTAGTGTAGTTTGAGTGAGAAAAGCTGAAAATGGCATAGGAATCCAGCAGGTCAAGTTGAAGTAATTAACACTGACGAATCGTAACCCAATCGGCGCATTTGCGGGCCTTCTCCAAATCCTCGGAACCGGAGAAATTTCTTGCAGAATTGGAGCCCTGCCTTCTACTGCAGATACCCACGAAAAACCTATGGTCCCCATAGCCGCCATCAAGTATCTCTTCTTGTCCGCCATCCTGGTGGTCTCGCTCTTCCTCTCCATTCGTTGCCTCTTCGCCAGCGATGTCCGGCGGGAGGCCTGGAGATTCGCTATCAAGCACCGGTATTACATGCGGCAGAAAACGTTCAAAAGGGTCACACTCCTGCTCGGGGGCCTGTTACTTGTCCTGGCATTGCTTGTTGCCTATTACCTGACACTCGATTTGCTCGAGGATTAATGGATGCATCGGCTGAGAAGTGGCAGGAGGGCCTGCCGAATGAAGTAGCCTTCTGGGAAGACTGGCTTGAGGGCCGCACCCGCTTTGCTGAGGACCGGGCATTCCGGCTGAGCAGCAACCGCCCCTTCCCATGGTGGGCCAAGCCGCTCGTACCCGCCCATGTGGAGACCATCCGGGTCCTGGATGTGGGTGCCGGGCCGGTCACGGCAATGGGCGACTATTGGGAAGGAAAGGATATCACCATTGTTCCGGTGGACCCCCTCGCCCAGTCCTATGCCGAGCTGCTGGAGCGCTACGCGATCACCCTCCCGACGCCAACCATCTACGGGCTCGGGGAAGAGCTCATCGAGCAATTCGGGGAGGAATCCTTCCACTTTGCCTATGCCTGCAACTGCCTCGACCACTCGATGGATCCGGTCGAGTGCTATCGCCAGATGCTCGGTGTCCTCAAGCCGGGATGCTCACTGGTGACCTTTCATGAAGCCAACGAGGCGGAACGGCAGAATTACGAGGGTCTCCACCAGTGGAACTTCAGCGTCAGGGAAAGCCGCCTAATCGTCTGGAACCACAACGGCGACTGGGACATCGTCGACCACTGCCCGGATGCGGCGCATTACCACATCGAGCAGGATCGGCATTATATCAAGTTCACGCTGACCAAGAAGGCCTGAAGCCTATCTCAGCTCCTGCCCCGTGCGGGCATCGACAATCTTGAAGTTCTCCACGTGGTAGGCGGGGTCCGCCCGGAAACTCAGCTTGACGTCATAGGTCTCCTCGAATTCCAGCAGGATGCGCTCGTCCTCGTGGCGAAGCCGTTCCAGGGCATGCGGGTGACAGAAGACGCGCAGCCAGATGTCCTCGCCATTGTCGTCAGCATGGGTCCGCAGACGGCGGATAACATTGGTCAGGCGACGCTGGATTTCCACGCTCATGGTCCGGGCACTCTTGACACTGCCGCGGCCGGCACAATAGGGACAGGTACTGTAGAGGCCGCTGGAAACGGATTCCTTGTGGCGCTGGCGGGTCATCTGCATGATGCCGAGCTGGGAAATCTGGAGCACGTGGCACTTGGCCTTGTCCTTCTCCATCTCCGTCTTCATCTTGCGGTAAACCGCCATGCGGTCCTTGCGGTTCTTCATGTCGATAAAGTCGAGGATGATCAGGCCGCCAATATTCCGGAGGCGGATCTGCCGGGCTGCTTCTTCGGCGGCCTCGAGGTTCACCTGGAGGATGAAACTGTTGTTGTCCCCCTTCTGCTGCTTGTGGGAACCGGTATTGACGTCGATGGCCACAAGGGCCTCCGTTTCTTCGATGACTATCTCCCCACCGCTGGGAAGGGGAACCCGGCGCTGGAAGGTCTGCTCGATCTGCCGCTCAATGTTGAAGCGTTCGAAAATGGGGATGTTCTCGTCGAAGATGGCAATCTTGCCCCCGCTCCGCTTGCTCACCCGGCTGACAAGGTCCAGCATGCGCTGACCCTCGTCCTTGTCGTCGATGAGGACGCGGTCGATATTTTCGGTCAGGAAGTCACGGACTGTCCGTTCAATGATGTCCGGTTCCTTGTAAAGACAGGTCGGTTGCTTGGCGGCTTCCAGACGGGCCTGGATTTCCTTCCACTGGTTGAGCAGGATGGAGAGGTCGCGCACAAAATAGGTCCAGCGCTTGCCTTCGCCGGCAGTTCGGATGATGACGCCCATGCCCTCAGGGATGGATAGTCGACGGAGGATTTCCTTCAAACGCTTCCGTTCCTTGTCGCTCTCGATTTTCCGGGAAACGCCACATTGTCCGCCGAACGGCATGAGGACAAGGAACCGGCCCGGAAGGGCGATGTTGGTCGTTGTCCGCGGACCCTTTGAGCCAATGGTGCTCTTGGTAATCTGGACAAGGATCTCCGAGCCGATGGGATAGAGGCGGGGGATGTCCTTGATGGGGGGCTTGTCCTTTTTTTCCTTTTTCGCATCGCTTCGGGGATCCCCCCCCCTTTTAATTGAGCTGTCCCCCTGAGGGGGGATGTCCCAATAGTGCAGGAAGGCGTTTTTTTGCATCCCAATATCGACAAAGGCCGCCTTCAGGCCGGGTTCCAGGTTC
>JBFOLZ010000131.1:0-1317 GCA_040830445.1 Puniceicoccaceae bacterium
CAGACGGCATAACCCGCCTCCACTGCCTTTGCCGCCAAGGCCCGGCCGACATAGCCACAACCGAAAATCACCATCCGCCGCTCACTCATGTATCGATACGGGTAAGCCAAAAGGCTGGAGACCACAAGCCCGCAGGGAGATTCGCCGATCCGCAGGGCATGCTAAACCCTTGACCCGGCAAAGCTCATCCCGTCAATAGGAATGAACCATGCCGGATGCCGTCCAAATCAAAGAGTACTTCACCGACCTCCAGTCCCGCCTTATCGGGCAGCTGTCACAATTGGATCCGGAGGCCAAGCAAGTATCCGATGAGTGGGAGCGTCCGGGTGGCGGAGGCGGGCTGAGCCATGTTTTTGAGGAGGGACAACTCATCGAAAAAGGCGGGATGAACTTCTCCCATGTCATGGGCAAGTCTCTTCCGACCTCGGCGACGAAGAACCGGCCGGAACTGGCCGACCGGCCATTCGAGGCGATGGGAGTCTCGGTCGTCCTGCATCCTGTGAACCCCTACGTTCCCTGCACCCACATGAACGTGCGCTATTTCAGTACCGTTGACGCGGACGGGCAGCGTCCGGCCTGGTGGTTTGGCGGCGGCTTTGACCTGACTCCGGTCTATCCGTTCGAGGAGGATGTCATCGCATGGCACAAGGCCGCCAAGGCGGCCTGTGACCCGTTCGGGGAGACGTACTACCCCCGCCTCAAGAAGGCCTGTGATGACTATTTCTTCCTTCCCCACCGCGATGAGGCCCGAGGGGTCGGAGGGCTTTTCTTTGATGACTTCAACGAGCTCGGCCATGACGATTCCTTCGCCTTCACCCGCTCCATCGGCGACGCTTTCCTGCCGGCATGGGAATCCATCGCCCTGCGGAGAAAGGGAACTGCCTATGGGGAGAAGGAAAAGGCCTTCCAGTGCCTGCGACGCGGGCGTTATGTCGAGTTCAACCTCGTCTATGACCGGGGCACTCTCTTCGGCCTCCAGTCAAAGGGCCGCACCGAGAGTATCCTCATGTCGCTCCCGCCTAATGTGGAGTGGAAATATAACTACCAGCCGGTACCGAATTCACCCGAAGAGCGACTTGTGCGTGACTTTTTAAAACCACGCGATTGGATTTAGTAAAGAAATGACCTCCCGAGAACGACTCCTCAATGCCTTCACCGACCAGGCGCCTGACCGTCCACCCGTCTGGATCATGCGACAAGCGGGCCGCTACCTCCCGGAATACCGCGCCTTGAAGGAAAAGTATGACTTCCTGACCATGGTCAAGACACCTGAGCTGGCCACTGAAGTCACCTTGCAGCCCCTCCAGCGTTACCATC
>JBFOLZ010000132.1:0-8805 GCA_040830445.1 Puniceicoccaceae bacterium
CTTGGAATCGCCCACTTCTTCAGCAAAATTGATCGGGGTGCGCATGGTCCGGAAAAATGTATCCACTTTTTCACGATAAGCTGCATTCGTTGTCTTCCAGAAGAGGAGTGACACCAGGAAGGTCGTCACGCTGACAGTCCCGTTGACAAAGACGATGGTCTGGAACTTCCAGGAATCGGCAAGGAAGGGCAGGTATTCAGCCAGCAGCGGTGCCCGGCCCGACAAGGCGGCCATGGATGAGGGAATGGCCGTCACGGCAATACTCAGCATCGCGGCCCAACCGGGAGCGCGTTTGATCAGCAGCCCCAGCAGCATCGGGACGGACATCGGCATCCCGAGGACCGCACCGACCTCGAGCAGGAAGTCAAAGACCCCCTTCCCTTCCTGCCGGGAAAGATAAAGGGCGATCGTGATGATGCAGGCGCCAAGGAATAGTGTCCACGCCTGCCCAAGGCGCATCAGTGCCTTGCCGGTCAGGGGCGTATGGCCGGTCAGGCGCGCCACCAACGGATAGATATTGATGGTAAAAATGGCCGCATTGCGATTCAGCCCGGTATCGAGGTTGGACATGGTCGCGGCCAGCATCGCTACCAGCATCAGGCCCGCCATCCCCGCAGGCAGGAGCTTCATCGCTGCCACCGCATAGGCCGACTCGGCGGGGTTGGCCAAGTCCATTGCCAGCACCTCCGATTCAAAGAGAAGTCGGGCAACAATCGGCGGAATGAACCACACCAGCAGACCAAGCGTGGAGAGGCAGCAATCGAGGATCGCCGCCTTGCGTGCTTCCTTGCCATCCTTGACGGCAAAATAGCGCACGGCGGTTATGAGCGAAATCTGACCTGGAACATTCTTCATCAGCATGGCCAGGGCCCAAGCCCAAGTGAAGTCGGAGACCCGCCCGGCAAACTGGTCGCTGTTGAACATCTGGAAGTCGGCCGCAAGGCCCTTTTCCTCGATCATCGCGAACAGCTGACCGATACCCCCGATTTCAATCAGGCACAGCAGGCAAACGAACAGGGTCACCGGAACCAGGATCAGTCCCTGGATGAAGTCCGTCCCCATGACGGCCCAGCTGCCCCCGAAGAGCGAGTAAGTCAGGACCACCAGGCCAATGAAGACAATCACCACCTCAATATCGAAGCCGAAGATGGCCGCGCCAAAGATAGCCAGGCCATAGAGTTGGATAGAGGAGATGAGCAGGTTGTTGAGAATTCCGAAGTAGCTGTAGAACTGCTCGGTAGCCCCGCCAAAGCGTCGGCGCAAGACTTCCGGCGCTGTAATGGCCCGGATCTGCCGGAACTTGTCCGCGAAAAAAATGGCCGTAATGAGCGCCGTTGTTGGAGCGATCATGAAGATAACCATGACGCTCCAGCCGGCCGTAAAAGCAACCCCGGCCGCACCGGTGAAGGTCCAAGCCGTAAAGTTGGCCACAAAAGCGCTGGAACCGACCAGCCACCAGCTTCCTCGGCAGCCGTTGCGGAAGTAATCATCCACGTTCTGGTTGAAGCGCCGGAAGACAAAAGCCACCCCGATGAGCACCCCGAAATATAGGGCAATCACGATATACTCTATGGGATGGGTAGTGCTCAAGGTACCATCTGATTTGCCACTGGCCAAGGACGGGGTCAACCCAGTTCCGGTCCGGCAGCAAGGTAATGCATGCGTGGATCACCCGGTAATGGCGCATCCCCGAAGGCCATCCGCCGAAAGGTTCGTTCCTTTGACCAGTGCACTCCCAGACCGGCTGCCAAAATCGGCTGATTGATGGAAAAGGCATCCACGTAAAGGGGGGAATCAACAGCCCGAACAGCTGCTGAGATAAGCTGTCGTGCCGTCGCGGGGTCCTCCGCTACCAGGGGTCCCAGATGGGTCGCCCGTTCCCCTTCGCGGCCCATGATGTAGCCGGAAAGATCGCCCTTGGTGTTCTCGGCAAGGAAGGCAACATCGGGTTTGGTTTCATGCAGGTGCTCCATGACCGCCTTTCGATCGAACCCGGCTAGATTCTTGTCCCAGCGGGCAAGTTGCCCGATATCGGGTTTCCCCACCAGCCGGATGTTGCTATCCCCTTCAATGTCATGGGGGACTTCCCCGGTACCGGGCGTCAGCAACCAGCGGGCAAGGTTTTCCTGGCCGGAAAATCCGAGATTACGATAGACCGTCTCTCCTTCGGGGGTAGCATCCAGCACCGGTCGCAAGCCCCGCTCCTGCAGCCAGCGGATGCCCTCCTGCATCAACCGACTCGCCAGACCTTGACGACGCCATTCCGGATCCACCAGCACCATGCTGAGCCAACCTATGTTGTTCCCCAGTGGCAGGGCCACCAACGTCGCCACCCAAATCCCGTCCCCTGTCCGGAACCCGAATCCGGTTCCTTCCTGAAGGAGGAATTCCCAGTCAGCCAAGGTCTGGTTCCAGTGGGCTATCCGGGATAGGCGCAATCCATGCGGGGCGTCGACTGGCTGCAGTTTACAGAGCTGCAGGTTCGTCGAGGACCGGGATTCCTTGCCTTGGCCATCATTGCCCACGGCAGCAGCTTCCAAGGTTTACCAACCACCGGCAATTAAATTCTCATTGAGGTCATGGAGGCGCATCCATCGCCTGTATAACCAGGGACGCGTGTTCCCTTATGTATCGAATCAACCATAGGTCCCGTACTTGTCGAGGAAGCGGATGACCGCCTGGTAGGTCTCCCACGACACCTGTGGCGGGACGGAATGGTCGGAGTGGTAAATGTAGCCCTTCGACTCCCTGGCCACGGTCAACTTGCTGGCAATTTCCTCCTCAATAATATCGAGGTCGTTGGTGATTAACTTCGTGACGTCGATATTGCCGAAGAAGGCCAACTCCTCGCCATACCGTGGCACCAGTTCCCTCACATCCATACTGGCCTTGGCCTCCAGTGGCTGGAGACAGTCGAAGCCGGCCTCAATGTAGTCGGGGACCACTTGCCGGACATCCCCATCCGTATGGTAGATGAACTTCATCCCGTTGGCATGGGCAAACTCCGCCAATCGCTGGTGCTGCGGCCACAGCAGCTCGCGGTACATCGCCGGGGAACAAAAGGTTGCCGTCCGGAAGGCCATGTCATCGAATATCCAGAGCCCGTCAGCCTGGATACCCGCATCCAGCACCACCTGGTAATTGCGGATGAAGTTATCCATCGATATCCGGGCCATATCCTCGATCCAGTCCGGCTCGTCGATCAGGTTCATCATGAAGAGCTCGTCCCCGAGGATCTTGCGGATGACTTCAAACGGTCCCACGCCGGCCAGGTAGGTCCAACGCTTATGCCGTTCCGCCTTCTCGACCTGCTTCCTGACGGTCTCGATATCGATCTGCACGGGTTGTTCGAGCATCGCCGGCTTGTAGGTCGATTCCCAGATTTCGCGCTCATCGCACTCCCAGCCGAGGTGCTCCGGCGTGCCCGACTTGTTCTTCCAGAAGCGCTCGATCGTCCCGCTGGGACCTTTAGTGACCCGGGTATCCTCGTCCTCCTCAATGACCTCCTCCCTGCCCGGAAAGGAATGGGGCCAGTACCAGTTGACCATCTGCAAGTCGCCACCCAGGTGCTTTTGAACAACGGCGAAGGCATCGTCGTGGTTGTCGGCCGGGAGGCCCTCCTCCATCCAGCGGTCGAGTGTCTCCAGCCAACACCCTTCGTGGCGGGGCATGCGGTCATGGTCCTTGCGGGCGAACATGCGATTCACCCGCTCACGGGAAGTCAGTGTTGCTGAAGCGTTCATCTTTCTACAAATCCATCTCCTCCAACAGCAGGCAATCGGTGAAGTGGTCCTCGAAGGAAGGTTCCTGGTTCAACTCCACGACTTCACACTGATCCAGCAGCGGTTGCAGCTTATCGGCGATGCCATCATTGAGGAGCAGGCAAGCTCCACCAAGGGAGGCGTTGCCCACGATGTCGATGCGGTCGAGGGGGACATCGGGAAGCAGGCCAACGCGCATGGCATGAGCAGGATCGAGGTGATAACCAAACCCCCCGGCAACAAGGACCTTGCGCAGATCGCCGGCTTCTATCCCCGCCTTTTCCATGAGGGTCAGCACTCCCCCACCGATCGCCGCCTTGGCCTGCAGAAGCTCGGCCACATCGGCTTCGGTGATGTAGGTCTTTTCACTGACGGCAATGGCCCAGTCCGAGTCTTCACCGTCCTTCCGCTCGTGCACCTCCAGCGACTGGCGGTTAAAGCGGCCAAAGTGGTCCAGCAGGCCATCGTTGGCACCGGCAGCAAGAAAATCGACATAGGCGGCACCGGAAATGCCCACCGGCTCCTCCTCGCTGCTGCGGGACAAGGTCCAGCGCCATTGTCCATCCCGCCTCCGCAGCGAGGAGATGACTCCTGCACGCGCCGCGGCCCCGCAGGCCAAGCGCCCGCCTTCGAAGGCCGGCCCGGCCGCGGTGGCGGTGGCGAGGTAGCCATCAGCGGTTTTCAATAAGATTTCCCCGTTGGTCCCAAAATCAATCAGGAGGATCGGCCCCTCCTCCTCCAGCATGCCGGAGGCCAATGCCCCAACGGCAACATCCGCCCCGACGAAGGGGCCCAGGCCGGTCAGGAGGACAAGTTCGAAGTCCTCCTTGAAACCGGCCTCAATGGATTGGAGCGTCCGCTGCCCAAGGAAGGTCGGCTTGAAGGGATATTTGGCCAGGCCGGCAAGGGACTCGCCTGCGAGGGTGTGGAGCATGGTCGGGTTCCCGGAGGCGGTGGCGCAAACAATGCTCCCGGGATTTACCCCCCCCTGCGCGCAAAGGGCCTTGAGCATCGGCTGCAGTCCATCTCTGACGAGGGAGCGTTGCAAGTCGGCGGGTCCACTCTCCCGGTCCATGGCAAAATTGATCCGGGAGACGACATTGTCCCCGTACCGGGCCTGGGGATTGGGCCGCGAGTTGTGAGCCAGGCAGTGGTTGTTGGAAAAGTCCCAGAGGGCGCCGGCTATGGTCGTTGTCCCGATATCCAGGGCGAGACCAAAACCGATGCGATGGCTGGGTTGCAGGTCGGCCGATGTATGGATTTCAAAGACACTGACCCCGTGCAGCGAGTGATCGCGCCAGGAGTTTTCCGGGATAAACAGGTTCGTCGCAGAGGCCGGCAGTTCCGCTGTCTTCCGCTGGCAGGCGCGGAAGGATTCAGAGGAATCCCCGTCCCGGAATTCCACCATGCACCCGCGGCAGAGCCCGCGGCCACCGCACCGCATGTTCAGCGGTAGGCCCTGCGCCTCAAGGGCATCGGCAAAGATGATGTTTTGCGCATCCTCCGGCAGGCGGATGGAGCGCCGCTGGCCACCGGGAATGATGACTTCCAGTTTTTGAGGTCCCATCGCCTTAACCCTGAATGCCGGTTGATGATCCCTCAACCAGGGCCTCGATGGGCTGCCCCGGTCCGGCGACCAGGAAGCGCGCATCGTCCCAGTTCCCGGAAAGGAAATCCTTCAAGAGGCTGGCATCTCCCTGCAGGCGACGGTACTGCCAGCCGAGGGAAGCCGCACAATCCTTGCAGTAGGATTCCGCACCTGCGTTCTCCGTCAAATCGACGTAAGCGGCGCAATTGTGGTGCTCGTAGGTCTCATGATCCGCCTCAATGAGGTCTTCCACCATTTCCTCGTCATCAGGATACTTCTCGGAATAGAACTCCAGCAGATGGGCATCCCTGTCCGGACCCGGCACCCGGCGCCCGCGAACCCATCCGGGGCTGTAGAAGTAGGTACCCGGATTTTCCTTCAGGACGGCCTGGTGCTTGTCGGGACTGCCCAGCAGGATGGAGATGCAGTCATGGGCACGGGGAATGACCAGTTGGCAACGCTTCGCCTGAATCCCGATGAGGCCGTTCCCGCAGACCCCGTAAAGCAGCAGGATCGTCTCGATATTCGGCATTGCCTCCAGCCGGTCGATGGTTTTCTGCACCTCCTGACGCAGGACATCCGGCTGGTCATGCAGCCCCATTTCCAAGAGGGCCATGGCCCCCAGCTCCTGGGGCGATTCAAGGTAGTTAAACAACTCCTCCTGGAAGACATCGCAGGAAAGAATGGCACAGTGGGACAAGTCGAAGGACATAATTGGGCAGTATTCGCTGGAGGTTCGCTTTTAAGAAGACTATAACGACTGATACAGTAAAGCTTTCTATGCCTTTCGGTCGTCTAATCAACCGTTAATCGTTCCGCTCATGACACCCAAGCTCAGAACCCTGAATACCATCAACCGCCAACCCGTGGACCGGGTCCCGATCGACATCTGGTTAACCCCGGAAGTCATGGCCGACCTCAAGGAACACACTGGCAAGCAAGACGAATACGAGATGTATCAGGCCCTTGGCATCGACAAGATTGCCTGGCTGGTACCGAACTACATCAGCGATGAGGAACCGGCCCTGCGCGACCCATGGGGCGTCGCCTCCGAGGCCATTCAATCCGGGGCCGCTGTCTACAACGAGGTCAGCTTGCGTCCGCTGGAGGACATGGAAGAACCGGAGGAGCTGGAGGACCATCCCTACTGGCCGGACCCGGACCGGTTCGACTACGCAGCGGTCCGGGCCAAGGCGGAAACGGCCCGCCAGTTCGAATTCGCCACCATCGGTCCCTGGGTTTCCCATTTTGAGGTTTATTGCCGCATGCGCGGCCTCGAGAACGCGCTTATGGACGTGCTCGCCGAACCGGAGTTTCTCAATGCGGCCCTGGACAGGATTGAAGCTGCCCAGACAGCCATGCTGGAGCGCATGTTCAAGAATCTGGACGGGCTTCTCGACATGGTCCTGGTCTCAGATGACATGGGAACCCAGGAAAGTCTCCTGATGTCCATCGAGCATTGGCGCACCTTCCTCAAACCGCGCATGACCCGCTGGTGCGATCTGATTCATTCCCATGGCCTGAAGGTCGTCTATCACTCCGACGGGGCCGCCCGGCCGATCATCCCGGAACTGATTGAATGCGGCGTGGACATTCTCAATCCCATCCAGCACATCTGCCCCGGCATGGACCGGACGGAACTGAATGAAGCCTTTGGCGACCAGCTCATCTTCCATGGTGGTGTTGAAAACCAGCACGTCCTGCCCCATGGCACACCGGACGATGTCCGTCAGGAGGTCGAGACCTGCCTGCGGACACTCGGTGCTGGCGGCGGTTACCTCCCCTGCTCCTGCCACAATGTCCAGGCCGGTACCCCGCTGGAAAATGTCCTCGCCATGATCGAGACGGTGCAGACCTGGCAGACCTGAGGTTGTTGAACGGGCTCCAGCGGCTCTATTGTATTTGCCAGCCTCTAGAAGTTCCGCACAAATGGGTCCCTTTCCAATGACCCCGGAATGTTACAGTGAATTGCTGGCCCGCTATGAAACGGAATACGGCTTCCGCTTCCTTGTCTGCGGTGAGGCTGGCGAAGTCGTCCACGGCGATGCGCCCCGCACCGACTGTTCCTGCAAGGGGGAATCCAACAAGCAGCGGATCCAAGCCGCCCGCCAGACCCTCTCTTTCGGGGAACCGATTATCGGACTCTGCTGTGAGAACGGATACGGCCAGTGGGCGGTCCCGCTGATGCAGAATGCCCGGCTCTCCGGGGCATTGGTTGTCCAGGGTATCGACCTCGAGTCCGGGGAAGCCAACCTCTCGGAGCGGGTCCGAAGCGCCGCCCAGGGCCTGCTCAATCTTGCCATTGCCGAAAACCTGACCAACGCCGCCGCCCTGCAAGTGGCCCATGAGAAGGCCCTCAAGGAAAAGGAACGCTTTCTGGTCATCGAGGCTTCAAAGGAGGCATGGTCCAAGGATGAGCTCAGGACCACCTATCTGCGTGAAGAGCCGGGCCTGCTGACCGCCATCAAGGAGGGCCGCACCCCGGAAGCCCGTTCCATCCTTAACCGCATCCTGACCAACATCTACTCCATCGCTGACGAGAACATGGAACTGCTCAAGAGTTCCGTCCTCGAACTCGTGGTCATGATGAGCCGGGCGGCTGTCGAGGCCGGCGCCGACCCCTCCCTCCTGCTGGGTAATAACTACCGCTTCATCACCGACCTTGCCGCCATCGATGATGAGGAGGACCTCGCCGTCTGGCTGCGTAACATGCTCGAGGCCCTCATCGAGCAAATCCACAAGAGCGAAGCCTACCCGCACTTCATTGTCCTCAACAAGGCCCTCACCTATATGGAGGAACACCTCCACGAACCCCTCAAGCGCGACGACGTGGCCCGCCATGTCGGTATGTCCCCCAGTCACTTCAGCAAAATCATGACCGAGCGCCTCGGGCGCAGCTTCACAGAGCTCCTCAACCAGTACCGTATCAACCGCGCCAAGCACCTCATCGTCAGCACCAGCTACAACCTTTCCGCCATTGCCCTTGAGTGTGGCTTCTTCGACCAGAGCCATCTCAGCCGCACCTTCCGCAAGTCAACCGGCCTCTCCCCGGGGGCCTACCGGAAGGATATGCTCCGGGAGTAAAGGGCTGACCCCTTTTCCAAAAGTTTTCTTGACATCACCTACCAACTGATAGGTAAATTACCAACAACAAAGCCATGATCGCCGAAGACACCAAGACCGCCTTGCTGGACAGCGCCCAGGACCTGATACAAACGGTCGGGATCAACGCCATGAGCTACAATGACCTCAGCCTGGCGGTGGGGATTCGCAAAGCCAGCATCCACTACCATTTCCCGAAGAAGGATGACCTCGTGGAGGCCTTGCTGCAGCGCTGCGGCAATGTCTATGGGCAGCATTACCGCGCAGTGGCCTGTTCGGAGGATCCGGTGATGGACAAGCTTCGGGCAATCGCGCAAATTTTTGAGAATTCCCTCATGGAAGGGAAAATCTGCA
>JBFOLZ010000133.1:0-8381 GCA_040830445.1 Puniceicoccaceae bacterium
CAGCATCGCGTTGTCCAATTGGACATCCTCGGCAAGTTTCCGTTTCCCGCCCTGCAATCCCGCCAGCCAATCCTCAAGGGAGTGCGGTTCGGTCCACCGTCGCATCCCCAGCTGGCTCGAGGCGGAGGGGCCGTAGCCAATCCATTCCTGCATCCGCCAGGTGTGGAGGTTGTGGCGGCACTGCCTCCCCGGTTGGGCGAAGTTGGAGACCTCGTACTGGGCATAGCCGGCCTCCCCCAGAACCTCCCTGGCAATCTCAAAATAGCGTGCCTCCTCATCCGGACTGGTTTTTGTAACCTGCCCCCTCTGCAGGCGCAGCCAGAGGGCGGTGTCCTCCTCGAAAGTCAGGCAGTAGGTCGAAATGTGGGCCGGGCGGGCCGCAACCGCGGCCTGCAAGTCCGACCGCCACTGATCATGACTTTGCCCGGGAATGGCAAAGATGAGGTCGAGGTTGAAGTTCCCGAAGCCTTCCTCGTGCAGCAGGTCAATGGAACGGTGGACTTGCTCCAGCGAATGGATTCGGCCCAGTTCCTCGAGCAACTGTCCATCGAAGCTCTGTACCCCCATCGAGATCCGATTGACCCCAAGGTCGCGCAAGACCCTTATTTTGTCGCGCTTGACGGTGGCCGGGGCCATTTCCACGCTCCACTCGGACGGTGCGAGACCGCCGTTGGCCGCAACCATGGCCCACCCAAGGCGTTCGAGGTCAGGCGCCGCCAAAAGACCCGGCGTGCCGCCGCCCCAGAATGCCGTCGAGGCAGCCCGCGGCAGCCTGTCCCTTACGAAGGCTGCTTCCATGCCATCGAGGTAGCGCTCCAGCTCAGCACGTTTTGGAGGCTCCTGGTAAAAATGACAGAAATCACACGACCGGGCACAAAACGGCACATGCACGTAAATGCCCAGTTCCAGCGATTCGGCTTTTTCTTGCAGTTTATTCAATTGTCCCGCTAATTTACTCAATTTCCTCTCATGAAGATCAAAGCAATACGCAATTCCCTTTTCCTGATGGCCCTCCTGGTTCTCCTTGGAGGCTGCAACACGGTGTTCCAGGATTTTACCCCGGAACGCATTCCGGAGAATCCGTCAGGTATCTATACCTTCAGCTTCTCGGCTGAAATTCCCAAGGGCAACCGAATTAAGGGAAGCGAGCGGGCGGATATCACCATCAACAATGAGACCTTCCCGATGGTCCGCAGCGCCACCGATGATCTGACCTTTAGTTACGACTACAAGATGCCCGCCGGGATCAAGGAAGCCCGCTACTATTACACCATCTACTGGGATTACAGCACTGCCCAGGGGACCAAGACTGCTGTCCGCTACAGCACCCAGGAGGAGGAAAAGGTTTTCCACGCCCGGCTGATCAACCGCTATCCGATCCAGTTGGTCAATGACCGGGGTCCGGCAGGTTCCCGTATTCCCATTGTTGGCAGCGGATTCTCCTCCCAGGACGTCGTTGTGGTCGGCGGTGTCGAGGCGGCTACCACCATTCACTCCCCCAACTCCATCGAATTCACCGTCCCAGCCCTTTCCGCCGGCCGTGCCTACCGTGTGGTGGTCCGCACCGGTGGCGGTGACCTGCCCGCCGGCAACTTCCGCATCGACGAGGCCGCCATGAGCGTCCAGCCGGACTACATTGAGCTGACCAGTGGGGCTACCGACTTTGTCATCATTGAGACCGGCAACCCGGCACCGCTCGGCGGGCTCTACGTTGAGGCCCAGACCGATATTCCGGATTCCATCATCATGCCGGAGATTATCATCCCGGAAGGAGCCCGCTCGGTGAACGTCAACATTACCGGCGGTGAACCCGGCAACGGGGTCCTCGTATTGACGGTTCCCGGTTTCGCCCCTGTGGAAATCCCGGTTTCGGTCTACTAGGCGACCCGGCTGGTTACGATTTACAAAGCCAACATTTTCCTTGCCAAGCCAATGGCGGCTCACCACCTTGGCACGTTTCATTAGACGATTTCGCCAGTAAAAGGAGTCCCTGATTGTGAGAGACGAGTATATCAAAGCAGCCCAGAAAGTTATTCCGGATCCGAACATCCTCATCAACGTGGTGTCCCGCCGCGTTAAGCAGTTGAAGTACGGCCAGCGCCCGCTGGTGGAATCACTGGAGCGGCTTTCCCCGGAAGATACCGCCCTGCGGGAAATCATCGAGGGGAAGATCACCTACGAACTGTTTGACCCTGAGAAGGAAGAGGCCTGAGCCCCAAAAAAGACAAGGAGCGCTTCAGCGAGGTGCGCAATTCGCGTGCCCGGCGGGATTTCTTCATCGATGAAACCCTGGAGGCCGGAATTGTCCTCAAGGGAACCGAGGTCAAGTCCATCCGCCAGGGCATGGCCCAGATCAACGAGAGTTTCGTCCGCATCGACAAGGGCACGCCCATCCTCTACCACGCCCATGTTGCGGAGTACGCCTTCGGGACCACCTCCAACCACAACCCCTACCGGCCGCGCAAGCTCCTCCTCAACAAGCGGGAAATCCGCAAGTGGGAGCACGCCGTCCAGAGCGGGGGCCGGGCCATCATCCACCTGAGGATTTATTTCAAGAAGGGCCTCGTGAAGGTGGAAATCGCCCTCTGCCGGGGCAAAAAACAATATGACAAGCGCGAGGATCTGAAAAAGGCGGTCGATATCCGGGAGACCCAGCGGACCGTCAAGCATCACCTCTAGGCATGGCCCAGCCGCTCAGTATCATCCTCTTTGAGCCGGAGATTCCCCAGAATACGGGCAACATAGGCAGGCTTTGCGCCTTTACCGGCGCCCGGCTGCACCTCATCGAGCCGCTCGGCTTTTCCCTCGACGACCGCTACCTGCGCCGCAGCGGCATGGACTACTGGCAGCACCTGGACGTCACCACCCATGCCTCATGGGAAGCCTTCAAGGCCTCGGATGCTTTCCCAAAACGCATCTGGCTCTTCACGACCCACGCGGCCCAATCCTATTGGTCGGTCCGGTTTCAACCGGGGGATGCCCTGCTCTTCGGGAACGAGGGCCATGGGTGTCCGGACTGGCTGCACAAGGAAATCGGGGAGGACCATCGCATCACCCTGCCGCGCTTCAACGACCAGCCCCTGCGCTCGCTCAACCTCTCCACATCGGTCGGGATAGCCGCCTATGAGGCCCTGAGGCAGTTCAGCCTGGAATAAACCTAAGTGGTTGACCTCCAATAACAGGAAGGCCATAACCCCTCGATAACCCCTTAATACGATGCAATGCCCTAAATGCGGAACGAAAGATACCCGGGTCATCGATTCCCGTGTTTCCTCCAGCGGACTCTCCATCCGCCGGCGGCGCTCCTGCCAGAATTGCGAATACCGCTTTTCCACCACCGAGGAAATCATCAGCGAGGACCTCTATGTCATCAAGAATGACGGTCGACGGGAACCCTTTGACCGGGGGAAGCTGGTCGCCGGCATCCAGCGCGCCATTGAGAAGCGGCCGGTCGACGGCGAACAGGTGGAAATGCTCATCGCGGATGTCCTGACCGACCTCGAGAACGAATTTGATACGGAAATTCCCTCCCGGGCCATCGGCGAACGGGTCATGGCCCGTCTCAAGGCCATCGACCAGATCGCCTACGTCCGCTTTGCCAGCGTCTACAAGCAGTTTCGGGATATTGATGAACTCGCCAAGGAAATCGATGGACTGCAAAAGCAGCCCTGAACACCACTGGAGCGAGGACATGGCCCGCCTGCATTGCCTGCAGGCCCTGTTCCCCGATTGGGCGGGCGAGGACATGTTCCTCCTCAAGCAACTGAAGGATTCCATTGAGCTATCCCTGCGCCAGGAACCCTCCGGCGACACCTTTGAAAAATTCAGCAGCATCGCTGAAGACCTCCGCCAGCAGACGCCGGGGACCCTGCCCTCGTCCCATGCCTTTATCTCCATTGATCTCTCCAACCGCACCTGGGACCCCCTCTTTGCACGGCAGGAGATAATCGCCCATCTCAAGCCCCACGCCGGGACCGATCACATCTTCCTCCTTGTCCGCGGGCTGCGGCGGGCCCTCTTTCCTGCCGCCCGTTATCGCACCAGGGCGAGGGAGGAAGCCTACCTCGAGGCCACCCGGTTTATCGATGAACTGGCCATGGAATGGTCCACCGAATCCTCGACCATCCACCTGCTCTATATTTAGGCCTCAGGGGGCGGTTTTTCTTCTTGCGATAATTGTCTCAAAAGCACCCAATGGAGGCACATGGACCTCCCCTGGCAAGCGCAACAAGGTGAGACTTCGGGCGACCTCGAATCCGCACGGGAAACCTTCAAGGCCTACCTGGGCCAGAAGGGCCTTCGCGTTACCTCTCAGCGCCTGGCCATCTTCGAGGCAGCCTTTAATCTGGAGGAACACTTTACCGCCGAGGAGCTGCTGGAGCACGCCCGGGCCATCGACCGCTCCGTCTCCCGCGCCACCATCTACCGGACCCTGCCTATTCTCACCGAGAGCGAGCTGGTCCGTGAAATCGACGTCGGCAAGGACTACAAATTCTACCTCGCCAGCCATGGCAAGCAAATCGACCAGGCACAGGTCGTTGATGTTGAATCGGACAAGATCTACGAAATCGATGCTCCGTTCCTCGAATGGTACGCCCGGTCGATCGCTGAAAAGGTCGGCCTTGAACCCATCAGCCAGCGTCTCCAGGTCCAGGCCCGCCCAATCCGCAAGGAGAAGCATAAAAGCGATAGCCCATCCAAGTGAACATGGACAGCGACCTTGAATTTGAAATCGATTTTTGCCGCAGCATTCTTCGCCGGGCACCTCACGACCTGGTGGTGATGGAGATGCTCGCCGGGCTCTACACGAAGGTCGGGCGCATCGACGAAGGCCTTGAACTGGACCGCAGGATTGTCGAACTGGACCCGGACAACGCCATCAGCCATTACAACCTTGCCTGCAGCCTCGCCCTGAAGAACCGGGCCAATGATGCCCTCGCCGCCTTGCGCATTGCCCTTGAACAGGGTTATAATGATTTCGAGTGGCTGATGGATGACCCGGACTTGACCAGCCTGCACGAGAATCCTTCCTTCAGTGCCCTGCTGTCCGAGTTCCAGGTCAAGGAATCCTGACTCCGGCTCAACCTTTCATCCCAATCTAGCCATGGCTGTCGAATTACTCGATTTTGAACCGAAAGTTTATCCTCCGCTCAGTGGGGAGGAACCGCTGACTGCACTCCAGGAGGAGATCATTGCCCTCAAGAGGGAGCGCAATGCCGTCATCCTTGCCCACAACTACCAGATTGAGCCCATCCAGCGGGTGGCGGACTATCTGGGCGACTCCCTCGGGCTGGCCTATGCCGCCCGGGAAACGGAAGCCGATGTGATCCTTTTCTGCGGAGTCCATTTCATGGCGGAAACCGCCAAGATCGTGAACCCGGAAAAGACGGTCCTGCTTCCGGATGAGGCTGCCGGCTGTTCCCTGTCCGATTCCTGCCCGGCCGACAAACTGGCCGCCTGGCAGGAAGCCAACCCCGGCGTCTACACGGTGGCCTACATCAATTGCTCGGCGGCGGTCAAGGCCCTCAGCGACTTGATTTGCACCAGCGGCAATGCCGTCCGGATGATCGAGAAGGTACCGGCAGACCGGGATATCCTGTTTGTCCCGGACCAGAATCTCGGTTCATGGGTGGCCCGCCAGACCAACCGCCCGATGCAGCTGTGGCCGGGCAGTTGTTATGCCCATGTGCTCTTTACCGCCCATGCCCTGGAGAAGGTCCGCCGCCAGTTTCCCGATGCCCCGGTCGTGGCCCATCCGGAGTGCACGGAGGCCGTCCGCGACATGGCGGACGAGGTTTGCAGTACGGAAAAAATGGTCAGCTTCTGCAAGGACACCCCCGCGGAGCGAATCATCGTGGTCACCGAGTCCGGCATGATTCACCGGCTGCAAAAGGAAATCCCGCACAAGACCTTCATTGCCGGACCAACCGAGAATTGTGCCTGCAACGATTGCCGCTTCATGAAGATGAATACCCTCGAGAAGGTGCGCGATGCCCTGCGCGACCTCAGGCCGGAGATTGAAATGGACGAGGATTTGCGCCGCAAGGCGGCGGTCCCTATCGAGCGGATGCTTGAATGGAGCAAAAGCTGACAGCCGGCGAAATTGCCAGCACCACCTACCGCTGGGACCGCTGGCGGGGAGTGGGCCAGGGAATCGTCGAGACGTGCTGGCGGGTCTTCGCCCTCCTGGTGGCCATCCGCGTCTTCCAGGCCGATGAATCGATCAAGCAGTTCATCCCGGCCGGACTCGGAATCGGATTTCTTCTTTCGCCGCTCGGCCTCAGCCTCGCCAGCCGCCTTTCCCTGAAGGTATCCAGTATCATTGCCCTTCTCTGGCTAGTGGTCGCCGTGGCCGTGGTCGGGATGATTTTTGCCCACTCCATTTTCATCTTCGTCGCCTGCGTGGCCCTGGCGCAGATCATGGCCAGCCAGTCTGCTTCCCTGACAACCCACATTTACTCCAGCAATTATCCGTCCACCAAACGGGGTAGTTGGCTTTCCACTACATTCATGATCAGCAGTTTTGCCGGCATCGGGTTTGGCTACCTCGGCGGCGAACTGCTCGACTATGCGGTCGACCTTTATCCGGTCATCTTCATTGCCGGAATGGCTGCCGCCCTGCTCAGTGCCTATGCCAGCAGGCGGATTCCCTCGGAACCGGGAACCACCCTTGAGGCCCCCGCCCCGATGGCCAGCATGCAGGTCGCGTGGGATGATCGCCTCTTCCGGATGATGCTCATCGCCTGGATGCTGATGGGCATGGGCAACCTCATGATGATTCCCATCCGCGTCGAGTACCTCGCCAATCCCATCTATGGTATCAACGCCACCAACGCCCAGATCGGGACCCTCATGATCTCCGTTGTCCTGACCTTCCGCCTGATCTCAACCAAGGTCTGGGGGGTGCTTTTTGACCGCGTGAATGTGGTTACCTTGCGGATCATCCTTAACGGGGTCTTCATGGGCAGTATCGCCTTCTTCTTTTTCACCACCAACCTCTTCATTATGGCCATCGGCTGCGCCTTGCTGGGGACGGCCTTCGGGGGAGGAGGGATACTATGGACCCTCTATGTGACCAAGATCGCCCCCCCGGAGAAAGTTGCCTCCTACATGAGCGTGCACAGCTTCATGACCGGCCTGCGGATGGCCATGGCTCCCTTCATCGGGTACACGGTGGTGCAATTTGCCCATCCGGTTGTCGCCGCCTGGATCGCCCTCGTGATGATTGGCATCTCGTGCATCCTTTTCCTCCCGCTCCGGCCGCAGATCGATGCCAAGGCCGGGGAACTGGAAGACCGGCTGGCTAGCCGCGGGGATCCGGCATAAAGAGCATCTCCAGAACCATTGCCCCGCCGGAACCAAGGCTCACCTTGCCTTTGGATTCCTCGATGATCCGGCGGCAGGCGTAGGCACCCAGGGCTTTCCGGTCAACTCCCACGACATTGATGTCCCCGGGCTTGCGGACTCCTCGCAATTCAGCTTTGGCCAGGGGCTTGAGGGAAAGCGGCATCCCCCACGGGCTCAGGAGCACTTCCCAACCTGCCTGATCCCCGGTCGGGCAACCCGGCAGGACCAGTTCCGGATAACGCACCGCAAAGTCCGGCCGCTGGTCGGTCTGGACATGGACCATGACAGCCGGACGCAATCGCTCCAGGTACTCCAGCGGGGAACTGGCCCGGCCGGACTCCCATGCCTGGTAATAGTCAACCGGATCCCAGCCAATGAGGTTCATCCCGTTGAAGTTGCCATGCTTGTTCGGCGTGGTGTAGGCTTGGCGCCGGTACCACTCATTGAAGTCGTCGCTCAGGCGCAGGCCGATTTCCAGGTGGAGATGGGAACGGGACCGGGGAATCGTGTAGCCCCCCGCACTGCGGCCCATCGTGCCGATGCGCTCGCCAGCCTTGACGATTTGCCCAAGGGACAGTCCGGCTTCCACCTTGGACAAGTGGGCATAAAGGGTATACACCTGAAGATTCAGTCCGGGGTGCTCGAGGACAACATACCTCCCGTAACTGCTGTTACCGGAGACATTGCTGATATGGGTCACAATCCCGTCATGAATCGCCAGGATGGGGTCGGTTGCCTCACCCTTCCTTCGCGGCTTCACCGGTGCGATGTCCACCGCCTCATGAAAGCGGCGTCCGTCGTTGCGCACGCAACCAAAGAGGGCGGACTCGTCCTTTCCGGATGCGGTTGGCTGGACGTAGCTTGTATAGGGTCGGCCCTTGGCGATGGGATTCTCTTCCAATGGCCACCGTAATTCCGCGGCCGTCAAAATAGCCGGTAGAAGGAGTGCCGCGATCAGGATGACAATGCTTGACCGACCGGACATCTCAAAAGGAGTGGATGACTTGCTGGATGGTTTCGAAATAGGCAGCCAC
>JBFOLZ010000134.1:0-3370 GCA_040830445.1 Puniceicoccaceae bacterium
CCAGCTTCCATGCCTCGGTGGCTCCCTCGGTGTCCCCGGCGGCGTGGCGGGCAAGGCCAAGCCAGAAATGGATATCGCTCTGGTTGGCCAGCAGGTGTTTGGCCTCACTCCGGTTCTCCGGGGCAGTCAGGGCTGATTCGAAGTGCTCCACGGCTTTGCCGGCCTCCTTTTGCTCCAAGGCCTTGCGACCAAGTTGGAGATGCGTCCGGACATGCTGGCCCAAGGCCTGGCCTTCGCCGCCTTCCCACGGTTGGAACTGGCGCGAGGCAATGCGCTTGAGCGCCTTTTCCGGTTGTCCGGTCTGGTTGTAGAGGGCGCACAGTTCCACCGTCAAGTCGTCCCGCCGCTCGACCAGATCGAGCCGCTTCTCCAATTCAGCGAGGCGTTTTTGGGGCGTTTCACCGGTCCGCCTGGCCAGTTGGTCCGCCTCGTAGAGCAGGCGGGCGTCGTCCGGGGCGGCAGCCCGGGCCATTTCGAAGGCATGGCGTGCCTTTTGCGCATCCCCCATGACATTGAAGGAAGCGATTCCAAGGCAGCGCCAGGGAATGGCATTAGCCGGTTCATGACTGACGGATGCCGCCCAATGGGTGATCGCCTCCACATGACGACGGCGGTCGTAGAGGAGGTATCCCATGAACAGGTGTGCGCGGGCGTCGTTTGGATCGGGGGTGAGGGCTGCCTCGAGGACTGGAATTTCCTCCAGTCTGGAGGGAAAGCAATAATGGTGCGGGGACCTGCGCGCTGCCGCGCGGGCTGCTTGTGCTTCTTCCGGACAGTCCTCCTGATCAAGGAACCATGCCCGGGTGTAGTGAATCATGGGTACCGTTCCATCTCCAGCATCAAGGTCGGCCTCGTCGAGGACGTCCAACGCTTCGCTGTACAGGCCGGCCTTTCCGAGTTCAAAGGCGATATCCAGTCGAATCCCGTTGTCACAGATGGTTTCCTCTCCCGTGAGCTGGCGCAGGGACATGTTGAGCCGGTCAAGGGAAAGGGATTCGGTCAGCACGCGGTCGGCAGCTTTGTCTTCTTTCAGCTTCCGGAGGACAGCAACCTTGAGTGTACGCGCACTCATGGAAAGCGTGTCGAGATTCAAGCAACGCTCAAGGTGGTCCAATGCGGTGCGCCAGTTCCCCTCCCGGCAGTCGAGGCGGGCCAGGGAAAGAAAGGCGGCTGCGGCCCATCCCTGGTTCCATGACGCCTTGTAGAACGCCGCATAGGCCTCCTTTTCCCGGCCAAGAAACAGGAGGGTCCGGCCAAGCTGATACAGCGCCTCCCCGTCGGGCGGATTCGGATTAAGGGCGGTCTGGCGCTTGATGCTCCTGCGCAAATGGTCTTCCGCGTTTTGGAATTCGCCGCGGCGCAAGTGCCAGCGACCGAGAGCGAGGTTGCACCGGGCATCACCCGGATCTCGCCGCAGGGCCTCCTTCCACCAGTCGGTCGGGCAGCGGGTGGCATGACGGTATTGTTCGAGATGCAGGCCGGTGTAGTAAAGCTCGTCGGTACTCGTTATTTCTTTAGGGGTTGCAGGCTCACGGGCGGCAATTTTATCCAGATCCTCAGGGGTCGGCGGTTCCGCTGGTTGCTCCGGGGAGTAGCGGAGGATGGAGCGGCCGTCCGTATCCAGAATTTCGAGGGAAAGGGTCTCTTCCACGGTTCCTTCAGGAACGGCAACCTGCTCCAGGAGGGGAGCGGTTGGATCCAAATCCAGTTCTTCCGAGTAGAGGCAGGTTTGCCCGGCATGCAGGGAAATACGCGACTGCTTCAGCAAACGCGTTGCCTGGATCCCAAACTGTGCTTGTCCTCCGTCAACGGAGAGACGAACAGCCACATCCGCATTGGCCTGGCTGACGGGCCCGATTTTCCGGATGGGATACCAGTACTGGCTCCAGGTTTTCGTTTCCCCCGGTTGAAGATAGGAAAAGTCCGGCTGGTTGTCCGTGTAGACACCAGCCATCAATTCAATGTAGGGACGGTGAACACCGTTTTCGTCTGGATCGGTCAGGAGACGGTCCCAGGCATAGCCGAAGGCATGATTGCCCCAGGTCCACTGCTTCTTTCCGGGGGAGATATGGGGATTGCACCAGTGGACCAGACCGGCCCGGGCGCGATGGTCATAGCCGCCGAAAAACGCTTCCCTTGTCCCCATGCACATGTAGGAGGTGGGAACGGGGATGTTGGCATACCACGAAAGATCATTGGCTGCATAGGAGCCGTCTGGGCGAAACTGCTCCGGCCGTTCCCCGTCAGGGACTCCCGAACGGGCCCGTTCCGCGTAGTCCACCCCGTAATAGGCACCGGAACAGTGGGGGAAGGTGCTCATGGAGCGCTTCGCATGATCGGCAACGAAAGTGGCATCGGATGGGAAGAATGACTGGTAGTGCTCATGGACCTCCGTGGCCACGTTCGCCCACCAGAGGAAGGTCTGCACATCATCGGTGCGGTTGTGAACCTGTGCCCGGAGCTCGAGAACCGCCCGCCCGGGGCTCAGGCGGACCCCGTGCATCCCCTTCATGCGGGACATTGGATCATGTTCGGAGAGCCAGACCGTAACCGCGCCATCCGCTTCGTGCTCAATGTCCGCCTCGGCTGGCATGAAGGTCGAGGGCCGATGGTGCTGGGGCCAGTTGAATTCGATTCCTCCGCTGATCCACGGTCCCGCCAGACCCACCAGGGCCGGCTTGATGACGGGCTGGTAATAGATGACGTCGTAGCCGTTTGTCTTGTCCCGCATCCGGTGAATCCGCCCGCCGATCTCCGGAAGAATCCAAACTTCGAGGTAGTCGTTCTCCAGCTTGATGAGCCGCCAGTCATGGGGTTGGGACTTCTCCGCGATCCGGTCGATGAAGGGAAGGGGATAGACCCGGCCGCTCGAGCCCTGGTAAACCCGCTTTTCGAGAAACATCGGATTGGGGTCTGCGGCAGCGGGGAGGTAGGTGGGAAGGGTTGCGCTGGTGTCCGATACAGTGACCGGTTGGGAAGGGAGTGATGCGGAGTTAGTCATCTCTCTAGCTTAAGGAAATACCAGGCAATCGGGAATTGCTTCCTTTCGGAAAAACATGGATTATGTTCGGAAATGGAGGTGCAACAAGATACCCGTCCCGATGGCTTTGCCGGACAACACCTGGTGGTTGTTCCGGAGTCCATCCTCGGCAAGACTGTCGAGCACCCGCTTCTGCGGTCACTCCTTGTGACTGATGCCGGGTACTTTCCTCGGGCCAGTGGGCATGAAATGAGGCGTCCGCAAGGAGCAGCGGCAGCCATCCTGATCCTCGGCCGGGAGGGCCGCGGATGGCTGGAACTGGGGACTGAACCCCGTCGGACGATTCATCCCGGAGAGGTTATCCTGATCGCTGCGGGCGTCCCCCATCAC
>JBFOLZ010000135.1:0-20940 GCA_040830445.1 Puniceicoccaceae bacterium
GTCCTCCAGCAGCTCCGAAAGCCGAATTTCCCGGCCATCGGTACCCGGCAGGGTGAAGTCCGGTGCCTTTTGCCCGACCTGCAGGTGCGTCTGGCTGTCGACCGGCTTGAGGTAGCCCGGCTCAAAAATGGGCAATTTGGCCGGTTCCTCGACGGTGCACATGACCTGCGGGTTACAGGACATGATAGCGGTGCCGAGAAGAAGGAAACTGGTTAAAGCCATGGGGATAAAAAAATGTTATTACTGAGCGGAAACAGCTTCGCGGATAGTTTCAAGCAGCTTTTCCATGTCGCTGCTGCGGAAGCGGCCTTCATGCCGGTAGATTTCAATGCAGTCCGTGTCCTTGCGGGTAAAGACCAGCACGGTCGGGGTGCCCTTGATCAGGAAGGGTTCCTCGAAGGTCTTTTCCGGATCGGGGATGGAAGGATAGGGCAGCTTGTAGCGCCGCTGGAAGACGGAGAGCTCGAAGGCGGTGTCGCCAATGCCAACGCCCGTCACTTGTGTTGCCATGTCCGGAAAGGTCTCCTGGATGCGACCATGGAGCGCGGAAAAGTTGTCAGCCGACTGTTGGCAGGCAACGCAATACAGATCATAAAAAGTCAGGACAACGACATCTGCATCGCCGCTAAAGACCTTGGCAAAGGGACTGTCAGGATCCGCGCTCGCCATCGCCGAGTGATGGGCCGCCGGAGCCGGCTGCGTTGACGCCGGTTGCTCCGTGGTGGTGCAACCGGCGACCAGGAACAGGCTGGCTGGGATGGCCAGCCAGCCTGTCGGTATACGCAGTTTTCGTACAATGGGGGGCATTAGAATTTCCAGCTCAGTCCGAACTCAAGGCTGTCTTCGCTCAGGTTGGAGAGGAGGACAGTGGGGGCTCCAGTCGGACCTGTGCCCGATTCGCTGATCCCCTTTTCGAGAGCCCGCATGTAAGCGAAGCTGAGGGCGAAGCGCTCGCTCATATGATAGGTCATCCCGACGGTAACGTGCGATTCAACGACGGCCGGAAATCCGATGATACGAAATGTTTCGTAGAAGTAGGTCGGCATGACGATGCCCTGGACCACGGTCACATCATTGGGCATGCCAGTATTGAAATCAAAACTGCCGTCCCAGCCATTGTGTTCCTTGACTGGATTCTTGCCATAGTTGTAGCCGGCCCGGAGGACCAGTTTGTCCTCGATGGCCTCGTACTGGATACCCAGTGCAACAACCGTCTGGTCGCGCCAGTCGAAGTCTTCGTAGCCCTTGGCTGAGGACCAGTTGATCCATTTGAGGTCGGCGGCGAGGACCAGTTTGCCTTCATCAATCTCGTAGGCAATCCCGGCGCCGAGCTGCTGCGGCATCTCCAAAGTCAGGTCCTGCGGGCCCATGCCCATGTTGATGACGTTGTCATGGTCGACTTCCTGCGGAGTGGTGTAGGAGAAACCAAGCGCCCAATCTTCGGTCGGACGGTAGGTGGCACCCACCTGCAGGCCGAAACCGTAACCGGATGAGGAGCCCTGGCCCATGTCAAGAATTGCATAGTCAATATGCGCGGCTGCACCAAGGGAGAATCCCGGGGCAACCTGCCAGGCCACGCTTGGGGCAAACTTCATGATTTGCAGGCTGGTGTAGCTTCCGGCGATGATCGGGGCGGTATCGAAGCCCGGAGGGACTTGGCCAAGGCTGCCCAGTGTCCCACCAAGAACGGTATCCCGGTAGTCGACACCGAGTCCACTGACCCCATAGGCGGCAAGGCCGAAGCGGCCGCGATTATCTTCACCGAAGGGGACCGCGACACCAATCGCCGGAATCGGGTAGATGCCGTCGTCGCTGTCCGCGGTCAGCATTTCCGTCGGATTGAGCGGATTGGTGACCGCCGCATCCACATCCGGCATAAAAAGGGTGCCGGCGAAGTCGACCTGGGTTGAGGGGCAGAACTTTGTGAAGCAAAGCGCTGCCGGGTTACCGAAAACCGCCGTGATGGCATCCTGGGGATAGGCGATGGAAACGCCCCCCATGGCACGGGCCTTGGGCCCGATGGCAATCATGTTGTCACCATTGGTGGCGAAACCGATGGCCGGGGCCATAGCGGCGAGCGTTAACAGGACGGATCTTCCGATTCGATGTTTCATTTTTCGAGGTATTCGTATTTTGGTTACTTTTTTGAGCTGGAACCGCGTTACCGGTCCGGGGGTCAGGTGAAGATAATCTGCGAGCCGGCTGAAAGCTCGTAGAATTCACCAACGGTAAGGACCTTGTCCATCTGTGGGCAGAAGTCCTCGTCCTTGAGCTTGAACATGTCGACGGTTGCCTTGCAGGCATAGATCTTACCGCCGGCATCACTGATCATCTCGACGAATTCGCCAACTGGCGGAATGTCGATTTTTTCCATTTCGTTCTTCATCATCATGGTGGCGAAGGCCGACATGCCGGGGATGGCCCCGAGGATTGTCGGCATCGGGAAGCCCATGGCATCCGGGACACAGAGGGCAGGGTTGCCCACCGTGGCCACCTTGAGCTTTTCCATCTTTTTCTTCACGATGGCGTGGAGCCCGAAGAAGGTGAAGAAGAGGTTGGCTTCAATACCTTCCATACGGGCCCCGTTGGCCATGATGAGGCCAGGGTAGACCCCTTCCAGGGAGCCCTTGGAGACGATGATTGAGACTTTCTTGATGGGTTCGTCTGACATGGTAGTTCTCCTTGCTTAGACGCAGCTGGCCGGCTTGGGGAAACCTCCAATCCGGGCGGCCTTCTTGATGGGGCCGTTCGGGAAGAGCCTGTAGAGGTCCTTGGTGGGGATGCCACCAACCTTGTTCATCCGGCGCATGCCCGGGACGGCGTTCTTTTCGGCATAGTCGGATTCGATGAACTCCAGCACCTTCCAGTGCTCGTCGGTCAGTTCGATACCTTCTTCCTTGGCCAGTTCTGCGGCGACATCACGATTCCACTGGCTGCGGTCCGTGAGGAAGCCCTCTTCGTTCAGGTCAACGGTTGTTCCTGTGATTTCCATTGTTGGCATGGTTTCTTTTCCTTGATTCAGGGGGTTAGTATTCAATTAGGCGGATGCCTTGGGGACTTTCTTGCCCAGGTAGGACATCCGGTGATCGACAAAGGGGATCGGGTAGCCCTTCAGTAGCATGTGCCAGTAGACATACTTGAAGGCCAGCTTGCCCAGGTGATTGATGCGGGTCTCGCTCAGGAGGCCGAATGGTCCGACGTGCGGGAAGGGGAAGTGCCCCGGTACCGGCTCCTGCTCGTAGTTGAAGTCGAGCAGGAAGCCCTTGCCGTAGCCGGACTCAATGAAACAGTTGGCATGGCCGTCAAAGCGTTCCTCCATCTCCTCGCCCTTCATGTAGGATAGGATGTTGGCCGTCAGTACTTCCGCCTGGAAGTGGGCCACTGATCCCGCCTTTGAAGTCGGCAAGTCCGTGGCATCGCCAAGGACAAAGATGTTCTCCGCTGCCTTGGCCTGCAGGGTATCCCGGTTGGTCGGGACAAAGTTCAGCTCGTCTCCCATTCCGGAACGATCGATGAGCGGATTGCCCATGTTCGTCGGCACGGAGACCAGCAGGTCATACCCGATTTCCCGCTCATCCCAGGAGACAATCTTGTGCCCTTCGTTGTCGACCGAGCCAATGGCGAAGTCCTGCTCCACCTTGATATTCTTCTCCTCGAGGAGATGGCTCAGGATGGCCGAGGCAATAGGCTTCGTGAAAGCGCCGGAGAGAGGCGTCACATAGACAATCTCCGTCTTGTCGCGCAGCCCCCGCTGGGTCAGGTGCCAGTCCGCCAGGAAAGCAAATTCCAGCGGCGCCACCGGGCACTTGATGGGCATTTCGGCAATGTTGATGACAAGGCGTCCGCCCTGCCAGTCCTTCATCGCCGCGGCCAGTCGCCGGGCACCCTCAAAGGTGTAGAAGTCATGGGAACGCGTGCCCCAGTCGGAACCGGTCAGGCCTTCCACTTCATCCGGGGCTATGTCACAGCCTGTCCCGATGATGAGAATGTCGTAGGCTTCCTCTTCACCGCCTTCCAGCAGGACCTTGTTCTCCTCCGGAATGATCCGGTCCAGCTTGGCCTGACGGTACACCGCCCGCGAGGGGAGGAACTTCTTCCGTGGCTTGACCACGTCCTTCTCCGTGTAGACCCCGAAGGGCATGAACAGGAAACCCGGCTGGTAGTAGTGCTCCTCGGCTTGATCAATGATCGTTATCGCCCAGTCCTTGCCGGCTTTCCGGCTCAGGGTGTTCGCCATGATCGTGCCGGCTGTCCCGGCTCCCAGTATCAGTACTTTCTTCATAAACTTTCTCCCATGTAACTGCTCTTCAGGAAATGGATGATCTCCTTGAAGCGCTCGTCCTTCATCGAGTAAATCATCTTCTTCGAGTCGCGCTCGCACTCAATCACCCCAGCCAGCCGCAATACCTTCAGCTGCTGAGAGATGTTCGAGAGCTTGTCCGTCCCCAATATCTCCGCGATCTCGTTAACACAGAAACTTCCCCGGCTCAGGATGCACACGATCCGGAAGCGCTGCTTGTTCGCCATCAATTGGAACAGCCCGATTACATGCCGGCAGACTTCCTCGTTCCGGGCAAATTCCTCATGCAATTGTTGTCCAACTAAATTTAACATTACAATAGATGTTAAAGTATAGAAGGGTATGGGCTATCAAGAAAAATAATACAGCACTTGCACAGTATTAGGTTTTCTACTTCACGAAATCAGCAAGTATTGACCAGCACCGCAGACTTTCGCCCTTTGACCTATGACCTACGACCTACGACCTATGACCTACGACCTACGACCTACGACCCCCAACCCTAATTCACATCCGGTGGCATTTGCCGGGCGAGCTGGAGGAGACGCCGGCTTTGGGGGAGGGCCTGGAGGGCTTCGGTAAGCTTGGTCCGGGCGGTGGGGAGCTGCTCGATCTGCCAGTAGAGGACAATCAAGTTATACCAGGCATCCTCGAGCTGGGGGTTGTCGAGAATGGCCTGATTGAGATGAAAGATGGCCTTGTCCATGTCCTGGAGCTCGGCATGGAGGAGCCCGAGGTTGAAGTGGACGAGGGCGCCATCGTCGGAGAGGCGAAGGGCTCGATTAAGCATGTCGAGAGCGCCGAGTGTATCGCCGGTGGCGTGCAACTGGATGGCAGCGAGACGGTAGGCCTCGGCGTTGAGGGGCTCAAAATCAATGGCCTGGCGGGCGAGGAAACGGGATTTCTCTAGGTCGCCCTTGTCAGCGTGGAAGGAGGCGAGGCGGAGGGAGCCCATGGGGGAATCGGCGGTATGGCGCATGTAGGCGAGGAGCTCGGCCTCGACGTCGGGGGGCAGGTCCTGCATACCGGGAACGGTGAGGGCGGTACTGATCCGGACCCCACGGATGGGATCGGTGAGCAAGGCTTCCTTTTGTTCTGGGGAAACATTACTGGTACCGAGAAGCCGGATAGCGGCTGAGCGGACCATGGACTCCTCATCCTGCAAGCCCTCGGTAAGGATCTCGAAGACCTCCTGGTCGGCCGGGGTATACTGGAACATGTTGATGAAAGTGGCTTTCCACCACCGGTTGGGTTCCTTGCGGACGGCCTCCTTGAGGCGGGCCAGTGATCCTTCCTTGCCGTCCCAGAGGTCCTGCATGAGGCGGGCCTTGGTCCTGCGGTCGGCATTCATGTCGGGACCGTACCAGTCCTCGGCGTGCTTGAGGTTCCATTCCACCGACTGGGTATTGTGGCACTTGGAGCAGGCATCGGGGACGCCCAGTTCAATATTAAGGCGGGGGTCGGGGATGCTGAAGGAATGGTCCCGGCGCGGATCGCGACCCATGAAGGGAGTGGAAGGCATGTGGCACTCGACGCAGCGGTTGCCCACGGAATCACCGGGATGATGGCTGTGGGCGATGGGATCAATCTTCGGGGCGTCGTTGAGTCCGCTGCCATGGCAGCGCTGGCAGAGGGCGTTATTTTCCACCGGGAGGATAAACTCCGCGGTATGCGGATCATGGCAATCCATGCAAGTCACGCCCGCGTGCCCCATCTTGCTCATGGTCAGGGAACCATAGACATAGTTTTCCCCAATGACCTGACCATCCGGATGATAGATGCCCTCGACGTCCCCAAGGGTCAGGTAGAAATGGTCCTCGAAGACGTCCCCGGGGACGAAGGCATCCGGCGTCAGCTGGTCTCGCCGGGCATGGCAGGTGGCACAGGCCTCCATGACCTGCCGGGGAGTGAAAACTTCCTTGTACTGGTCATTGCCGTTGCGGATCTGCTCGAGGTGGGTTTCCGAACCGGGACGACACTGGGCGCAGGTGATAGCCATGTGGTTCCACTTCCGGTCGTAGGTATTGGTCTCCGGGCTGAAATTCTTGAAGTACTCCGTCATGTGGCAGTAGGCGCAGTTGGCATCCCAGTTCATGCCCTGGCCCGTCCAGTGGCCCCATTCGCCCGGTACCCGGGGTTCCTCACCGGCATCCTCCAGTTCGAAGACGGAAAACCACTCTTCCTTACCGACATCCCAGGCCACATCATGCGTCTGGATGCGCCCGTCCGGGGCGAGATGCAGGTATTGGATGAGCGGGGTGATTCCGATGGTCCCGACCACCGGCTGATCCGGAAGGCCGTCCTCCTGCAGGACCATTGTATCCGGATGGGCGTGCCAATGCATCTGGCGTTCCTTAAGCAAATCGCCGGCATTCGCCTTCAGGCGCGCCCGATCGGCTTCGGTCAACGGGGCATTGGCCAAGGCGTGGTGGGAGTTTTCCCACTTTGCGGTCGCCTCCCGGTGACACTCAATGCACTGGGCGGGATCGGCATGTTCCATGCCGGGAGCGGCGAATTGGTCCAGGATGGGCCCGAGTTGGGCAAATTTGGAGGAGGCCGGTTTGCCCCGGAGTAAAAGGTAGAGGACCGCAGCGACCAGGAGGATGGCAACCGCAGAGGCCGTGAGTATACGTCTATTCATCGAGCTGGAAAAATTCAGAGGGCTGGGGGATTGGACCAGTCAACCGGTCCATTTTCAAAGCGATAGACAAGCCGGGGCAGGACAACCTTGCCCCAGGCACGAACAAAGTAGTCAAAGGCTTCCTCCCATTGGCCTCCTGTTCCCCATCCGCCATGAAGCAATTGGACCCGGGTCGAGGTACTGTCTAGTTCCTCAAGCCGGATTTCGACCCAGGTTCGCTGGCCCCGCACCTCCGGAAGGTGGGGCGGGGCGTTCCAGGTAAAGGAAAGGAATGTTGGTTCCTGCAGGGCGAGGAAGCGCATTCCCTCTGCACCTTGAGTCCCTTCCGGCGCATCCGGGTTGAAGAGGATCTCGTAGGGCCCATCCGGCTCAGCCCGGAGGTTTACCGCGGGCGCGAAAAAGCTGACCACGCCCCCTTCGGTCGTCCAGGCTTCCCAGACTGCGTCGATTGGAGCCGGAACCTCTGCCACGCACTGGACTGTCTTCAAATCTTGCATCGGGTGTACCTGTTTTCTCCCGTTTGGCCCCTTTTGCCCAGTCTTTTCGTAGAAATTTCAAATAAATTGAATAATGCGGCCGGCGGATTCGTTGAAAGGGTGCATTCAACAAAACAAAGCCATGAAGAAATACATCCGCTCATTAATCACAGTTGCCCTCCTCGGGGGGTTCACCGCCGCTCCCACCCATGCAGGTGATGAGGCACTGGCCGCTTTCGGAGGCTTTGTCGCCGGTATGATCACGGGAGCCATCATCGAGAACAACAATGACCACCATCACGCCGGGGTGGAAATTTCCTACGGACACCGGGAAGACTACCGGGGTCCCCGCTGCAGCAAGCACCACCGCTACGGTTGCAACAGCTGCTCCAAACGCCACCACGGACCCAAGGGTTACTGGAAGACTACCCGCCACAAGGTCTGGGTGCCCGGGCACTGGAGTGTAGTCGTCAATCACTGCGGGGACCGGGTTCGTGTCTGGACACGGGGTCATTACACTTACGAAACCAAACGCATCTGGATTGAACGGCCGCACCGGGGCTACCACCGGTCCCGTTGTGGTTGAATAAATATCCTCCTGCAGGAGGACGGGTCTCGACGGCCCGTCCTCTTTTTGCCAACTTAACCACTGGCAGCGATGAATGATGAAACACAACAACGCCTCGAGGCATGGTTCGATGGGGAACTGTCCCCCGCCGAACACGCGGAAGTCGAGGAACTGATCGACCGGGATGACGCCGCCCGGGCCTATCTCGACCAGCTCATCCAGTCCCGGGAGCTGCTCCATGGCGCCCATGTTTCCAAGGTCGACGGAGATGCTGCCTGGGAATCTGTCCGGGAGCGCTTGGAAAAAGCCGACCGCCAGCGCTCCACCCGTATCCTGACCTTTCCGCAGCTGGTTGCCGCTGCGGCAGCGGTCATGCTGGTCGGCATGGGGGTCTGGTTCCCCCTCCGCAAGATGGGCCACGTCAATGAGGCCTACGCCCTGGAGTCGACCGTGGAGTTGGTCGAGACCGAGTTGGAAGGCGCTACTCCGATAGTCTATATCGACGAGCCCAGCGGCTGGACCGTGGTCTGGGTCGTCGAGGCCGAGACGGTCGAGGAAGCGGGCTGAATTGTGTACAGGCAAGATGCCTGTACTCCATTGAGGCCCTCTCAAGGACTACAGGCGTCCCGCACAATGCCGACCACCCAAAGGACTACAGGCGTCCCGCCTGTAGTTGCAGCACCCAAAGCCGTTCCTCCAAAGGACTACAGGCGTCCCGCCTGTAGCTGCGCCGCCGCCCCCCCTATTCCCCGCACAATTCCCGGAACTCGGCCTCGAAGGGGCAGGGGGCCGCCCACTGGAACCGGAAGTCCTCTCCCCAGACTTCCAGCTGCTCCGCATGCAGGGCCTGGCGGGGAAAGCGCAGCTCCGATTCCAGCCGCTCGGTCCAACCTTGCTCGATGAATTCGAGATACCAGGTTGGGTCGCCGCCGTAAATCTTGTCCCCGAGGATCGGATGCTCCAGCCACGCTGCATGGACCCGTATCTGGTGCTTGCGGCCGGTGATCGGGATGACCTCCGCCAAGGTGTAGGGCCCCCAGTATTCCAAGGGCTTGAAGACAGTTTCCGCGTGCTTGCCCCGGCCCCCGAAACTGACCCGTTGCTGGACCACAACCGGACTCTCTGGATCGTTCTCAAGGTTGCTTTCCGTCGTCCGCTCCTCCTTCAGGTGTCCCTGTAGCAGGGCCAGATATCGCTTGCGGGTATGCCGCTTGGCAAAGGCGGTTTGCAGTCGGCTGGCGGCCTTGTGGTGCTTGGCCAGGACCACCAGGCCGCTGGTCTCACGGTCAAGGCGGCTAACCAGATGGATCCTCTCCAGTCCCCGGGATTCCCGGACGGCTCCCACCAGGCTGGACCAAGGGCCGTTCTTCGACGGATGGCAGACCAGCCAGCCCGGCTTGTTGAGGACGAGTACATCCTCGTTTTCCTCAAGAATCCAATCCTCCAGCTCATCCGGCTCCACAAGCGGGGCGGCGGCTGATTTACCCTTATGACTGGTATTTCCGGAGGACATAATCGGGGATTCGGGAAGAGAAAGATTGCAAATTTGGTACCCTGTGCTACAGTTTTAAGCAGTTGATGCTATGGTTTTATGGATCCCAGTCTTCGATACCAGACTTATTACGTGGGATCTTGGCACATTCGCCCAGGGACGATGGCGATTTAGTCTTTGAACCGTGCCGTACCCGACCCCCAATTTCCGCAATTTGGCATACCCAGTTCCCGGGTGCCTGAAAAAATAAAGGGAACCAACTGAAAACCATATAAAAAAAGGATAAGACAAAATGAAAGATCGGACCAACGATATCATTATCTCCGGACATAACCTCGACCTGACCCCGGCTCTCAAGACAATGGTAATCGATAAAGTCTCGAAACTCTTTGACCACGAAAATCACATCATACGAATTAGGGTGGAGCTAAGCAGTGACCAGAAATACGGTGACAGCTACCACGCCAAGGGGAAGATCGAAATCAAGGGAAAGCCGCTCATCGCTGATGCGGCTTCCGAGGACCTCTACAAGTCGATCGACCAGCTGGAAAACAAGCTCGATCGTATGCTGCGCCGCCGCTCCCGCCTGCGGGTCTTGAAGCGCAAGCAGCCACATGATGTGGAAATTCCCGCGGATATCCCGAAGGCCCAGTCAGCCTGAGATATCGCAATCACCTTTAAGGCCCCGGACCCGCTCGACGGGCCCGGGGTTTTTTGTATCCAAAAAATATGACAGGGGAAGAAGTTGACCTTGCCCGGTGTCACCTCTAGAGAGGGCCATGGATGGAATTTCGTCGTCACTTCCTCGGCTGGAGCAAGCCGTTTACCCTCGAGTTCTCCCGGCAGCTGCTGGAGGAGGCCGAAGGCGACAGCATGGACAACTGGCTTGTCTGGGTACCCAGTGGGCGGGCGGCCAGACACATCCTGAGTGAGCTCTTCTCGGGGGAAGAGGAGGGGACAGAGGCTTTTCACCCACCGCATATTTTGACGCCGGTCCAGTTTGAGCGTTCCCTCCCGGGCTTGGAGGGCTGTGCCAGCGAAGCGCGCCAGCTACTGGCCTGGAAGACTGTCCTGACGCAGGCCCGTCCGGCTGCCCTGGAACCGGTATTCCCGGTCGTTCCAGAACGACAGAAACGCCAATGGGCGTTTTCCCTTGCGGAGCAATTGATGCAGCTCCGCTCAAGGCTGCTCCAGGGAGGGTATGATTTCGCGGGAGTTGCCACTTCGAGCCTGGAGAGCGACCAGGAAAGGTGGAAGGTCCTTGCGGGATTGGAAAAGGCCTACATGGAGGAATTGTCCCGGTCCGGATTGCCGGATCCAGATGCAGGATACTTCAGCCGCTTACAACAGGCGTTGAATCTGATGTCCTGGAAAAGGCTACTCATTGGGGGCGTTCTCAACCTGAGCAAGCGTCAGGTCGACTGTATCGAATCGCTTGCCAAGGCCGGTCTGCAGGTTGATTTCTACTTTCCCCTGCCCGAGGAGGAGGCCGATTCGCTGGATGCATGGGGTCGTCCCAAGCCCGACCCGTGGCAAAGCCGAAGTCTTCCTGAGGATGGCCTTTCCGGAGTCCTGCAGCGTTCGGCCGAACCACGTGAGCTGGTGGAGAAGGTTCTTGAGCTGGCGGAGGTTTACAGCACCGAGGTTGATGCCCTGGTCCTTGGGGCACCGGATGCTGAAGTTGGCAAGTACCTCGTGGAGCGCAGCCGTCTGACGAAAACCCCCGCTTACATGCCTGAAGGAAAGTCACTCTCAGAAACCTCATGGGGCCGGTTGCTGAAGCTCATTTCCCAGTTGTCTGGTGAAGCCCGCCTGCAGACGCATCTGGAATTGCTCCGTCATTCGCTTGTTCGCAATTGGGTGCGGGAGCGGGGGTGCCCAGTCGGGAAAGTGGAGGAAGCTTATCTCTTCCTCATGAAGGAACACTTGCTTACCCATGCCAGTCAACTGTTGGATCCTGTCCTTAAGCCCATTCACGAAATCGGAATTGTCCGGGATTTTCTCAATTTCCTGGACAATCTTCTGACCGGGGAGGAAGAAGCAACCAGCTTTCCCGATTGGCTTTGGCGGATTTTGCAGGAGGTGGCTTCAGGGTCCAAATTATCAGAGGAGGCGCGTTCTGTATTGGGGCATTTGGAGGAGATTCTGCAGGATCTTCAATCCGATCTCGAAGGAGACGATCTGCCGGAAGGCGATTACTGGGAAGTGCTCAGCCACCTGCTGGAAACCCATCATTATTACCCGGAGCGGGAGGCGGAGGAGCGGCCGGTTTCCGGTTGGCTGGAGCTTCCATGGGAGCGGTCACCCCACCTGGTTGTGCTTGGCTTGCCGGACAGTAAAGTTCCGGGCAGCGACGGGACCGATGCCTTTCTTACACCCGCACTCTGCCGCCGCCTCGGGCTTTATGGACCGGAGGAAGCGGCTGCTTTCCACAACTGCCGCCTGCGGCTGCTCCTGGAGAACCGCAAGGAGTGGGGTAAATTGGACATCCTCCTTCCCGACCGGGGTCTTGACGATGATCCGGAGCAGCCGTCGCGCTTTCTTTTCCTGGCCGAGGAGGAGGAAATCCTTGAACGCGTCGAACTCCTGATGAGCGATGGGGGGTCGACGGAATCAGCCATTCCGGCCACGTTTGGTGCCCGGCTGCAACTGCCGCATCCCGCTGAATTGGAAAAAATCAGCGTGACCGACTTTTCTGCCTATCTCTACAGTCCCCTGCATTACTTCATGGAGCGTTCCCTTCGCTGGAGCATTCCCCGGGAACTGCCCGTCGAAATGGACGCCCTCCACTTCGGGAGCCTGGCCCACACCGTCGTTGAGCGCTTGAACGGGACCGATGAAGGAGTCGGCCTGTTGGGCCGGGCGGACATTGAAGCCTTTCTCGATGACCAGCTTTCGACCATCATGGGGGAGGAATTCGGCCGTCAGCTGGGGGTTCCGGCGATTATCCAGGAAAGCGGCTTGCGGGAGCGCCTGAGGGCAGCCGCAGGGATCATTAGTGAGCAGCGTCAGGCTGGATGGAAACCCGTCAAGGCGGAATGGCGCTTTGCCGGGGAGGTTGATTTCAAGATCGAGGGAGTCCGCCTCTCGGGCATTATCGACCTGGTCGAGCAAAACGAGCAAAGTGGCTTGTATCGAGTCGTTGACTACAAGACATCCGATAATGCCACGGAGGCCCGGGCCGCTCACTTGACGCGTCTGAACGCCTCTTCGCCGGATCCGGTTTTGCCCGGTAGTGATTTCCTTGATAACGACAAGACATGGCGCTGGAAGGATCTGCAGCTGGTGCTCTACTACCACGCGGTGAGGACAGCTTTCGAAAAAGCCCCTTGTGTGGCCTACCTGAACCTCGCCAAGGCGGTCAAGGAGGTGCGGCTCAGCGAGTGGACTATCAATGAAGTCGAGGCGGATTCAGGCCTCGAATGCGCAAGGGAAATCGTCCGCCGGATCAAGGCGGGGCACTTTCCACCCGGACGTTCCATTCGCTACAAGGAGGACTGGCTCCCGTGGTTCGGGGGGGATTATGCAACCGGCCTTGCTGAGGAGTGGCAGTCACGGCATGTGGAGGGCGGAGCATGAGCCAGGAGGTCCGGCATGAGATGATCATGGCCTCAGCCGGTTCGGGGAAGACCTATGCCCTCGTGAACCGCTACCTGCGGTTGTTGGCGCTGGGCGTCAGTCCGGCGCGTATTAATGCACTGACCTTTACCCGCAAGGCGGCCGGGGAATTTCTTCAGCAAATCCTCATGCGGCTGGTCCAGGCGGCCCGCAGCGAGGAAGCGGCGGGCAAACTTTCCCGGGACATCCACCTTCCGGGCAATGACAGCTCCTTCTACCGCAAACTGCTGAAGGAACTGGTGCACGAACTCGGGCGCCTGCAGCTGGGAACCATCGATAGCTTCTTTGCCCGACTGCTGGGCGCCTTTCCCTATGAACTCGGCCTGACGCGAGCCCATCGCATCATGGACGAGATTGAGCAAAACATGGCCCGCCGCTTGGCCATGGAGCAGCTTCTCGCTGGTGGCGACGAGGAACGGGAGAACCGGGTGCTGCAGATGTATAAACAGCTTACCTGGGGAGTTGAGGGGAAAAACGTCTATGGCATCTTTGAGGATCACCTGAAGGATTACCATGACCTCTACCTCGAGAACAGAAGCGAAGCGCCTTGGGGACATCCGGGGACCATATTTGGCAAGGATCCGTGGTGGCTGGGCAAGGAGGATGACGCCGGGAAGTTGCTCGATGCCATCGAAAAGGAAATCGGAACCCTCGAGTTAAAGGTCTCCACCGTGAAGGGATTCAGCACCTTATTGAACCAGTTCCGCCAATGGCAACCGGGACTGGATGTCATCAAGTCAAAGCTCTGGGAGTCCCTTCTGGCTGTCCGGGAGGATCTGCGTGCCGGGCAGGCCGAAATTTCCTTCAGCCGGGTCACTCTCCAGATCGAGGAGCCCTTGAGCGGCTTGCTCTACCAACTGGTGCAGCTGTTCATCCGGCAGGAAATCCTGCGCAAGATCGGGATTACGCAGTCGATTGGCCAATTACTGGCCGAATATGACATGCTCTACGATCGGTCCGTGCGGGAGGCCGGTTCGCTCGTCTTTGCCGATTTCCCGATGCTCCTGATCAAGGGACTCTGTAACGGCAATCCCGTTTTTGATACCTCGGACATTATCTACCGGCTGGACGGACAGACGGAGCACTGGCTGGTGGATGAGTTCCAGGACACCTCACGCATCCAGTGGAAAGTGTTGGAAACCTTCGTCGATGAGGTCCTGCAGGATGCCAGCGGGGAGCGGAGTTTCTTCTATGTCGGGGACGTCAAGCAGTCAATTTATGGCTGGCGGGGTGGAGATGCCCGTCTCTTCATGGAGATTTATGCGCATTATAACCAAGGGGAGCCGGGAATCAGGAAGTCCGTCCTCAACCAGTCCTGGCGCAGTGTCCCACCGGTTCTCGATTGCGTGAATGCCCTTTTCGGGGAAGCGTTGCCGGAAGGACTTATTGGCAAAGCGGTCAAGCAGCGGTGGAAGGCAAGTTGGGCGGAGCATGTCCCGTCACCAGCAACGGAAAACCTCAGCGGCTATGCCGCCTGGGGCCTTGTCGAGGACAAGGAGGACTTGGCCGGGGGATGCATTGAAGTCATCGAGAAGGTGGCTCCGCTTGCCAGCGGAATGAGCTGCGCTGTCCTTGTACGCTCCAACGCTGAAGTGACCACGCTGACACAGGCGCTGCGTGAGGCAGGCATCCCAGCCAGCATGGAAGGGGTTGTCCGCATTGCTTACGACAACATCGCCGGCACGTGGGTTCTGGCTTTTCTCTATTCCCTTGCCCGGCCGGATGAAGCCTTTCCAAGGGCCTATCTTGAACTTCAAGGCCTGCCGATTGATGAAAAGGAATACCGCCGCCTGGCCGGGCTGGTGCGGACTCTCCTGACGGAGCAAGGTTACGCGGAAGCGATCCGGCAATTGCTCTCCTTCCTTGAACCGCTCATCCAGCCGGAAGCCTTTCTCCGGCGTCGGGCCGAACAGCTTCTGGAAGCGGCAACGCGATTTGAGTCGACCGCAATGGAGGGCCTCGAAGCCTTTATCCGCTTTCTCGAGGAATCAACGGTCAAGGAGGCCACCCTCGGAACACAAGTACAGGTCATGACCATCCACAAGGCCAAGGGACTGGGCTTTGACGTGGTTATTGTTGCCGGATTCGGCGGTTCTCCCGTTATTGGTCAAAGACAGGAGTCGCTCCATGTCAGCCGCAATTCCGATGGCCAGATTGGCTGGATCCTCGACCTTCCGCGGAAGCTGGTCTTTGAACAGGAAGACGTCCTTAAAAATGCCCATGCGGATTACGAGGACGATCAAGTATTCGAGGCCATGTGTCTCCTGTATGTTGCCATGACCCGGGCCAGGCGAGGCCTTTATTGCATCGCCCCGGAGCCGTCAGTTAACCGGTCGGCCTTGACCTGGCACAAGCTCTTCTCCGCGACGATGGATAACGGAATGGACGCCCGCGAGGAAGGGGTCATTCAGTGGCAGCGCGAATTCGGGAATCCAACCTGGTTTGAGACAGTGACTGAGCGGGAGAAGGGTGAGGAAAAGCTTGTTCAGCTGGACGCCATCCGCGGTCGGCTCCCCAAGCGCAGGCCCATGCTGCGACGCATGGCTTCCCCCTCACAGGAGGCTCATGAAGGGGAGACAGGTCCCCGCAAGTTGCGTTCAACCGCCGGCAGGCAATTCGGTACCCGGATGCATGACTTTCTCGCTACAGTGGAATGGATGGATTTCAGCAATGCTGGGCAAAAGGAAGACCTTCTGCAGGGGGTCGACAGCGACATTGCCGAACGGTTTGAAAAGCTATTGGAGAGCGAATCCGGTCTGGAGGTATTTTCCCGGCCGGACCAAGCCTTCCAGTTATGGCGGGAGAAGCCTTACGCTTTGCGCAAGGGGGATAGTGTGGCCATGGGGATTATCGACCGGGCGGTTGTCTATCTGGATGCTGCGGGTGAACCGGAACGGATTATCATCTTCGATTACAAGACGGATGTCCTGGATCCCGAAAGGGACCCCATGGAGCAGCTTTTGGAACGCTACGGGACCCAACTGGAGCGCTACCGGGAAGCGGCCAGCGTGTTGACGGGCCTTGCCGAGGACAAGATTGAGACCCGGCTGGTGCCGGTCTAGGCCCCGGTTGCTTCCCTGGAAAGATTGGCCGTTCTCAAGGCCTCCAACTCCTCGACCGTCTTGACTGTCTCCAGCGCCCGTCGCAGGTCCTTTGAACCCGGCCAGCCCTTGGCGAAGGCCTTGAGGCGCGGTCGCATCCAGTTAATCTGGTTCCAGGTTCCCTTCTGCTTGTGGTCCATCAGCTCCTGGCAGTAGCGAACCATGGTATCCCAGCGCTCTTCAAGGGTGGGGGCCGGCAAGGCTTCACCCGTGACCACGGCATGTTTGATTTCCCGGAAAATCCATGGATTGCCAAGGGCCGCCCGGCCAATCATCAGGCCCCTGACCTTGCCTGCGGACTTGATGCGGTTGACGTCATCCGCTGTCCGGACGCTGCCATTGCCGACAACCGGGAGCGTCACGGCATCGGCCACCGCGTGGATGACATCCCAGTCCGCGTCCCCGCGATAGCCCTGCTCCTTGGTTCTTCCATGGACCGCTATGGCCTCGATCCCGGAATCCTCAAGCCGCCGGGAGACCTCGACCGCATTGACACTTGTATCGTCCCAGCCAATTCGGATTTTCGCCGTCACCGGCAGGCGATCCGTTACCCGCCTGACAATTGTCTCCGCTACTTCCTGCAAGCGGCAGGGATCGCGGAGCAGGGATGAACCGGCAAGGTTGTCTACGACTTTCGGCGCCGGACAACCGTAATTTATGTCGATAAAATCCGGCTGCAGGCGATCGGCGATGCGGGAAGCCGCCTCGGCCATCTTTTGCGGATCGCTGCCGAAGATTTGCACCCCCATGGGCCGTTGCCGGGGTGTGAAGTCAACAATCTCCCAGGCATCCTTTTCCCCGCGAGGATCGAGGAACTTGTTCGCCATGACAAATTCCGTGACCATGACATCCGCTCCCTGCTCCTTGCAGAGCTCGCGGAAAACACGGTCCGTAAAGCCGGCCATCGGGGCCAGGTAAAGCGGGAACCGGTCCGGGCCAAACCACGGCAGCCGGCCCGTGGCAGTCTTGTCGACGGCTTTGCTCATTCACTCAAGTCCCGCAGCATCTCCTGGTACTGGTTGAAGGGGTGCCGCAGTTCGCCGATGAGATTGGACCAGAAGTTCGGATCGGTAATATCCTCGCCGAGGGTCTCCATGACAACATCCTCACAACTCATTTTCCCGGAGTTGGAGAGGAAGCGCTCGTAGGTGTTCAAGGCCCCGTCGAGGCCTTCCCGGAAGCGTTTCAGGTAGGCTGTACTGAGCAGGTAACCGAATGTGTAGGGATAATTGTAGAACTGCACTCCCTCGATGTAGAAATGCAGCTTGGAAGCCCAGAACCACTTGTCCTCGCGTCCGGGGGCAAGCGTGTCCCCGAAGACAAGGTGCTGGATTTCCGACATCTGTTCACAGAGTTCGGTCGCGGAAAGGGTTCCTTCAGCCCGCCGGTCATAGACGGCCTGCTCGAAACGGAAACGGACCGGGAGGTCGAGAAGGAAGGCCAGCATGTGTTCCACTTCCGCATCCAGAAGGACCAGCTTGACCATCTTGTCGTACTCGTCGCTGGAAAGAATGCCCTCCGTGAGGACCCGCTCGGCAAAGGTCGAGGCGGACTCCGCCAACGTCATCGGATACCTTGCCGCGAGGATCCGCTGGTCCTTGAGGACACGGGAGTGCCAGGCATGGCCGGCTTCATGGGCAAGGGTCAGGACATCATTGAGGGTGTCCTTGTAAGTCATGAAAATACGGGATTCCCGTGTAGCGAGGGAACCGGTACAAAAGCCGCCCGGGCGCTTTCCTTCGCGGGGCGTGTGGTCAATCCAGTTTTTCTCGATCATTTCGTCGAAAAACTTGCCCAATGCCGGGTAGACGGAATTGAAAGCGCTGGAAATGAGAGACACCCCGTCATCCCAACTGGGCCCGGTTCCGTCACCGAGCGGCAGGGGAGCCCTGAGGTCGACATAGCCTGGATCGTTGATACTTAGGCACTGGGTGCGGAATTTAAAGACTTCCCGGGCAAACGGCAGTTGAAACTCAATGGCAGATATGAGGGCCGAAAGGGTGGTGTGGCTGATGCGGGACTGCCTCAAGCTGGGCTCCAGGAAATCGTGAATGCCCCGGCGCTTGTTGAGCGCGTGCCGGGTGCCCGAGATGGCGTTGATGGCGGCGGCGTAGGTGTGCTGGTGTTCGCTGAAGGTCGCTGCAGCGCCCTCGGCCGCGGCTATCCGGCGGTCCCGGTTGGGATTGCTGAGGAGGCTGTTCAGCTGGGCCATGGGGACATCCTTTTCGCCCTCTTCCGGATCCACATAATGAAAGCTGATATTGCCCATGGTCGTGAAGTAGAGCCGGCTCCAGGCGGAAATGCCATTGACCCCCAAATCGGCAGCCAGCTCCTCCAGCTCGCTGGGCATGCGATTCGCGGCCTGCTGGCGAAAATCACGGAGAAGGAAAACAGCATCCGCCAGACGGTCCCTTTTGATGAATTCCTCGAATGCGCTTTCCTCAAGGGTCCCCATTCCCTGGATGACCTTGTCGGTCAGCTTGCTCATGGACGCGGAAATGTTGGCATAGGCCGCTTCCTCCCGCGAATAGGCGTCATTTTTGGCATCCGCGGAAACCAGGCAGCCAATGTAACTGCCGAGGTGCGAGAAATTGGCCAGCACATGCTCGTAGTCGATAACCAGGGTTTCCCAGTCGTTCAGGGAAACAAGGTCCTCTGCGAGCAAGGCTGCCGCCCGGTTGCCCAGTTCGGCCAGGGTTTCCTCCAGCTCTCTTTTATAAGCCTCGTAGGAGGGGCTGCCAAACTCTGTGAAATAACTGCTTAGTTCCCAGTCCATACCAGCAATTTGGCACGAAATACCGGACTTTCAACGGTAAAGCAGGGAATCCAGCTCAACCTCGATCAGGGAAGCCAGTTCTACGGGGTTTTCCAGATGCGGCGAATGGCCGCTGTCCGGCACTTCACGAACAACAAAACGGCTATTTGCGACCTGCATTTTCCGGGCGATGTTGCCAAACTTGGCATCTTCGGAGCCGTAGCAGAGGACCAGAGGGGGAAACCTGGGCAAATGGGTCCACAAACTTGTCAGCACACCCGTGCCAGAGGCCAGGAGTGTGTTCGAGAGACCGACCGCAGAGTTCCGGCGGCGCCTTGATGCCAAATGGGAGCGGAAGGGTTCCTCAATCAGGGTCTGCGGATGAATCAAGTCCTGCTGCTCCCACTTGGTACAGAATTGCTCCATCGAGCCGTTCATCAACTGGATCCATTCCCGGTCGGATTGCCGCCGCCGGGCGCGTTCACCAGCTTCTTGCAGGCCCGGACTTATGCCAATGAGAAGGGCGGGCATGGGAGTGGCATGGCGCAGATAGTGCAAGGCCAGTCGGCCACCCATGGAATACCCGAGGAGGAGGACCTTGCCGGGATCCGGGGCCAGCGCCCGGGCCTGATCGATTAACCGGAGGACGGCCGGCAATTGATAGGGATCGAGGATGTCTGGTGACTCACTCTCACCGTGACCCATGAAGTCGGGACAAATCCAGGAAACCTTGCGGCCAAATGACTGACGCAGCTGCTCAAAGTCCTTGCCGGAGCCCCCGAATCCATGCAGGGCAAGCAGGGTCGGGGCAGCTGAATCTCCGCAGTCATGCAGCGTCACCGAGGCGGCGTAGCCCGCCAGCGGAATCAACACTCGTTTTTGCTCGGAATGCATGCGGGTTTCCTTTCCTGGAGGAAACCCGGGAATTAACTGAGCAGGACGGCCTTGGTAATGACCTGTTCCTTGATGGGCCGGTCATCCCGGGCAGTCTGGGTCTGCTCGATGGCCTGCACGATCTCGTAACCTTCAATCACTTCCCCGAAAATGGTGTGGCGACCATCCAACCACGGGGTCTGCGCGGTGGTGATGAAGAACTGGCTGCCATTGGTATTGGGTCCGGCATTGGCCATGGCCAGCAAACCTTCCTTATTGAAGCGGAGCTCGGGTGTGCACTCATCCTCAAAGGGTTTGCCCCAGATGGATTCGCCGCCCATGCCGCTTCCGGTCGGGTCGCCGCCCTGGATCATGAACTGGGGAATCACCCGGTGGAAGATGATCCCATCGTAGTAGCCCTTTTCGACAAGCCCGATGAAATTCTCGGTTGTCTTCGGTGCGTGCTCGGTGAAGAGCTTCAGGGTTATCGTGCCTTGGTTGGTTTGGAGTTCGATCTTGGCCATAGGTAAACCGTCCAAGAGTGCCGTCAATTTGTCAAGCGGGTAGGGGAACGGCCTTTTTTCCTTTAACCTCCGGAATACTCCTTTAGATAAAGGTGTTTTATTAATTTAGAAAGTATCATGAGCGAATCAACGACACCTGTTCCCGAAGTGAAATACGGAGTGAAAAACCCCTTTCCATCGCCCGTGAAAACGCTGGTCAACCTCAATGGCCGGGGCTCTGCCAAGGAGACCTGTCATCTGGAATTGTCACTGGCCGGATCCGGGCTGGAGTATGTCCCCGGGGATGTGGCCGGCGTTTTTCCGGTCAACTGCCCGGAAGTTGTCGATGATTTTCTCAAGGCCACCGGATTCAGTGGAGAGGAATCGGTTGAGAACGGGGAGGCACCCGCGCCCCTCAGGGATGTCCTTTCGCGCCAGTACAACATAACCACCGTCAACCTGGCTTCCCTGAAGAAATATGCCACCGCGGCCGAAAACGACAAATTGACCGCTTTTGTCGAGGGGAACGAGAAGGATGCCCTCAACGACTGGCTCTGGGGCCGGGAGTGGCGGGACTTTTTCGTCGAGTACCCGCCGAGCAACGCGCTCGACA
>JBFOLZ010000136.1:0-33377 GCA_040830445.1 Puniceicoccaceae bacterium
CTGGTTCCATTGAATCTCCGCTTTCATCCATCTGGACAAATTTCCTATCTGATCAAATGGCAGAAAATCTGGATGCAATTAACAGGGAGTTGAAAACCGTCCGCGTCTAGTCGATTTCCCTCAGCAGGGCATTCAGGGCCTCGGCCATGGCGTCGCCAAATTCAATGTCCGGCTGGCGGCCAAAGAGGCGGACCCGAGCCGATTCAGGACCGGGGGACCAGTCCACCTTCCCGTCGTCTGAGACGTCCACGGAAACGGGATCAAGCCGCCAGGGCCACGTCTCGACATCCCCTTGCTCAGTGCCGGCTAAAAACCGCCATCCCTTCTCCGTCCGGGCGAGGACGCGTCCGGCGGCCATGACGAGGGAAGCCGTCGACCACATGTTGCGTTCCCCCTCAAGTATTTTCTCCCATGCGGGACCATGGCCCAGGGAATCAAGAGCCGCGAGGCCATCCTTTTCACTGGAATGAGTGAATCCGTATTCCAGGTAGGCGCGCAGCCGTTGCGGCAGATCCTTGAAGAGGACCGCATGGGGCACCTTCCAGTAGGTGCCCCGCTCATGTTTACGGACAAAGGCACTCCGCTCCGTCCCGCAGGGATACCAGTGAACCGGGAGGCGGCTCCGCATGAGGCCCACGAAGGCGTGCGTGTCCAGTCCGACGTTCCATTCCTTCTTGGGACCCCCCGTGGATCCGGCATTGAGAACGACGGCCCGCGTTTTCTTCAACATCAGTTCGGGCTCACGATTGTAGGCCGCCGTGATGACCCGGGCCGAACCAACGGCTGTGATGACAACCGGTTCACTCGACTCGCGCAGGACATCCAGTAACAGCCGGATACCGCTGTCATCCTCTCCCTCTCCCGGCAGTGCCTTGTCCCCCGGGTGTTCCAGAGGATATACTGGTCCCGCCGCTACCGGGATATCCGTTCCCAGGATGTGGCCCATCTGCCGTACCGGCATGAAGCCCGGCTCGCGGGCAATGTCCCACCCTTCCGGCTTGGGGACAAGGAAACGCTGGGTGGAATCGAGAATAACGGCCTTGAGGTCAAATTCCCTCAATGCGGCGACTGTGGCCAGGTCGATCTGGTCATCCGGATCCTGCGGCGGGTGGTAGAGATCCGTCGCATGGATAATGGGGATCCGGGATTTCGACCAGTTGCTCATCGCTTGAGCGAAGCTGCTTGGACCGGCCAGCAAAGTCAAGAGCCCGCCCTTCAGCAGGGTGCGTCTGTGGATAAAGCCGCGGTCGACGGATGGCATCTTCAAAGAGTACCATTTCCGGCCGCGGAACGGCAGTTTAAATTTCCACGTAATCTCCGCCGCGGCACTGTTTCAGGTAGTTGAGGGCATGGACCTGGCCCGTCATTTCGAGCTCATCCTTGTAGACAGGATCGTGCCAGCCCTCAATGTCGATGGAGCCGGTAAAGCCCCCCTTGCGCAGAATTGAGATGACGTCGGTCCAGTTGGTATCGCCAAAGCCGGGGGTCCGGTGATCCCCCACCTCCCGGGCACTGCTGTAACCGTAGGTGGAGATGATGTCCTGGTGCAAAGTGGCATCCTTGCCATGGACGTGAAACACCTTCGGCAGCCACTTTTTCAGCTGGGAAAGGGGCTCGATACCGAGCAGCATCTGGTGACACGGTTCCCATTCGAGGCCAATGTTTTCCTCCGGAAGTGCATCAAACATCAGTTCCCAGGCAGCCGGGGAGTGGGCGATATTCCAGTCGCCGGTGAGCCAGTTGCCCCCCATGGAGCAGTTTTCAAAGGCCAGCCGGACCCCTTTGTCCGCTGCACGCTTGGCCAGCGGGGCGAAAACCTCCTTGTAACGTTCCATGCTGTCCGGGATGGATGCGCCCCGCACCCGTCCCGCGAACCCCGTGACAAGGTCCGTCCCAAAGAGATGGGCATGGTCGATACATTGCTCCCAGGCCTGACGGAGCGTCTCATCTTCCGGCTTGTCACCGAGCGGGTTCCCGAACGGACTGATCGAGGAAATGACGGCACCGCTCCCCTCGAGGACGGGCTTGAGCTCATCAGCCAGGGTCGGAAGATCGACCCCCTGCAGGGATTCCCAGAAGTTGATCTGGAAGCTCTCAAAGCCGAGCGGGAGGAGGGATTTGATGTAGTCGGCTGTCCCTGTGCCTTTTCCGGCGAGTGTACCGATGCGAATGTCCTTATGGAATGCTTTGCTCATGTCGTTTAAGGATAGTTAGATGGCAACGGTTCTGCCTTCCGCATCGGACTGGATGCAGGCATCGATGATTTTTTGAATTTCCGCCCCGCGCTCGAAGTCGGGCTGTTCCTGCACGCCTGTCTTGATACTCTTGATAAAGCGCTTGAGGTTGCCCATGTCCGGGCGGGTCTCGACAATCTGCTTCTCCTGCAGCTTGCCCTCGCGGACCGGCCAGAATTCCAGGCTGGTGCCGGACCGATCCAGGTCGATCTCAATGCTCCCCTGGTCCCCGTAGAGGTTCAACCGCAGGGAGTTCTGGTGTGGAACAACGGTCCGGGAAGTATGGATGGTCCCGACAGCCCCGTTATCAAATTCCGCGGTAATAATAGCCGTGTCATTCGCATCCAACCGGTATTCCCCGATTTGATTGCCCGGTGCCTTGTCCGGATAATTCTGGAGCTTGCAGTAAACCGACTTGATAGCGCCCACGGGATAGGTCGCGAAATCAAGGATATGGACCCCGATGTCGCCCAGCACGCCATTGCTCCCGTGCCCGGTTGACAACCTCCAGAGCCATCCCGGCGTCTTTCTCCAGTCGCCCCAGTGGTCATCGACTAGCCAGCTCTGGTGATAATAGGCATGGACGTGCCGTACCTGCCCGATCTTTCCCTGCTCAACCATTCGCGCCGCCCGGTGAATGGTCGAGTTCCCCCGGTAGGAGAAATTGACCATGTTAACCACCCCCGCTTTCCGGGCCGCAGCAACCATCTTCTTCGCGTCGGCATAGTTCGTTGCCAATGGCTTTTCACAGAGGATGTGCTTACCCGCCTTTATCGCCAGGAGGCTGAGGAAGGCGTGGGAGCTGTCGGGTGTGACAACGCTGACGGCATCAATTTCCGGATCTTTGACGAGCTCCCGCGCGTCCGTGTGGTACTTGGGGATATCAAATTTGCGGCAGAATTCCCTCACCCGTTCCTCCTCGATGTCACAGGCCGCCACGACTTTGCAACCCCGGATGCCGGCAAACTGCTCCGCCTGGAAATTCGCCATGCCACCCGTTCCAATTATTCCGATTTTGATCACAGGCATAATAATTTACTGATTCCCATTCGTACTTAATTGACTTATTTACCCTTTTAAACAGCGACATAGCCGCTGCATCAAATGAAAACTATCGAAGAATTCCTAAATCAGTTGAACATTTCTGACTCAGCTGGTGAGCCGTCCCTGAAATCCCAGCGGACCCGCCTTTATCAGGAACACCTTCAGGGATTGCAAGACGGCTTCAGGAATGGCCGGGCGGATATCCGCATTCCCGAGGCAAGCGGCCGTTTTGATCGCAGCGCGCCCGGACACTTCCATCCCACACCGGAAGTCTTCATGCAGATTTCCGGTCGGACACACTTCAGCTGCCCAGCCGGTGATTTCAATTTAAGCCCGGGTGGAATCTGCGTCATGCCGCATGGCATCCCCCATCACGAGACCTTTTACCGGGACAAGGCTCCGTACCTCACCCTCATCATGATGCTCTGGGAGGAGGGCATCTCCTTCCACTTCGGTTATTCAGTGCGGTCCGGCTCCATTAAGTGTGGGACCATCGACCGATATGGTCTCGGATCGCGACAGGAGATCATTCAGCTGCTGGACCTGACCTCTGCTCATTCGGATGAATCCCGGCCCGCCGATGAGTTCGTCTTTCACTTGATGGCCGCCTTCGTCAACAGGCTCCTTGCCAGCACCCGGCGTCCATTTGCCGGTCAAATGGATGCCAACATCCTGATCCATCGCTGCCGGGACTTGATTGCCATTCACCAGGATGATGTGAAGTTCAATCTCCGGGCTCTTGCCGGTTTGCTGGACTACCATCCCGATTACCTCTCCCGCCTCTTCCAAAGGGAAACCGGTCAAACCGTCACCGCCTACATCAACCGGGAACGCATCAATCGGGCCAAATTCCATCTCTCCGGACCCCTCACCATCAATGAAATCGCCTGGTCCTGCGGCTACAACCATACCTCCTCCTTTATCCGCGTCTTAAAGCAGCAGACAGGCCTGACCCCCCAGGCTTACCGGCTCGCCCAACCGTGATTCCCCGCCGTTCGCTCCCCGCATAAAATTCCCGCCCGAATTTCGGCGACCTTTTGGGAAATGTTTCCCTATACTGTCTACATGTTGTTCGAACTTCCGTCAAAAGAGGAACTTTATACAGCCCTCGTGGACAGGGATCCCGCCTACGAGGGACGGGCCTTCGTCGGTGTACGGACTACGGGCATTTTTTGTCGCTTCACCTGCTCAGCAAGAAAACCGAAGCCGGAAAACTGCGAATTCTTCGAGACCGCCGCTACCTGCATGGAGGCCGGCTTCAGGCCCTGCAAACGGTGCAAGCCATTGGATCCAGACCGCTCCCGGGACGAGGCAATCAAGGTGCTCATGAATCACCTGATGGAAAATCCGGCCAAACGCTGGATGGAGGCCGATGTCATTGAAACCGGCTTTGATCCCTCCACCGTCCGGCGGGTATTCCGACGGGAATTCGGGGTCACCTTTCTGGAGCTGGCCCGGCTCTACCGCTTGAGGGAGGGCTTCAAGTCGCTTTCGGAGGGAGAGAAAGTCATTGAAGCCCAGCTGGAGGCTTCCTTTGACTCTTCAAGTGGTTTCCGGGAGGCCTTTACCCGCCTGATGGGACAGGCCCCGGCCACCTTTAAAAAGGGAGAGGGGCTGCTTTGTGACTGGCTGGACACGCCGCTTGGCCCGATGATCGCCGTCGCCGATCCCCATCGCCTGCATCTCCTCGAGTTTGCCGACCGACGTGCCCTTGCCCGCGAAATGCAGCAACTCCAGCGCTTCGCCAAGGGAAGAATCGGCATTGGAAGGTATCCCCCCATCGACCAGGTGGAAGCGGAACTGTCAGCATATTTCGAGGGCAGAAAGGCCGACTTCCAGACGCCCCTCCACCTCCACGGCAGTCCCTTTGTCCAGCAGGTGTGGGCCCAGCTGCAAAGAATCCCCCCCCATGAGACCCGAAGCTATCTTGATATCGCCAAGGCCATCGGCCGCCCCTCCGCCTGCCGCGCCGTCGCCCGGGCCAACGGGGCCAACCAGATTGCCATCCTCATTCCCTGCCACCGGGTCATCGGCAGTGATGGCTCCCTCACCGGCTACGGCGGTGGCATCTGGCGCAAAAGGCGCCTGCTCCAGATTGAAAAAGCCTTCGGCACCCCTTCTGTTGCCTCCCCGGCCCGCTAAAGGCACGGAAAGGAAACTTTTTCCTTGCAAAACTGCAGTGCAGTTTATTAATATACTGTATAACAGTTATACAATATGAGTCAGGACCTGGATATTGAACTGCCCTTTGACCAACTGGAGCGCTCGATGCACGAGCCGGCGCGGCTGGCGGTCCTCTCCCTCCTCATGAACGCCGACAAGGGTCTGTCATACCGGGAGCTCCAGGACCAGCTCGGTCTCACCTACGGCAATCTCGAACGGCACATGAAGGTCCTTCTCAAGGCCGGAGTGGTTGAGATCGAGAAAGTCCGGTCTTCCCGGCGTGCGCAGAGTTTCGCCCGCTTTTCCGAATCCGGCCGGGAGGCCTTCCTCCGCTACCTCGACAATCTCGAGCAAATCCTCCAGGCCGCGCAGGGCAGGAAAAAGGCGGAACAGGAGAGCGGAACCAGCTCCCTGAACGACTTATCTTCTGACGAGTTCCTCAACCTGATTTAGGCGCTGCCCCGCAGTGAGGCCTCCCTTCAATTCGCCTGCCGGGGAGCATTAATAGGCGCAATAAGCCCGCATGATATGCGTCATCCGGAGTGCAAGGACTTTGACATGTGCGATCCGGAATATTATCTGAAAGACAAGAACCAGCATCTTGTAAGCAGAGGCACCCCCCGTGGAAGAACCCGAAGATACCCCGAGTTTCCGGGAAAGGATAAGGAACAAGGCGCATGACTTTGCCGCCGTGTGGAGGAAATTTCCGGAACAGATCCAGCGACTGGTCATCGTCTTTGTCGTCGTCGTGGGAGGATTCGTTTGGGTACGGCCCTTCTTCATCCCCTCGGACTTTGGTGAATACGGGCATTACCGCGCTTCCGCCCTGGAGGAGGAAGCGGCCCGGGGAATCCTTTATGCCGGGCACGGAGCCTGCATCGACTGTCATGACGACATCGTGGAGATCAAGCAGGCCAGCTTCCACAAGGACGTCGGTTGCGAAGTTTGCCATGGTCCGGCCTTCGCCCATACCGAAGGTGAGTTGGATGAACTTCCGGCGCCAAGGGAGCGCGGATACTGCCCCCTGTGCCATGAGTACCTCCCCTCCCGCCCGACCGGATTCCCGCAGATTATTTCCGCTTCCCACAACCCGATGGAAGCCTGTATCAGCTGTCATGAGCCGCACGACCCGGTGCCCCCGGAAACACCCCGGGATTGCGATGCCTGCCACGGGGAAATCGCCAACACCAAGGCTCTTTCGCGACACGTCAACATCGCTTGCGTGCAGTGCCACGAAACGCCCGAGGAACACAAGCTGAGACCGCGGGAAGTCCGTCCGGGAATGCCAATGGGCAGGGAATTCTGCGGGGAGTGTCATGCAGAGGACGCTGACAGCGATAAAGGCATTCCCCGGATAGACCTGGCGACGCATGAAGAACGTTATGTGTGCTGGCAATGCCACTACCCACACCTTCCGGAGGTCAACTGATGGATAAGACAGAAAAAGGAAAGACGTTCAGGCGGAGGGACTTTCTCCGGAGTGCCCTCGTCTCATTGGTCTCCCTTGCCGCTCCGGCAGTGCTGGGTGCCCGGGAGCAGATGAAGCGGCTCCAGTCATGGATAATCGGTGAAGACTACGACCCCTTCCAGCACAACTGGGGAATGGCCATTGACATTAACAAGTGCATCGGTTGCGGGCGCTGCGTCCAGGCCTGCAAAACGGAGAATGCCGTGCCCGATTCCCCCTGCTACTTCCGAACCTGGGTGGAGCGTTACCATATTTTCGAGGATGGCTCGGTGGAGGTGGACAGCCCCAACGGGGCCATCGCGGGATTCAACCGCGAGGCAAAATTCGACCAGAACGTGATGCGGAGCTTTTTTGTCCCGAAGCTGTGCAACCAGTGCGACAACCCGCCCTGCGTTCAGGTATGCCCGGTTGGGGCAACCTTCAAGACGCCGGATGGGGTCGTCCTCATCGATCCCGACTACTGCATCGGCTGCGGATACTGCATTCAGGCCTGTCCCTACGGGGCACGGTTCATCAACCCGGAAACCCACACCGTCGACAAGTGCACCTTCTGCTACCACCGGCTGGCCAAGGGACTGGCCCCGGCCTGCGTTGAGGCCTGCCCGACACAGGCGCGGATCTTCGGTGAAGTCGACCAAAAGTCGAGTCCCCTGCTGCGGTTCAAACGGATGAACAAGGTGGGTGTCCTCAAACCCGCCCTGAACACGGAACCGAAAGTCTATTACGCCAATCTCGACATGGAGGTGAACTAGATGGAAACGCCTGACGCTCGCCTCACTCAACTCCTCAGCGAGATCGGCGGCTATATCTATCCCAATGAAATCGAAATTCACTGGGGCCTGCTGATCGTTATCTACCCCTACATCACAGGACTGGTTGCCGGAGCCTTCATCCTCGCCTCGCTGGTCAAGGTCTTCAACGTCAAACAGCTGCAGCCGGTTTACCGGATGGCCCTCCTCACCGCTCTCGCCTTTCTCCTTGTGGCCACCATGCCCCTGCTGGCGCACCTCGGCCATCCCGAGCGCTCCTATGAAATCTTCTTCACCCCGAATACCACCTCCGCCATGGCCATGTTCGGGTTTGTCTACGCCTGGTACTTGATGGCTGTCCTGCTTCTGGAAATCTGGTTCGACTATCGTAAGGACCTTGTTGTCTGGGCCAGCCAGGAGAAAGGCCCCCGGAAATGGATTCACCGGCTCCTTTCCCTCTTTTCCCGGGATATCTCACCACGGGCGGTGGCATTCGATGCCAAAATGGAAAAGGCCATCACCATCCTCGGCATCCCCTCGGCCTTCCTCCTGCATGGCTATGTCGGGTTCATCTTCGGCTCCATCAAGGCCAATCCCTGGTGGTCCAGCGTTCTCATGCCCATCGTCTTCCTCTTTTCGGCCATCGTTTCCGGCATCGCGCTGGTCCTCATCATCTACATGATTGTCACCCCGTTGCGGAAAAAGGAACTCGACCAGGACTGCCTCTACACGCTGGCGAACTTCCTCTTCTACGCCATGATCGTGGACTTCTCGATTGAAATCCTCGACTTCATCCACCGCATCTACGAGTCCGAGGAATCCATCCACATCCTCGCCCAGCTGGTCTCCGGGCGCCTCTTCTTCAGCCTCGTGGTCATGCAACTGCTCATGGGCATGGTCCTGCCCCTCTTCATGATTGCCGGCGTGAAGCTCTTCAACGCCCCCTTCGAACTGCGCAAGTTGATCTATTTCCTCGCCGCCATCCTCGTCCAGGTAGGCATCTTCGCCACCCGCTGGAATGTCGTTGTCGGGGGCCAGCTCTTTTCCAAGAGCTTCCGCGGGCTGACCGTTTTCAAGATGTCCTTCCTTGGCATGGAAGGACTGCTCATGGGCATCTTCCTGCTCATGCTGCCGCTCCTGATCCTGTTTGTCCTTTTCAAACTCCTCCCGCCATGGGAGGACGCTCGCTCCGGCTGATCACTGGCAGGCGGACAGGCAGCCCGATTCTCACCCTCTCCCGTGCCCCGAAACCAGGTCCTCCCGGCTGCTCACCGGCGCTCCCGTCTCCGCAAAACGGCTGCTCGCACTCGAGACCTGGAAGGCAAAGGCCCGGCGCGGACGATCCGTCCGGTTCTCCTTACTGTGATGCAGTAGTTCGCGGTGGAAGATGAGGGCATCGCCGGGTTCAAGCGGGGGTCCGGGGATGGCATTGTCCGGTTCGGCGGCCCGCTTGTGGCCCTCTTCGGGATTGATATTGGGGAGACGGCCGAGGAGGTGGGAACGGGGGGCAATCCAGAGGCCGGCATTATCGGTGGTAATGGTATCGAGGGCGACAAAGGCGTTGCACATGTGGCCGAGGATGTGGGTGTACTGGTTATCCTGGTGCCAGTCGAGCCCGCGCCCGCCCGGCATGACGACGGCATACATGCCGTGCCAGAAGGTGGTGGGCCCGCCGAGCAACTGCTCCATGCAGGCGCGGATGCGCGTTGTGTCCAATTGGGACTGGGCAGCCTCCGACATGAGGAGGCTCTGCCACTCCTTCTCATTCTGGAGGGACTCAAGCTGTTCGTCATAGGAACGGTTGATGACCTCCACGGACTCTCCTGGCAGGAATTGCCGGGCTACAAAGTAGCCCTCGCGGTAGAAGGCTTGGATATCTTCCTCATTAATTTGGTAAAGTTTTGTCTCCATCGTTAAAATACTCCCAATTCAGGGGCGATTATTACCCGTCAGGGAAAGAAAGTCCCTCTTTCAATGTGTCTTACCGTAATCGGTGAGAAAACCGGCATCGGTTCAATTGCGAATTGGTGAAAAAATGGCCAGCAGTTCCGGCACCCGGCTGCGTTTTTCACCATTGCAGCTGATCAGGCGACGCACCTCAAAGGAAAGGATGCGTGCCCCGCGGTAGAGGTCACGGGTTTTCGGGTTATCATGATTGGAAAGAATGACCGTGGCCCCCCGGGCTGCTGCCATGACGGCACAATCCGCCAACCGTTCCTGTTCCTCGGGCCCGAATCCCCCGACGTTGTAGCTGCTGAAGTTGGCGGTTGTCGAATGCGGCACATAGGGTGGATCACAATAGACAACATCCCCTGCCCCAGCCTCCTCAAAGGTCCTGGGAAATGGCTGGCAGCTGAAGGTGGCCCGGCTGGCGGCGCGGGCGAACGCCTGGAGCTCCTTTTCCGGAAAGTACGGCACCTTGTAGCGACCAAAGGGAACATTGAAGCGGCCCTTGGCGTTGTAGCGGCAGAGGCCGTTGTATCCATGCTTGTTCATGTAGAGGAAGAGCAGGTTCTTGCGATGGCGGTCCGGGGTCCGGTTGAACTCCTCCCGGAATGCGTAGTAGACATCCGGACAATTGTTTTCGGGCCTGAAAAGTTGACGACTATCCTCAACAAAACGGACCGGCTCATCGCGGAGATCCTCAAAGAGATGGATCAAATCCGCATTCACATCGGCTATCCGGTTTCGGGGAAGACCCGCATTGAGGAAAACCGCACCCGCCCCGGCGAAGGGCTCGATGAGGCGGCCCGCACGAGCTTCCCGGATGAGCGGTAGCACCCGCTCGAGGATGCGGTACTTGTTGCCGGCCCATTTCAGGAAGGGCCGGACGGGTGAAGCTTTGATCATTTGCGAGGTGCTCATCGGAATTCGCCTGCCTCAAGAGGTTGTCCGGATTCCCACCCCGCACAAGCCTCTTCACATGTTCAAATCCCTGAGCATGGGTTTCCATTGAAGAAAACGGGGACAAGCCCCGCGGTTGCCCATACCGGAGTAGTCATTAGACTGCCCCCAAGGGTTGAAACCGGAGACATATTGAATATGTCCTTTAGATGCCTGCCGATGAAAAGGAACCCAATCCCTCCCGCAACCGCTTCATGGAGTGGCTTTGCGAATGCCTGCCCAACTGCGACAACGCGATGGAGCTGGTGGAGACGGGTATTGAGAGGGAATTGACGGCCGTCGAGAAGGTCCGGCTGAAATACAACAGCCGTCTGTGCCCGTTTTGCGCCTGCGCAACAGGCAAGTTCGAAAGCGCGAAGGCCCGCATGCAGGAGGCTGAACTGAAGCGCGGGTCAGTTTGACCATCTTTTAATCAGGCCATTCGTGCCGGCAGTTCCCGGACCGCGTCTTCCAGCTCGGGGACGCTGGCGGTTGTTGGCATGGGCTCCCCGAAATAGATGCCCACGGGGTGACGGAAATCCTTCAGTACCTTCAACTGTGGCTCCCCTTCGCGGTGACTGGAGACACTCCCCCAGGCCCCGTCGATGTTTACCGGAATGATCGGATAGTCGCTCCCCTTGACGATACGGGTGAACCCGGGCCGGAAGGGTTGCTGCTCCCCGGAGCGGGACAACCCGCCTTCGGCAAAAATGCAGACCAGGAACCCGTCATCGAGGGCCTTCCTCGCCCCCCGGAGGGACCTCAGCAACTGCTTGGGCCCGTCGGAATCCTGGATGAGGATAACCCCGGCGAGGCGGACAATCCATCGAATGAAGGCATTCGCCTGATCGTAGTAGTTACGGGACATCAGCATCCGGATCCGCCGCTGCTGACTGCTGATGACCAACACTGCATCCATCAGGGAAACATGGTTGCAGACCAGCAAGGCCGCCTCGCCATGGGGCAGGTTGTGAATGCCCCGGACCCGCATGCGGTAGATGGCCCGGGTCAGGACCATGACGATGAATTTCACCAGGAAGTCCGGCAGTACCAGCATGGCCACGATGGTCAGGACCAACAGAAGGACCGCCTGAAAGAGGAATCCCTCCTGGGCATTCCAGCCGAGGACGGCGGAATTGAACTTCAGGACGATTCCGGCCAGCAGGATGCCCACCCAGGACAGCCAGCTGCTCGCTGCCTTGATCGACCCCACCTCGTCCTTCGGGCTGCGGTATTGGATAAAGGCCTCCAGCGGAACCACGAAAAAGCCTGCACCGACTCCGAGAACCAGCATGCAGACGGCTACCGGCAGGTAAGCGCCCTGCTCCACCGTTCCAAGAACAAAGTAGGAACAGAACATCATCGCGGAGCCAATGGGAACAATCCCGAACTCGATGGAACGGCCACTGAGCCAGCCCGCGAAGACAGAGCCGGCACCAATACCGATGGCCGTGAGGAGGAAAAGCCTCGTCGATTGCTCAGGCTGGAGGGCAAGATGCTCATCCCCGTAGACGAGGACATTCAATTGGGCAAAGGCCGCCGTGAACATGAAGATGCTGGAAGCGAGGACAGCCAGGGTTAAGAACCCATCCTTGCGGATGTCACGGATCGTCCGGATAAGGTTGATGAATCCATTGAAACTGATCTTCCGATGTGGGTGGGCCGGGGAGGTTTCGATTTTCAAGGAGGCGGCGAAGCCGGCCATCGCCACCAGCAGGCAGGACAACGCCGCCAGATGATACTTCCCCTCCAACAGCAGGCTGAGTTCCGGAGCAATGACCGTCCCGGCAATCATGGCCAGGAAGGTGAACATCTGTAACATCCCGTTGGCCCGCGAAAGGCGCTCCGCCGGCACCTGCTCCGGGATGATGCCGTACTTGCATGGTCCAAAGATGGCACTCTGCGTAGACATGAGGAAAATGGTCACATACAGAGTGGCGGTGCTGCCAATCGTCAGGGCGAAGATCCCCGTGCCCATGACGACTATCTCCATCAGCTTCATGCGGACGATGATCTGCCGCTTGCTGAAATGGTCGGCGAAGCTGCCCGCTACCGGGAGGATAAGCAGAAACGGGAGGGCAAAGGCCAGACTGACCGACATCAGGATGCTTTCCTCGCCAACCGTCCCGCCGTGCCAGTTGATGAGGGCATAAATCATGAACAACTTGAACAGGTTGTCATTGAGGGCACCCCCCATCTGGGTCAAGTTTGCCCACCAGAAGGTGCGCGGAAGGGGCAGTTTGGCAGTTGTTTCCATAAGGATGAGGGCAGCTGAGGGCCTTGGTGGATACAAATCTAGGCCGATGCGATGCCAAGACAAGCGCTAAGCCAATTCAGCACGGCAGTGCTCGAGAACGAAGAGTCTCGTCAGGCGAGTGCAAATTCCTCTATAAATCCATTCGTGAAGAAGCTGCACTTGATCCGGCATGCCAAATCCAGCTGGACCCATCCAGGCCTCGGGGATGTTGAACGCCCCTTGAACGAACGTGGAATCCGCGCCTGTTCCCGCATGGCCCGTCCCATCCTTGAAGCCGGCTGCCGGTTTGAGCATGTCTATTGCAGCGTCGCCAAGCGGGCCCAGCTAACCATCGAAGGCATCGCTGCTTCCCTTCCTGAGCTGGACATAGAATGGCGAATTGACGAATCGCTCTACACCTTCAGTGCCCGTGACCTCCTGCACTGGGTCCACCTGCTCGATGCATCCATCAACGAGGTCATTATGGTGGGTCACAATCCAGCCATGACGGAATTCTGCAACGCCATGGGCAATAGCTCCATTGCCAACATGCCCACTTGTGGCTACGCCCAATTACACTTTCCCGTCAAAAATTGGGAGGAAGTCGGACCCGGAGTCGGCACATTGGAAAAATTCCTTGCGCCTAAATTGTTGAAATAGCCCTACACAGGCAGTCCTCCCGCTCAGTCGAGCGGCTTCAACCACACATTCCGGAACCGGATGGGATGCCCGTGGTCCTGAAGGATAATCGGTGCCGGTTCCCTTGGTGGTTCCCCGAGGCGAACATCGGTAAAGAAGTAGGTTACCTCAAAAAGTTCCTGTTGGTTATGTATCAGGCGCCCGTTGTGTAGAACCGTCATGACCGCATTCTTTACCAGGACGCCCTCGGCATCATATTCCGGTGCATGGAAGGTGATGTCGTAGGTTTGCCACTCGCCCGGAGGGGCACAGCGGTTCACCTTCGGGGGAGCGACCTTGTAAAGCGCCCCACATTCTATCCAGTCGCCGATCAGGCCATAGCTGTCGAGAATTTGCACCTCGTAGATACCCTGGATGAAGACGCCACTGTTGGCCCTTCCCTGCCCACGATTGTCCGGCTCGTAGGGCAGGAAGAACTCAATATGCAATTCGCAGCTGGCAAAGGAATCCCGGGTCTGCAAGTCCCCTCCAGCGCTCTTGTCCAACTTTACTGGAAGGGTCTCCATCGCACCATCGACAATCTTCCAGGTGGCATCCCGACTCTTCCCGGTTCCCCCATCGACATGCTGCCATGCGTCGAGGGAGCTGCCATCAAACAGGACAACCGCACCCTCTGGGGGCACACGCCCCATGGTCGGGGACTCATGGATGAACTTTGTCAGGGCAAACTTCGTTGGTTCATCCGACTTGTAGACTCCCGCACCGGTGATGGATGCATCGGTAACCCGGCATTGAAAGGTATCCGTCTCTATGTCAATGGCCCCATCTTCATAACTTCCCTCGGCCTCAAAGATAATATCCGCCCGGCGTTGGAATTCCTCCCGGAAAACCACCCGGTACTGGTCGTCTCCCAAGCCGGTGATCTGTGCCGTCAACTGCGGACTGCGCTTGTGGTAACTGCCCTCGGGATTGACCCAGCCCCCGCGCCAATCGCCGAGAAAGGCCGGGACCGGCTGGTCGGCTAAAGCCGGGACACCGGCAAGGATAAAGACAAGGGTGCGGATCAGGTTTTTCATCAGGAGGTGTAGCTGGTCCCCACTTTTTCCAACAGGGCTTTAGTTTTACGGATGCCAGTGAATTCATCGTCCCTGGAACCTTCGTATTCAATGCCGACATAGCCATCATACCCGGCTTCGAGGACTATCTTCATCATGCGAAAGAAGTCGGTATGGATTTCATTTCCGTCCTCATCAAAGTCATGCGACTTGGCACTGACGGCCTTGGCGTAAGGCATCAGCTCCGCCACTCCCTTGTAGCGGTCATACTCTTCAAGGCAGATCCGCTTCCCATCGGCATCCTTGCCGCGCTTGATACAGAAGTTGCCGAAGTCGGGCAGGGTCCCGCAATTGTCCATGCCGACCTGGGCGATGACATTGGCCAACCAGGCCCCGTCGGAAGAGTAGCCTCCGTGGTTCTCCACGATGACATTCAATCCCGCCTTGCCAGCGTACTCACTCAGCCGGCCCAGTCCATCCACAACGGCCGGGGCCAGGGTCTCCCGATCACCGGGTCCGCCGGCATTGACCCGGATGGAGTGGCAGCCAAGGATGGCGGCCGCGTCGACCCACTTGTAGTGATTCTCTACTACACCCTTCCGGGCCGCCTCCTCCGGCTCCCCAAGGCTCCCCTCACCGTCGACCATGATGAGGAGGCTCTTGACCCCCTGGTCCGAGGCCCGCTTCTCCAGCTCATTGAAAAACGCCTCATCGGTGCCCCTTTCCCGGTAGAACTGGTTGACATACTCCACTGCGGAAATGTCGAACGTCTCCTTAGCCAAGCGTGGAAAGTCAACCGGGTCAATCTTACCGCCCCGGTGGGCCCGGTGAATGGACCACTGGGCCAGGGATATCTTGAACGGCATGGATTCTGAACCACAGCAACTATGGGCCCAGGCGCGGGGTCCGGCGAGGCCGAGGCCCAGGGCTACGGAAGTGGTCGTGCGGATAAAAGAGCGGCGCGTTTGGGGTTGTTTCATGGTCTGTAGGGTTTGTGGCAATGGTTTCAGGAAAGGATCCAGCCATCGGGGTAGTCTTTCTTGAGGAAACGGTTGGCTTCATCATCGCCGACAAACATCCGGCTGGAAGCATCAAATTTCAACGGGCGGCCTGCCCGGATAGCAGCTGCACCGATCAGGACCGTCTCGGTCATCGGACCGGCATAGGAGAAGTCGGAGGTGGCCTTGCGGTTTTCCCGGATGGCGTTGGTCCATTCTGTAAAGTGATCTCCCTTGATGCGCCTCAAAGTCTTGGGCGGAAGGGATGACCTCGCCTCAATGAACTTTTCCCGTGGCAACATGCGCACACTGCTGGAATAGGTGTCGATCAGCAGGGCGGCTCCCTCGCCGACAATAAGTGTCCCGTTGGTCTGGATGGAATCCCCCCGGAAGGGATCGGTCTCCTTCATAAAGGCCGGAATAGGCGGGTACAATCCTCCTGAATACCAATGGTAGGTCAGCTCGGGAAACGCTCCCCGGGAGGGAAACGTGTAGGTCACGGCGGTCTGTTTGGGATAGGTGTAGCCGTTCATGGCCGATGTGGCGGCAGAGACTTCCAGGGGATAGCCAAGGTCGAGTCCCCAAATGGCAGCGTCCATGATGTGGCAGCCCATGTCCCCGAGGGCGCCACAACCAAAATCGGTGTAAGCGCGCCAGTCGAAAGGCATGTAGGCGGGATCATAAGCGCGCTCTTCAGCGACTCCCAGCCACAATTTCCAGTCAAGGCCTTCGGGAACAGGAGGTGCTCCGGCGGAATGATCCGGCCGCGGAAGGCCCTGCTCCCAATAAGCGGCCGGGCGGTTGGTCCACGAATGCACCTCGCGCACTTCACCGATGACACCGGCGGCAATCCACTCCTTGACCAACCGGGCCCCTCCGTTGGAGTGTCCCTGGTTGCCCATTTGGGTCACCACCCCTGCCTTTTCGGCAGCTTCCCGCATCAACTGGGCCTCTTCAACGGTATGCGCCATGGGCTTTTCCACATAGACATGCTTGCCCCGGTTGATGGCCGACATGGCAATCGGAAAGTGCATATGGTCCGGCGTCGTTATAACCACCGCGTCAATCTTGTCCCCCATCTCATCGAGCATCACCCGGTAGTCGGTAAACCAGCGGGCCCCCTTCTTCTCGAATGTGGTCAGGGCCTCGTTGAATTGGCTGCTCTGCTTTTGCTTCCCCTCCGAGGGTCCATCATAATAACGCTCATTATTAACATGCCCCATGTCCACGTCACAGAGCGCGACCACGTTCTCAGCCAAGGCGCTGACGCAGTGGGTCTTGGCTTTACCAGCAACCCCGACCAGGGCCAGGTTCAAACGGTTGTTCGGCGAAAGGACAGTTGGAACCTGGCCAACGACAAAACTGGGGAGGGTCATGATACCTGCACCAATTGCGGATTTCTTGAGAAAGGACCGGCGGCCCAATCCAGAGGAGGGAGTGTGTTCTTCTACCATGGTCTGTATAAGTAAAAATCGGCGATTACAGTATTAAATAAGGATTTATACGGGGCATTACAAGGAATGAAGAACCGGAATATTTGTACTTTCCTTGGATTAATGGGATATAACCCGTCGCGAGATGAGCATAAACCGCCCCACCAGGCCGACCGCGGCAAATCCCAGGCCGACGGCCAGTCCAATCCAGATTCCCACGGCAGCCATCGGGGTGAGAAAAGCAAGATAGGCCCCGAGGGGCATCGCCAGAAGCCAGTAGGCGGCAAAGATAATGCCTGTGGGAATGGTCACGTCCTTGCACCCGCGAAGCGCTCCGGCTCCCAATGCCTGGGTCCCATCGAAAAACTGGAAAATGCCCGCCACCACCAGGAGGGACGCCGCCATGGCCACTGTCTGCGGATCGGTCGTGAACAAGCCCGCCAATTGCCGGTTGAAGACAATGAAGATAAAGGTAAAAATCCCGCTCAGGAAGATGGCAAAGCCAATTCCACCAAAGCCGACGGTGCGGGCCAGGACCGGCTCGCCTGCTCCTATGACATGCCCCACCCGGATAGAGACGGCAATGGACAGTCCAAGCGGGAACATGAAGGTCGTGGCGGCACAGGTAATCGCAATTTGATGGGCTGCCAGCTCCACCACCCCCAGCCAGCCCATGAGGAGGATGGCAAAGGAAAAGGCCCCCACTTCCATCAGGAGCTGCATCCCCACCGGGAAACCCAGCCGCAGCATCTCCATGATGTTTCTCAAAGGGATTTTCTTCCACCAAACAACCGGCCAGCAACCACTGAACCGTTTATCCAACCCCAACCAGACCACCAGGAGAACAAGGTTGAATACCCGTGCGATGAGGGTGGCAATCCCTGCTCCATTCAGTCCAAGGGCAGGGGCACCGAGATTGCCGTAGATAAGAATCCAGTTCAGGAAAATGTTCAGGAGAACGGATATCAAGCCTGCCCAAAAGGCGATCCAGGGAATGTTCTGGGCTTCCGAATAGTTCCGGAAGCAGATAATCGCCATCAGGAAAGGTAGTCCCAACGAGAGCAGGAAGAGGTACGGCTTGGTGACGGCAATCACCTCAGGCGGCTGGCCTATTCTGTCGAGCAGGGGGAAGAGGCTCAGGAGGAGGAGGAACATCCCCACACCGCTGACCACAGAAATGGCCAGACCCCGCCGCAACATCTCCCCGACCGACTGCTTGTCACCCGCCCCATGGGCATGGGCCACAAGCACAGCCACCGCGGTCAGCAAACCAACTCCGACAATGAAAACAATATGGAAGAGGGAATGGGCAAAGGCGGAAGCTGCCAAGGGCACCACCCCGACCCGGCCGATCATCAAGGTATCCGCCAGCCCCAGCAACATCTGGCTGACATGCCCCGCGGCAATCGGAAAGGCCAGTACAAGGGTCTTCTTTAACTCGGAAAAGTATGGCTTGGTGCCCATTTCAATTAACCACAGAAAGCACAAAAATCTCAAAAACAGAAATTACAAAAACCAGTTCTGTGTCTTTTGTGATTTTTGTGGTTAACAAATCCCGCTTTCCTCGAGGTGGTCGCGCAGGTAGAACAAGGCCGCGTGTACGATGCCATGGGTGATCGTCCCGTCGCGGGCCCAGTCAAACAGGGTCTCCAGGGGGACTTCCTCCACCTCGAAAAATTCATGCGGACCCGGGGCACCGTTGTCGATGCGCCGCGCCTCCTCGACGAGGATGAAATGGCAACGGTTGCGCTGGATCGCCGGATTGGGATGGACCGTCCCCAAGATACGGGCGGATGTTCCCCTGTATCCACTTTCCTCATACAGTTCGCGCTGACCGCCCTCAACGGGATCCTCACCCGGGTCAACAACCCCTGCCGGTAATTCCCACGAGAATTGCTCGGTCCCGAACCGGAACTGGCGCACGAGGACGCACTTCCCCTCCGTTGTCAGGGCCAGCGTCACCGCCCAGTCCCCCACTTCCATGATGTAAAAGTCCGCCTCGGAAGACTCCTTCTCGTTGGACCACCGTTCCTTGAGTATCTTGTAGACCCGGCAGTCCGCATGGACCGTCTTTTCCTGACGCTCCCATGGAGTGATTCCATCCATCGCCGGCCGGCCCCTGTTCCTTTGCCTCAGTTCGAGGGAATAACGATTCTTTGCCCAATCTGCAGGGCCCGCGGATTGACCGTCGGATTGGCCGCCAACAATGCATTGAGACTGACCCCAAACCGCTTGGCAATGGCACTCAGTGTGTCGCCGCTCTGGATCAGGTAGACGCCCTCCTCAGGCGCTGCTTCAGCCGGAGTGGATTCCCCGTCACTGCTCTCCGTCGAACTGGTGGTCGTGGTCCGAACCGGAAATTGGCGGCTTTCCAGCTTCTCCACCAGCTCGGTCAGCTTGGTCGACAATTCATTCAGCGCCTCGCGGTTGGCAGCGATGTTGCCGGCCACCTCATTGAAGGCCGCCTGCGTATTCTCCTGCAACTGGCGGTCCTGACGACCCAGCTTGACGAATTCGCCCCCGAGCTTGACCAACCGGGCATCCAGATCTTCCAAGTCGGTTTCCAACTCCGGAATCTTGTCCGGCTGGGCACTCAACTTCGCTTCGAGGGTCTTGATTTCCCCCTCGGCCTTGTTGGCCAGGACAATTCCGGTGGCCCCCACGATAATGCCCACAATCCCGATAAATACCGCGATCAGGGCCATTTTGCCGCCACGTTCCGTCTCTTCCGCTTCGGTTACCGATTCATCAAAGTCGTCCATCATGGTGCCCAAGCGTAAGTCCCCACCCCCTTCTGGCAAGCGTTTAGAACGGCCCCTGGGAGCCCCTCACCGGGCAACCATGCCTCCCTCACGGCCCACATGACCCCAATTTTCCAACTTTTTGGCTTGCGCAGGAACAACAAGCCTCCCTTATTCATCTCCTTTCCTGTGCCGGACTAGCTCAATTGGTAGAGCAGCGGACTCTTAATCCGTTGGTTCAGGGTTCGAGTCCCTGGTCCGGTACCATCGGCCAGCTTAGCTCAGTTGGTAGAGCAGCTGATTTGTAATCAGCAGGTCGTCAGTTCGAGTCTGACAGCTGGCTCCATGCTTCGCTCTTGTAGATTACCCCGTGATTAGAATCAGGGTAAATTGGCCCTTCCGAGAATGGCCCACAAGGCACGTCGGAGGAAGGGCTGTTCAGAAACCGAAGTGGCTGATATATGTAAAGAGCCAGGATGTCCGTGGAGCACTGGTGATTCCACGGACGTGCTTGAAAGAGATCAACTTCGCTCTTGAACCGGTGGTGACCGAGTTCCTCTCGGAGCAGAGATCCTTCAAGCGCTCCTGGCTCAATATCAAACAGTTGTTAGAACGCCATGCTAAGGCAGGAGAGTTCATCTGTACAAGACTGATATAAGCCATGGAAACAAAAACACATACCTACGTGGCCATCGATGTGGCCAAAGACGATCTTCAGATACAAATCGGAAACCACCCCTATCAAATGGCCAATAATGCCAAGGGATACATCCAATTATATCGTCAAATCCGCAAACTGGAGGAGCCCTTGGTGGTGTATGAGGCCACAGGCAATTACGAGCGCAAGCTCATGGAGTACTGTTTTAGCAAAGATATTGCCCAAGCACGAATAAATCCTGCACTGGTGCGTCACTTTGCCGGCAGCGAGGGGATCAAGGCCAAGAATGATCCCACCGATGCGCGCATGATCCTGAGATATGCTCAGCAAAAGCATCCTCAGCCGATGAGGCCTCGGCCCAAACACTTGGTTGACCTGGCCGACCTTTTGGATCGACGGTCTCATCTGAGTGAACAGCTCACCAAGGAAAAGAACCGCCAAGAGAAGGGAAACGCCCGCATTAGTGGAAGCATTGAACGCATGATCCGTTTCATTAAAAAGGAAACCGAGCGTGTCGACGCCGACATCCAAAAACTCATCCGGGGCAACCCAATCCTCCAGGAACAGGCTGGGATTATCGAATCCGTTAAAGGAGCCGGTAAAATCACCGCATGGACGATTTTGGCCTATCTACCAGAGATAACTGAGTTGCCACGAAACAAAATCGTGGCCCTGGCTGGGTTGGCTCCGTTCGATAAGGATAGTGCCAAGCAACACAAACCCAGAAGAATCTTTGGCGGCAGGGCAAAAATCCGCAAGTGCCTCTACATGACGGCCATGGTGGCCGCCGTTCACAACCCTGTCATCAAGTCTTATGTGGACGGGTTACGCGCGAGAGGAAAACCTTATAAATCGGCCATGGTGGCCGCCATGAGGAAGTTGCTTTTGCATATCCAGTCTCAATTAAAAAATCCTCAACCTGCACTTGATTTATGAGACAGTTGCTCCGAGCTTCGCGTGGCGCAGCCACGCGGAAGCGAAGGTTAGAGCGAGCGTGCCCTGCGTAGCCCCGCGAAACGAAGTGAAGCGGAGGCGAAGCATGGGCGTTTAAAGTAAGAAAAAGGATTCCCTCACTTCGGCACATATACCCATCCGCCGGATTCGCCGACATTTTCAACGGGACAATAGATCCAGTGATTCATGTCCACGCACCAGACCCACGGGCCGGTGTCCACCCAGAGCCAACCCATCCACGGAGTTGTGTCGCAGTAGCCATCCGACCGAACCGTGTAGGGCCCCCATTTATTGGCAGCCAAGGTAAGAAGGAAATTCGAAGCCACAGGTCCAGATCCTCCAATATCCTCTGAAACACGCACCCTTACGACAAGTGTCGATCCATCCGCGCTCAATAGTGAATTCTCAAAGCTAATTTCCCAAAGGCCATCGGTGTTTGTAATATCTGATAGCTTCAAGGCCAAGGTGGGGTTATACTGCCCGCCTTCTCGTTCCCAGAAAGTGACAGCACGGTCATCCTCATTCGAGAAGAATGAGTATCCAACAATCAATGATCCATCAGCAGAAATATCGACCACCTCGCTAAGAGTCGCGCCCGGATACAAGGGAAGGGCAACCGTTTCAACTGGCTGTCCATCGGAGAGGAAGCAGACGGCAGGATAAGGATACTGCCGAGCAACAGGACCGATACTAACGGAACCAATCACAGTGGAACCATCATTTGAGATGGCGCTTGCGGAAAAAAATGCATTTTCATGTGTTTCGCCTTCGGGGACTCCCAAGACGATCCAACCTGGTTCTGTTGCCGAATAATCATAAATCGCGCCATACCAGTATCCGCTTGTTTCATCGAAGAGCTCCCCAAGGATCAACGACCCATCTCCGGAAACATCGAGTGCCCAACTCGCATTGAAGGAGCCGCTTCCCAGTCCGGCCATAACACCGTCTTCCCAGCGAAATGCTTCTTCGGAAATAGAATTAATCCCCCATCCAACAATCACCGAGCCATCATCCGATGCGGCGCTAGGGTAACTGGCAATCTTCCCTCCAGACAAATCCCCGAGTCCTGTAACCACCCCGTCTTCAATTTTACAGGCCTCATAATGATCGGGAGGATTTGAAAATACTCCCAAAAACACGCTGGCATCGGAAGACATCCCATAAAGAAAAATATCTGAGTAGGGCTCTGGAACATCCGCTAAATTACTCCACACTCCATTGTTCCATGAATAAACGCTTCTACCATCCCATAGACTATGTGCTGCAAGAACACTGCCATCTCCTGAAATACCCCGAATGGCGACTTGAAATTCCGCCTCTGCACCCAACCAGTCCGGATACCCCAGCGGCTCAATTTTAACAACTTCCAGCGCCTGCAATGGGCCGGCAAGCAACCCACCGGCTATAACTCCCATTGCCATCCAACCGGTCCTTTTTCCAAAACCCCCCGTTTTCATGACTCCCTCCTTGAATTTGAATTACCTGTTTACTGGCTTTTCAGGGGTAATTTCATTTAAAAACATGACATTCAAATGTCAATTTAGGGGCGGCCGAAAACCTATCTAAAAGATAACCTGATTATGGTAATTAGCCGTCCTTAGCATCATTCACGTTTTATCGATGGTGGACCGATTGCAATTGAACGGGTCAGGTAAAAATCCGCCCTTCTTCACGCACTCGTTAGCAGTCTATCCTATTTCAAGCTTCTGCTCGATGGTGATCCTTGAGTCCGCGGGATCGAGGGCACAGAGCGGATTGAGGGAGTCTATCAAAACAAGCTCCGCGATTCCCGGAAGGGGCCGGTTCCATTGGATATCACGGTGGCGCAACAGTATGGGGAGAATGCCGGCCCCGCAGGCCCCCTGGATATCGTTGACCGGGTCGTCGCCAATATGCACTGCCTCGTCAGCCGAAACTCCAAGGGAGGACAGCATCCTTTGAAATCCCTCCTCGTGGGGTTTGGCAGGGATGTCCGGTCCGCCGCACAAGACCACCCTGTCGAACAAGGCATTGAGCTCTGGAAACGGCTCAATGCGATGAAATTTTCCATCGCTGGAGGAGGCATTGGTTATGAGGCCGAGGAGAAAGTGTTGCTTCAGATTTCCGAGGACGGAGATAGTCTCAGGGAAAAGGGTACTGCCGTTTTCAACCAGGCCCCAATAGACATTCCTCCACTTGAGAAGCAGGTCCTCTCCGGGAGGAGATTGGAACTCCCGGCAAAAGGCTCTCCATTGCTCCAACTTCTGTTCCGGCGTGTCAACGGAACCCCGCCTTCTGAATTCGCGGTAGCGGGTGATAAAGGGATCCCAATCGGACAGCTTCAAGAAGCTGAAGATCTCCTTTTGCAGCCAATGCTCCGCGGACCGGAAACCTTGAGCCGAGTTTACCACGGTCTGGTCAAAATCAAACAGGACTGCTTTCAACATGGTTGCGCCTTGGCCGGGGAACGCTTGGGCATGACCACTAGGGGGGTTAATCACGTCCCCATTTTTTCAGGTACTGGCTGAAGAATTCCTCCTCGGTCGGGATTTTTTCAGGTATCGGAGTTGTGACAAGGGTGTAGTTCAGGAAGTGTCTCCAGTCGATGTTTTGGGATGTCATGTTCCCGGCCCATGACCCGCAGCCGATCGTGTCCGTAGTTGGTATTCCGCTACACCATCCCCCGCTGTTGGCGGCAGTGTGGCCCATATTGCAGACAACACGCCCGACATTGGCCTTGAGGGCGAGCTCATTACGGCGTTCCTCTATCATGGAATGAAGGGACACCGAATGCCCTTCCCCGGAGTACTTCAGGATTTGCCCGATCCGGTCGACGATCTCGCTGAAATCGTTCCACTTCCACACCGTCAGGACGGGACTGATCTTCTCTCCGGAAAAGGGGTCCTCCGGCCCCGGTTTGATTCCCATGACCATCAGGACCCGCGTTTCAGGAGGCACCTCAAGTCCCGCCTGGGCGGCGATCCAGGTTGCCTGTTTGGCAACCACATCGCGGTTCAGGTGCTCGCCGTCCGGCCAGTAATACTGTTTCAAGAGCTCCCGCTCCTTCTCCGAGCAGAGATAACAGCCCTGCGACTGCAACTCGGCCAGCATGGCCTCGAAGATCGGTTCCTCGAGCGCGACCGCGTTCTCCGACGAACAGGAGGCTGAATTATTAGCCGTCTTCGACTTGATGATCTTGGCCGCTGTCGACTCCAGGTCGACGGTGGAATCAACAATGGAAACCACGTTGCCCGAACCCACCGTGTGACAAGGCTTGCCGGACTCATAGACCACCTTGACCAGGGCCGCGCCGCCCGTTGCCACGGCAAAGTCGCACCGCGACATGAGGTGACGGGTTTTTTCCCGGCTGGATTCACGAATGCACAATAGCAGGTCCTCCGGGGCCCCCACCTTCCGGAGTGCTTTGCGCCCCTGCTCAACTGCCTCGTAGGTGCTTTGCTGCGTCCTTGGATGGGGCGAGGCAATCATCGCGTTGCGCGTCTTGAGGAGGCTCAATCCGATGCAGCAGATGGTGGATTCGGGGTTGGTACAAGGAACAACACTCGCCACCACGCCAATGGGCTTGGCATAGCGTTTCAGACCCTTCTCAGGAATTTCCTCAACCAGGCCGCAGGTCTTTGCCCCGACCTGGTCACGCAGTGTGCCCATGGTTTTGGTATGGATTTTCGCCACCTTGTCATCGTAAACGCCGATGCCTGATTCCTCAACCGCCAGCCTTGCCAGCACCTTCCGGTTTTCCAGCTTCTGCCATTCCCAGGCGGCCGCCAGAACCATCTCGTCAACCCGCTCCTGCGGCCAGAATTCCACCTCCTTGAAGGCCTTCCTTGCCCTCACATACAGTTCTTCAATGTCCTTCTCCATGACTATCCTTTCAATGAGAAGCCTGACTTGGATCCTCAATTTCCTCCTCTATGGCATATCCGCTGCCATTCAGTTCCTTGCGGCGCTCAAACTCGGCTTTCCATTCTTCAAGGGAGTGGGTCTGAGCCGGTTTGGCTTGCCGCTTTCCTTCGGCAAACGGGGGAACTGGTCGGTCCCCCGGACCATCATAAAGGTCCTTGGGAGTCAGGGTTTCCCCAAGACGCGTATGGCCCTCGCGTTCAATTTCCTCGATGCAATGCGCACCGGTCCCGATGGACCGGGTCACCGCAATCAGGGTCCATGTGGCTTCAGGTGTGAAACCAAGGTCCGCCATGACCGCGGCAATCGCTCCGAGCAGATCGATATCGACCGGATCGGTGCTCGCTTCCTGGGCCGTTTTGACAATGGTTTCCATCAGGGCTACATTCTCTCCGGCGACGCCCAGCTTTCCGGCCCTTGCCAGCAGGCGTTTGGCCGCCGGATCCTTCAGCATGAGGTCGGAAACACCGAAGGCCTCATCATCGCTGAATTCACGGACATATTCGGCCGCCGCTGCTTCCATGCTTACTTCGCCAGCTTGCACCTTCCCCATAGCTTCCGCCAACCGGTTGCCGATTGCGGCATAAGCACCATAGGCGTGGCCAAAGGCAAGAATCGAGGCCCCGCAGGCCTGCGTCAGGAAGGTCTTGGACCGGGCCGTCAGGCGTGACATGGCAGCCGGCATGGACAAGCCGTCCTCGAGGGACAGGATCAGGATGTAGTTGAGCATCTGTTCCTCTTCCTCAGTCGGGATCCGCGCCTGGAAGTCCACGAACATGACATCAATGACGCCATAGCCTTCCTCGACCAGCTCCGTGGTGTCATACCCTCGGGTGACGATCCGGTGGATGTTCTTGTAGGCGATCTCGGATACCCAGCGGAACGGGTGCCTGCTGGCATCAGGTTCCACCGTCCCGTGCTCCCGGTTCATGTAGTCATATGGCAACTTCGGATCGCTCAGGTTGCCTATTCTGTTTTCATTTAAATTACCCATTGCTTGTATTCTCCTTCCTCCCTCTGCTTCTTTGCGTAGTCCTGTCGCTCGGAAAGTTTCGGGACGCGCCGGTCTAACGGTCCAACGTACTTGATCATTGAAAGGTCCAGCATCTGCACCATCGGCTCATTTCGCGAGGCTGCCCATGCCCTCCCCTTCTTGAGGGTGAACACCGCATGGGCTGCGCAACTGTAACCCCGGACCAGGCTCCCGATACACCAGGCGGCGTTCGGGGAAAACCCGATGTCGCACAGGGCCGTGTTGCCCGCGCCAACACAGTTGACCGGAACATAGGAGCGGCCCTCCTTCTTGCGGCGGGCATGGAAGTGCTTCTCAATCGCTCGCTGTAACTTGAGGTAAATGCCGTCCAGATCGAGTTCTTCCTGCTTGAGATGGGTTGGCTCCGCCCGCGGATCACCATCCCTATGCTGAGGTTGACCCATTCCCATGACCGGCTGGTTGTGGTCCATATAGTCGTCGACCAGAATTTTGGCGATCTCCTCCACGGATTTTCCCTCCTCAAGGGCGCGCTCGAGATACTTGTTCATCATGTACCCATGGGCCGCTCCCGGCCCGTGAGCGCCCCCGAAGGTCATGACCGCAGCCGCCACGGCGGCCGGGAGATTTGGACGCCCGGCTGTGACAGCGATAGCCGAGGCCGCCGACGGGGACATGGAGTGCTCCATGAATTCTCCCATCTCGTACTTCAGCATCTTTTCCTCCGCATCCGTGGGAATGCGCCCCTGGAAGAGGACGAAAATAGCGTCGCACAGGGAATATCCCTCCTCTGCAAGGTCGCTCAGGTCATATCCACGAAGAACGGTCTTTTCTTCCGTCTTGTAGCCGATGGCCGTCTTTCGCTTGAAAAACGGTTCCCGGCTACCTGACGTTTTATGCTTGGTAACTTTACTCATATTGGTCCCTTCTTTATCTGCTTAATTTGTGTTCCCGGCTTGAACCCCAAGACTCCATTGCGTCATATCCGCCGGTCAGAAATCGCCTCGAAGGTTTCCTGAACCGTATCCAGGGCACCCGGCCGGATTCCGCAGATCTCGGTAACCAGCAAATCGAGGATGAAATCCCTTGGTGAATTGGGGAAAATCTCACATGAAAACGGATCCCGGTCGGAGGCTCCAACCAAGGTATAGTCTGCCACCTCCCCCAAGGGAGATTTGATAAAGGCGGTCAGGGCCACCACCACCGCGCCCTTTTCCTTGGCGATTCGGGCGGCATTGACCAGATCCTTGGTCGCCCCGGAAAAGCTCATCCCAAAGAAGACATCCCCCTTTTGCATCGTCGCCGCCCGGATCGCCATGGTGTAGCCTTCACCCTCCGCAGCCGAGTAGATCCCGACCCGGCTCAAGCGGTAATTCAGTCCATGGGCCAGCGAGGCGGAACCGGCAATGCCCGCCGCCAGGACAAAATGGGCCTTGGCCATGCAGCGCGCCACTTTCTCCATGGTTCCCGGATCAATCAGTTTCGCCGTGTTCATGATATCGGACTGCAATTTCTGGATATTACCCTCCAGCGGGGTGTGCCGAACAGGCGTCTTCCTTTCCTTCGCATCCCTTAATTCCTGCGCCAGCAAGACCTTGAAGTCCTGAAACCCAGTGCAGCCAAGCTTCTGGCAAAAGCGGATGATCGTCCCATACCCGAGGCCCCCTTCCTGGGCCGCTTCAGTGATCGAAAGGTACACGGCCTCGGGATTGCGCTGAAAATAATCACCCACCCGGGCCTCCGCCTCCGTCAGGGAATTTCGGAGAAGATTGAGGCGCATCGGGAATGGCAGGTTGCCCAAGGCTTCCGAGCCGCTTTCCGGACCACTCCCCTTGCTCCTTATCGAACTGTCCATACCTCAGGGTGAATATTATATCCAACTTCTTCAAGTTTAAAGATTATTTTATCCACAAGGGCGGTTGACGCGGCTCACGAGCCGCTATACGTTGATATTCTCCCTCCCCACAGGCTGATATGGGCGTGTTCATGAAAAACCAAGGGCCCTCTGAAATGACCGTGAACGGCCGGAAATACCGGCTTCCACCCCACCCTGTGGCGGTCATCTGCCTGGACGGCTGCGCGGATGAGTACCTCACCACGGCCAGCACCCACCGGGGAATGCCAAACCTGGAGCGGATTTCGCAGACTGGATACCGCGGACTGGCCCGAGGGGCACTGCCCTCCTTTACCAACGTCAACAATTGCTCCATCATCACCGGGACGCCGCCGGCGCAGACCGGGATTTCCGGCAACTATGTCATCGACCCTGGCAGCGGCATGGAAGTCATGCTCAACGAGCCTGGATTCCTGCGAAACACGACCCTCCTCTCGGAGGCAGCCCGCGCAGGACGTAAGGTGGCGATGGTGACGGCCAAGGAGAAGCTCCGGCGCTTGCTGGCAAAGGACTTGCAGGGCATCGCCTTTTCCTCTGAAAAGGCCAGCGAGGCGACGAAGACCGAAAACGGAATTGGCGGCCTGGAGGCGCTTTTCGGAAATACGCCCGATATCTACAGCGGGGAGGCCAGCCTGTATGTCCTCCGGGCGGGAATTCACCTCATCGAGCAGCAGCTGGCCGATTTTTTATACCTGACCACGACGGATTTCATGCAGCATCGTTATCCACCCGAGGCCCCGGAGATGCTCAATTATCATGAAAAAATGGATACATTGCTGGGTCGTCTTGCCGATACGGGAGCGGTGATTGGTATCACCGCCGACCACGGCATGAATGCCAAGAGCGGCCCGGACGGGCGGCCCAACGCCATCTTTCTCGAAAGCCTTTTACAGGAGGAATTTGGCCCGGGATTCAAGGTGATCTGCCCTATTACTGACCCATACGTGGTCCATCATGGCGCCATGGGTTCAGCTGTCATGGTTTACTGTCCCAAAAATGCCCCACACGACCAAGTCGAGGCATGGATATGTAATCTGCCCGGGGTGACGGAGGTTCACGATGCGGAGAGCGCTGTCAGCAAGCTGGAATTGCCGGCCGACCGCATGGGTGACTTTGTTGTCCTTTCCGGCCGGGACCATGTCATCGGGCGGACAAAGGCGGACCATGACTTGTCGCAACTGCGGGGACCCCTGCGCTCACATGGCGGCCGCTATGAGGAGATGGTTCCCTTCATACTATCCCACCCGCTTACCGACCGGCACCAAGTGCTTGCCAGTCAGGACCCAAGGAATTTCGACATCTTTGACTTTGTCTGCAACGGGACTGAACTGGCAACACCTGTAGAGAATCAGCCAATACACGGAAAAGGAACCTGACATGCCACTTGTAAGCATCAAACCCATCCTGGAAACGGCCCTTTCAAAAGGATACGGAGTCGTGGCCTTTAACCCGGTGGACTTCGCTTCCATGCGTGCCGTGATTGAGGCCGCTGAGGAGGAGAAGGCACCGGTCATTCTGCAAACATCGGAGAAAACAGTGCGATACCATGGCCATGAAGCCATTGTCCAGTGGGCACAGTTGCTTGGCGGCCGGTCCCCTGTTCCGGTCGCCCTGCATCTTGATCACGGAAAGGACCTGGAACTTATCCAGCAATGCCTGCAAACCGGCTGGACCTCGGTGATGATCGATGCGTCCGACAAGCCGTTTGACGAGAACCTTGCCCTGTCGGGCTCAATTCTTGAAATGGCCAACGAGCTGGAAGTGGGGGTGGAAGCGGAACTGGGTCGGATTGGCGGAGTCGAGGAGACTATATCCGTTGCCGAGGAGGAGGCCCACCTTTGTGATCCCGATGAAGCGGAGGTCTTTTGCCGCGGTTTGCCGGGATTGGGCACCTTTGCACCGGCCTGCGGCACCGCCCACGGATACTACAAGGGAACACCCCGGGTTGCCTTTGACCTCCTGGCCGAGATTTCCAAGCGAACGGGCCTGCCACTGGCCCTTCATGGCGGCACGGGGCTGTCCGACGAGACAATCCTGAAGTGCATCGCCAGCGGTTGTGCCAAAGTCAATATTTCGACCAACCTCAAGCATGCCTTTGTGGACGGCTTCTGCGAGTATCACCGGGAGCATCCGGAGGACTACGAACCCCTGCGGCTGCTCCGGGCCCAGCATGAGGCAATGGTTGTAATGGCCCGTGGAAAAATCCGTTTATGCGGAGGGAGCAACCGCGCATGAAACGGAATACCGTGCTGCAAGCGATCCTGTTCGACTGTGATGGCACCCTGGTCGAAACCGAGCGGGACGGGCATCGGGTTGCCTTCAACCAAGCCTTTCATGAAATGGGTTTGGAGGTGTGCTGGGGAATCGAATTATACGGGAACCTCCTGAAAACCAGTGGCGGCAAGGAGCGGATGCGCCATTACTTCGATCGGGAAGGCTGGCCGCCCAATACCAATCCGGACAACCTGATCCGGGAGCTCCACCGGTGTAAGACAGGACACTTCATGAAGCTGACGCAGGAAGGCCGTTTACCTTTGAGACCCGGCATTTCCCGGTTGATCGATGAGGCCATCGCTGCAGATGTGGCTGTCGCGGTTTGTTCCACCTCCAATGAAAAGGCTGTTCGGGCGGTTCTGGAATCAACTCTCGGGCGCGACCGCATGCAGGCTTTCCGCGGGATTTTTGCCGGCGACATTGTGGCCAAGAAGAAGCCCTCCCCTGATATCTACCAGCTCGCGGCAGACAAGATGTCAATCCAACCCGGTTGCACAGTTGTTATCGAGGACACCCGTATCGGTCTGGTCGCGGCTAAATGCGCCGGGATGAATTGCCTCATAACCCCAAGCCTTTACTCAAAGGGAGAGGACTTCTCGGAAGCCAACCTCGTCGTGGAGAACCTGGATGCCGATGAAGGGGTGGGATTGGCAGTCCTCCAGGATCTCCTCACAAGGTTTCCTGATCCGGCGTAACAATGGTCTCCTCCGGCTTTTCCCCGTGGAGGATTCTCAGCAGGTTTCGGGCGATGCGGGTGTAACGTTCAGTGAGGGCACCCGTCGTTTCCCCTGCAACATGTGGAGTGAGAAGCACGTTTGGCAGACTGCGCAGTATATGGCCGGCAGGAAGCGGTTCGACAGGGAAAGTGTCCAGAGCCGCCTGTTTGATGGTTCCGTCCTGTAGCGCATGAACCAAGGCGGCTTCATCGACAATCGCACCCCTGGCCGTATTAACCAGCCAGGCCAGGCCGCTGGCCCCGAAATGGCGCAACTCCTTTTCCCCGATCAATCCCCTGGTCGATTCCCTGCCGCTGGTGACGAGGGGCAGGTGAAGCGATAATATGTCCGCCTGCTCCAGCAATTCCTCACCTCTGACAATGCGCACGTAATCCAGTCCCGACGTGCCTGCATCCGGATGGCGCCTGGTGGCCAGGATCTGCATGTCGAGGCCATGGGCCATTTGCGCCACCATCCTCCCGATGTTCCCGAAACCGTAAAGGCCGAGCACTTTTCCGCCCAGCTCAACACCCCGGTCTTGTATCCATTTTCCAGCACGCATTTCCCGATGACTTTTCCCGAGTCCCTTCGCCAGGGCCAGAATCAACAGCAGGGTATGTTCCGCTGTAGAGCGGGCCATCGCATCACCGGTTGTACACACATGGATGCCGTGGTCTCGGGCAGCCTCCAGGTCCACAGTGTCATACCCCGTTCCGCAGTGGATGAGGCGCAAGTTTCTGGCGGAGGCAATCATGTCCCGGGTGATCAAAGCTTTGTTCGGGTATACAAGGACCGAGTCGATGATTGCTTCCTGGATCGCGGCGGTATCATCCTTGTCTTCCACCACCTCAAACTGGGGAGATAATCCGGCCGACCTGAGGACAGTGGTGATGACCTGGACCATAACCCCGTCATCCGCTGTGCAAAGCAGTACCTTTATCGTATTCATCCTGCTGTTTTCCTGTATATGGAAGCGGGGATGGTTGTGAATCATCCCTGGTTACCGGCACTTTTGTCAATTGTTCGCTTAATCAGGTAAATTGATCGACAATCAAATCAGGCAACTCGCGCACGCTTGGTATCACGTGGGTGTGCCAGTAATTACCCCATGCCGTCACCGGACGCGGACCGCTCAGTACCCCCACGATACCACGGCAACCCGCATTGTATCCCTCCAGCATGTCAGCAGGTGTGTCACCAATCTTGATGACTTCATGCACCGACTGGATATTAAGTTGGGCCATCGCATAGTGGATCATGAACGGAGCCGGCCGGCCGCGCTCGCCGGGTGCGTGCTCCACGTCAACGGAGAGATCAATGATGCCGTCCCGCACCCACCCGAGGCCGTCCATTATCGCATCTGTCACATCGCGATGAAATCCCGTATCTGTCGCAATCTTAATTCCATGATCTCGGCACCACTTGAAGGTTTCCGTGGCACCGGGGACTTCCTCCACGTTGTTCCGATAGTGGTTGATCATGATCTCACTGTAGCGGTTGAAGACCTTGACCGCTTCCTCCCGCGACTCCGGATCGATGTCCTTCTCGAAATCCTCGAAACGGACATCCTTCCCCTGCGATCGGGCGATAAGAAACTGGTACAGGTGGATCTTGTTAGTTCCCATATGGAGGAGGATTTCCTCAGGCGTTGTTTCGAGTCCAAACTCCTGCGCTGCCGCATACAGGCAGTCCCGCACACCGGTGTCGTCCTGTACGGTTGTGCCAGAGAGGTCGAACATGATCATGCTCACCTTGCCCATGTTGTGTCTCCTTGTTGGTTTTTTCGATTCAGGTGCAATCAGCTCAGTGATTCAGTCCGGTCACTGATCATCGTCCCCGTCTTCACTCGGTGGGACCTCATTCCATTTCGGAATCAGGATGATGGCCGCCAGCAGGACAAAAACGCCCATGCCATTGAAAAGCACATTCCAGCCCCAGATGGACGAGATGATTCCGGGCAGGGAAAGGCCAAGGATCTGACCGGTCGAGCCCATCCCGTTGATCAACCCCGCAGCTGAACCGGCACCCTTTTTGGTGCCGAAGTCCACCGCGGTGGTGCTGGCAATGAGGGCGTCCGGGCCGAACAGGAAGAACCCGACGGCCGCAAGGGCGATCACCATGGAGACAGTTCCCCCGCCCGCCGTAAGCGTGTTGAACGAAAACAGGATCCCCGCCAGCACCAGCAACCCAAGGATTATGGCGGGCACGCGTCCGGCCTGGGACCATTTTTCGGGGGCAGAGACGAAGAAAAAAAACCCAATCGGGCCGGCTGGCTCGAACACAGAGCGGGTCAAGGTGGGTTTCCCCAGATTGGTTTCCACACATTCGTATAAGGACAGGGGGGGCC
>JBFOLZ010000137.1:0-15931 GCA_040830445.1 Puniceicoccaceae bacterium
CGCCGCCCAATCTATCGGAAATTGATATTCCCCCGCCCCCGACGGAACTGCCCCCGCCACCTCCCCCGGAGGTCATGGAAAAGATCCAGCAATCCATCCGCAGCGGACCCCCGCGTGGTTGAACAGCTAGCAGCTTGACGCAACATCCACTCTAGGGCTGACTATTCAGTCTTTTCATGGAGGAGTCGGTTTCAATCAAGAGCATCGATGAGCTGCTGGCCCACCCGGAGGTTAGGAAAGCCGGTACACTGGAGTTGTCCATTTGTGATATCGTCCACTTTCGTCTGCTGCGCACGGATTCCATTTTCCAGTTGGTTGAACAGCGGCTCCGCCAGAGGGACGCGCTCAAATACACCGGCTTTGCGGACGTAAGGGAAGCGGCTGAAAAAGCCATGAGGGGCTCCACTACCCTCGAAAAAATCGATGCCTGCTGCACGAAGCGACCGGAATGGCTCGATGACCGGCAAATCCTCTACAGTTTCGAACTGGAAGCCTGGATGGACATGTCCTATCCCAACGCGTGGGCTCTCGATATCTATCATCAGGCGCTGGTTGAGGGATTAGCTGTAACCGTTCCACGCCTGGGCCCCTTTACCGACACCTTTCACACCCTCCTGAAGGAGAAGAACGGCTATGAGCTGACGAAACCCTCACCCGGTCCGGACAAGGTCCAGCGGGTCCTGATTGGCGACCAGGCTTTCCCGGGAGAAAATGCCCTCCTTTTTCCGACGGATAAACGGTTCATGCGCAAGGATGCTTACGCTGGCGAAGGGCAACTCGCATCCCAACTGGTTCACGGCCTCCTGCAAAAAGATCTGGAGGATCAATCGGCCCGTCCGGCGGAGGAGGATGCCTTTCTGGAACATCTGCTTGGTTACCGGTTGATTGGACCTACCCTGGTGGTGCTTTTCCAGTCCCTGTCCGGCAAGGTGCTGCCGGTATCTTTTCATGGAACGGGACGGGACTTCCTGACCAACCTGGCTGGGTCCGTAAAGGCCTACTGGCCCTGGCTGCCCGAAATTGAAGCCCTTGGCGTATCCGGAAACCGCTACTCCATTTTTCATTCCAGCGAAGGAGCCACCTCCCTCTTGGCCATAGCGGGAGCAAAACGCGGGGATTGCCTCCTCGAACTGCCTTTTGACATCCCGGCTGACCTGCTGCTTCCGGCTATGGAACTGGTCATGACGGGCAGTTTCAAGGGTCCCGGCGCAGAAGCCATCCAAGCCGCTGCGGCTGGATTTGTCAGGGATTACGCCAAAATGACCCGCGGCCTGCATCTGCCGATTCCCGTCCCTCCCGTGATTCGTCAATGGTGCCAGTTTCTGCTCAGCCCGGAACAGCGGATTCTTGAGTGGGCCGCTGAGGGAGATCGGTTTCCAGGCTTTGAGAAAAGCAAGACCCCCTGGCATCTGCACAAACAGGTCAACGCTGGTCCGTGGCCGACCGCAAGCTACTGCCTGGCCTCAGGCCACCTCCGCTGGCTGGCATTGCGCTCAGAGGCCAAGGCACCGGAAATCGTCGAGGCGCGGGCCCGGTATGCCTAAACCGCAAAGCTTTCCCCGCAGGAACAGCTGGCCTTGGCGTTGGGATTGTTGAACTTGAATCCCCCGGCAACCAGCTTGTCGGAATAATCCAAAGTCATACCCTTGAGATAAAGGGCACTCTTGGTATCGATGAGAATGGCGGCCCCCTTGCTCTGGACGAGAAGGTCCCCGGTCTTCGGCCGGCCCACAAATTTCAACTTGTAGGCCAGTCCGCTACAGCCTCCGCCGGTCACACGAACCCGCAAATATTCGCCCTCCTGCTCCCGCTCCTGCAGGGAAAGCAGCTTCCGGGCAGCAGCTTCCGTGACCTTGACCAGCCGGTCATCAACGAGGCGTACTCCTTCAGGGAGGTCTGCAGTTGTCTTATCCATTACCCCTTACCTTAGGTGGATTTAATTAAGTTTCAAGGTCGGCCCGCAACCTGGCATACCGCCATGCCAGTTCCACTGCATGACTAAAGCTTCCCGTTTCCGCGATGCCCTTGCCCGCGATGTCAAAGGCCGTCCCGTGGTCCGGGCTGGTTCGGATGTGCTTCAGGCCCAGGGTCACATTAACAGCCCGGTGGAATTCGAGTGTCTTGACCGGTATGAGCGCCTGATCGTGGTAAAGGGCGACCACAAAGTCGAACTCTCCCTCCCGCTGACGATGGAAGACCGTGTCGGCCGGAAGGCAATCCGAGAGGTCCGGGTAGTGCTGGCGCAACTTTGCCAGACGGGGATTCAGGAGATCCTTTTCCTCACTGCCCAACAAGCCCCCTTCCCCGGCATGGGGATTGAGCCCGCAAACCGCTATTCGCGGCTTCGCAATCCCTTCCAACTTGGCCCATTCCCCCGCTTGCTGGACCGCCTGGTCGAGCAGGTCGGGTTCCCCTTCAAACAGCCCGGCCACGGTTGCCAGCGGAACATGCCAGGTCGCCAGGACAACCTTCAGTTCACGCCCCGCAAAGGCCATTGAAGGTGTGCCGCCCCAGGCATCCGCGAAGAACTCCGTCTGGCCGGGGAAGGGATAGCCAATCGCCTGCAGGTGCTCCTTGCTGACTGGAGCTGTGACTACTGCGGAAAAGAGACCCTCCTCGCAGCCCTTGGCGGCAACGGTCAGGGCTTCCCAGGCTATCCTTGACCCGTTGGCGGTTGGCTTTCCGGGAACAGCCGGATCGCGGGCACATTCACAAAGGGTACCCCGGCAACCCAGCGCATCGAGCCAGGCCTCTTCCCCGATTGGCCAGACCCGGTTGCGCCACTTGGGATTTTCATCGATCCAACGGGCAATGATTTCCGGCCCGACACCAGCCGGGTCTCCGCACGTCAAGGCAATCGGTTTAATGGAGGCCATCACTGCCCTTCCTTGCGCGGGCGCATGACGCCCTTGCTGCTCTCACCGGTCATGAATTCAAGGAATTGGCGCCCAATGTCGGACTTGGCCAGATCGTCCTTGAGGGCCCCTTCAGCAAGGACCTTGGGCCGACCCTCCACGCTGTAAACCAGGTGATAGAGCTTCTTCAGCTCCTTGATGGCCTCGCGTTCAATGCCCCGGCGCCTCAATCCCACCAGGTTCAGTCCGATGAGTTCATTGCGCTCAGCCATCATGCAGAAGGGCGGAATATCCTGGCTGACACGGGACAGGCCACTGACCATGGCTGACTGGCCGATTCGGCAGAACTGGTGAATCCCCGCACCACCACCAATGAAGGTAAATTCGCCCACCGACACCTTGCCGGCCAACATGACATTGTTGGCCAGGATGACGTTCCTCCCGACCTTGCAGTCGTGCCCGAGGTGGCTGTTGGCCATCAGCATGCAACCGTCCCCGACCTCGGTAAACTGGCCCTCGAATGTGGCCCGGTTTATGGTGACGCCTTCCCGGATGGTCACATTATCGCCTATCCGCACACCTGATGGTGTTGCCGGGTTGAAGGAAAAGTCCTGTGGCAGGCCCCCAATGACAGCATGGGCATCGACAATGCAACGTTGCCCGAGAATGGTCCCGCTGCGGATGATGGCATGCTCGCGGATGATGCTCCCGGAGCCAATCTCCACCCCATCCTCGACAACGGCATAGGCCCCGATAGTCACATCGTCGGGAATACGGGTCGCTTCATGTATAACGGCGGTCGGGTGGTTCGGCATACTTTCGTCCTTCGTCTTTTGTCCTTAGTCCTTGAAAAGCCCCATCTGGGAATCCTTCACGAGGTCATAATTTTTCAATACACGGAGAATCTGGAGAAACTCGCTCTTCTGGTAGCTGCGATTGACTTCAACCTTCTGGATGATGTCCAGCAGCATGGCCCGGAAGCTGATGATACCATCCACCCCCTTGTCCCTGAGCAGCTGGATGCTTTCACTGCGGTAGGGCTCACTGGTTGGCAATCCGGGTAAGACGAGGATTCGTTTCAGGTCCTGGGTCTTCTCCTCCTCCGTGTCGGTAAAACTTCCCTCAATGTTCTTGGAGACGCTCTTCTCTAAAAACTTGAGGATCTCGGAGCTGCTCTTGAGAAGGTTGGGCGTGAACTTGTGGATTGTGTGCCAGGCCTTGACTACGACAACCGCCCGGTGGATGTAGGGCAGCTCGGACGCAAACAGAAGAAAATTGGGTTCACGGTCCCCGGGAGCGTAAGTCGGATTATAGACGATGAGGTCGATCTCCTCCTCGGCCACCTTGCGTCGGGACTGGACCTGGTACTTGCGAACCTGCCGCACAAGGAAACCATGCAGCTCGAAGTACTCCCGGACAATGTTCTCATCAAATCCCGACATTTACGCCAATAAAAGGCATCCGTCCCCAATTGGCAACCGCTTTGCCGTTAAGGGAGATTAGCGGGATTATCGGGCCTAGCGCCCCTTGCTCTGGGTAATGATCTGCTGCAGGACGGTGAAGCGGGCCTTGGTCTCCAGCTGCTCCAGCACTTCCGGATCCTCGCCGCTCTGGCGGGCTTCCTCAAGCGCCTGTTCGGCACGGGCCTTGGCCTCATCGAGTGAGGAGACATCAATATCATCCACCTCGATGGCGGCCTCCGTGAGGACGGAGACTTTGTCACCGATAATCTGGATGAAGCCCCGGGCGATGGCTATCGATTCGGGCTGGCCTCCCTGGTAGTAGCGCAGCTCACCCGGATCGATCATCGACATGAGCGGGATGTGTCCCGGCAGGACATCGATCTCGCCCCCGGCCTCCGTCGGCAGGACGACGTGCTCGACCTCTTCGGAGAGGACCCGGCGCTCAGGGGTGACGATTTCGAGGGTTAGCGGCATGGCGATTATTCGTTGCTTTCGTGGGCGGCGAGCACTTCGTCGATTCCACCCTTGTAGGCGAAGTCGTTTTCATCGATGTGGTCCAGTTCGCCGTCGAGAATCATCTTGAAACCCTTGATGGTGTCCTCGAGGGTGACAATCTTGCCGGCAAACCCGGTGAAGACTTCCGCCACATTGAAGGGCTGGGAAAGGAACTTCTGGATCTTCCGGGCACGGAAAACGGTCTGTTTGTCGTCCGGGGAAAGTTCGTCGATACCGAGAATGGCGATGATGTCCTGCAGGTCCTTGTAACGCTGGAGGACAGCCTGCACTCCGCGGGCGACCTTGAAGTGCTCCTCACCGACAACAGCCGGGTCAAGGGCGGTCGAAGTAGAGGCCAGCGGATCCACAGCCGGATAAATGCCCAGCTCGGCAATACGGCGCTCGAGAACGATGGTCGAGTCAAGGTGGGCGAAGGTGTTGGCCGGAGCAGGGTCGGTCAAGTCGTCAGCCGGAACATAGACAGCCTGGAAGGAAGTGATGGAACCCTTCTTGGTGGAAGTGATCCGCTCCTGCAGGTAACCCATTTCCTGGGCCAGCGTCGGCTGGTAACCCACCGCGGAGGGAGAGCGGCCGAGAAGCGCGGAGACCTCGGAACCGGCTTGGGAGAAACGGAAGATGTTGTCCACGAAGAGGAGCACATCGAGGCCCTTCTCATCGCGGAAGTACTCCGCCATGGAGAGGCCGGAAAGGCCGACCCGCATACGGGCACCCGGCGGTTCGTTCATCTGGCCGTAGCAGAGGGCAACCTTGGAGTTCTCGATGTTCTCCTGGTCGATAACCCCGGCGTCCGACATTTCATGGTAAAGGTCATTTCCTTCACGGGAGCGTTCCCCCACCCCGCAGAAAACGGAGTAACCGCCATAGGACTTGGCGATGTTGTTGATGAGCTCCATGATGACAACTGTCTTGCCCACCCCGGCACCACCGAAAGCGCCAACCTTACCACCCTTGGTGAAGGGGCAAATGAGGTCGATAACCTTGATCCCGGTGACGAGGATCTCCGCTTCCGTGGACTGGTCGACCAGCTCCGGCGGATTGCGGTGGATGGAATAGCGCTTCTCGTACTTGACGTCGCCGCGTTCGTCCACGGCATCTCCGGTGACATTGAAGATGCGGCCAAGGACCCCTTCGCCAACCGGTACCGTGATGGCATCACCGGTGTCGATGACATCCATCCCACGGACCAGGCCTTCCGTGGAAGACATGGCAACGCCGCGGACCATTCCCTCGCCGAGGTGTTGCTGGACCTCAAGGGTCAGTGTGGTGGGCTTGCCCTGGTATTCGTAGTTGATGTGGAGCGCCTGGTAGATGGCGGGCACGTTCTTGACATCGAACTGCACGTCGACGACAGCGCCGAGCACTTGGACGATTTTTCCGGTATTCTGGCTCATGGTTTTGAAAGATTGGTTGATTAACTAAATTCGGTTCAGGAGTGTGCGGTGGCGGCGGTAATCTCGAGGATTTCCTGGGTGATGCCTGCCTGCCGGGCCTTGTTGTATTGCAATGTCAGGGAATCGGTCAGCTTCTTGGCATTGTCGGTGGCGGCCTTCATGGCAACCATCCGTGCGCTGTGCTCGGAAGCCCGGGCATCGATCAGCATCTGGTAGATCTCCCGCTTGACGAAGCGATCCATGAGGTGGGTCAGAATGACTTCCGCGGACGGCTCGTAGACGAACTCGCGGGCGTCCTGGACAACCTCGATACCTTCCTCCTTGGCCATCTTGAGGGCATATTCCGCCATGTCGTTGAGCGGAACCAGGGGAACCTGCCGTGGCTCCTGGATGAGGGTGTTCTTGAAGCGGGGATAGAGGATTTCGATGGTATCGATTTCCCCTTCCTTGTACTGCTCGATCAGAAATTCCACTACCGGACGCAGCTCCTTGAAGGCGGCTTCCTCGGAAATCGGGAAATCGGCCAGCAACTTGCGGCCGGTCCGGCTGATGTATTGCCGTCCCTTCCGCCCGATGGTGACAAATGCCCCCTCATCAGGCTTAATATGGGAAACTTCGCGGAACAGGTTCGCGTTAAGGGAACCACAGAGACCCCGGTCGGTGGTAATGAGCAGGATGCCCCGCCTCTTGACCGGCCGCTCTTCCAGAAAGGGGTGGCTGAAGTCTTCCACCTTGTCGGTTAGCAAGGTCAGCATGGCGGCCAGTTCACGCGCAAAGGGACGACCCTCCAGGGCTCGGTCCTGCGCCTTCTTCATCTTCGAAGCGGCTACGAGCTGCATCGCGCGGGTAATCTTCTGGGTGTTCGTGACCCCGCGGATTCGGTTCCTGATGTCGCGCGTGTTTGGCATTGTCTAATTCAACCGGGTTGGGCTTTGCAAAACTCAGGCGGAGGCGTAGGTCGACTTCCAGGCTTCCACGGCATCCTTGAGGGCCGCTTCAGTGTCATCATCGAGCTTCTTTTTCTCGAGGATGGCGGAAAGCACCTCCTGTTTGCCGGTTTCGAGGAAATCCTGCAGGGAAGCGGCGGCGCTGACAATGTCCCCCACTTCGACATCATCGAAGTAGTTATTCTGCATCGACCAGAGGAGGGCCACCTGGACTTCCACCGGTTTCGGTGAGTAGGCCGGCTGCTTGAAAAGCTCAACGGTGCGGGCGCCGCGGTCCAGCTGGCGCCGGGTCCGGGCGTCGAGGTCGGAACCGAACTGGGCAAAGGCGGCCAGCTCACGGTAGGCGGCCAGCTCCAGCTTGACCTTGCCGGCTACCTGCTTGGTCGCCTTGATCTGGGCGGCGGAACCCACCCGGCTGACCGAAAGACCGACACTGACAGCCGGGCGGATGCCCTGGTTGAAGAGGTCGGTTTCGAGGAAGATCTGCCCGTCGGTAATGGAAATGACATTCGTCGGGATGTAGGCGGAAACGTCACCGGCCTGGGTCTCAATGATCGGCAGGGCCGTCAGGGAACCGTTACCGTTATCCGCATTGAGGCGCGCTGAACGCTCCAGCAGGCGGCTGTGGAGGTAGAAGACGTCACCCGGATAAGCTTCACGGCCGGCGGGGCGCTTCAGGACCAGGGAAATCTGGCGATATGCAGCCGCCTGCTTGGTGAGGTCATCGTAAACAATAAGCGCGTCCATGCCGTTCTGCATGAACCACTCCCCCATGGCGCAACCGGCGAACGGGGCCAGGTAGAGATTGGCCGCATTCTCAGCCGCCGGGGCAATGACGATGATGGTGTACTCAAGGGCACCGGCCGACTCAAGGGCCTTGATGGTCCGGGCAATGGTCGAGTTCTTCTGGCCAACGGCAACGTAGATGGAATAGACCGGGCGGAAGGACTCATCACCGGATGCCAGGCCCTGGCGGTTGATCTTGGCCTGATTGATGATGGTGTCGATGGCGATGGTCGTCTTGCCGGTCTGGCGGTCACCAATGATCAGCTCGCGCTGTCCACGGCCAATCGGAATCATGGAGTCAATGGCCATGATACCGGTCTGCAGCGGCTGGTCGACCGACTTGCGGGGAATGATGCCCGGGGCAATCTTTTCAATCGGATACGATTCCTTGGAATCAAGCGGGCCCTTACCGTCAACCGGGTTGCCGATGGCATCGACCACGCGTCCGAGAAGTTCCTTGCCAACCGGAACCGAGAGGAGGCGCCCGGTGGTCTTGGCTTCGTCGCCCTCCTTGAGGAGATTGGCGTCCCCGAGGCAGACGACACCCACTTCGTCTTCCTCAAGGTTGAGGGCGATGCCGGTAATGCCGTGCGGGAATTCAACCATTTCGTTGAACATGACCTGGGACAGGCCTTCAACCTTGGCCACGCCGTCGGCTACATTGGTGATGACACCCGTATTGGTCTTGCCGACATCCGGTGTCAGCGAGGCGATCTCTTTTTCAATTTGTTCGAGAATGGAGCTCATTTCGTTTGCTTGATAATGGTAAAGTTAACGGATACGGGCGGCGAGGGATTGCAAGTTGCTGGCCACCGAAGCGTCGTAGACGGTGTCACCCAGCTGGACGCGCACGCCGGCGATGAGGGCCGGGTTGGACTTGCGAACAACCTGCAGTGGCCTTGCACGGCCTTTGGAAAAGTCAGCGACAAGGGATGCAACGACCTCGTCGGAAAGGGTCTGGGCGGATTCGATGACCAGGGTATCTTTTTGGACTTCGCGGGTCGCTGCCTTGAGAAATGCCTTCAGGAAAGCCTTGCGGTCGGCTGCGGAACGCCCGGCGAGCAGCTTCTCAAGGGCCGGTTTCAGTTCGGCAACACCGGATTCACCCGCTTCAACGACGAGGCGGGCAAGGCGCTTGGCCAACTTGGTGTCCTGCGTGGCTGCCATCGATTAGTTCAGTTGGGAAATTTCTGCGGCTGCGGCCTTGTCGAGCCGGGCCTTCTCCTCGTCACCGAGCTCACGCTGGAGGACCTTGCCGGATGTCATCACCACGAGACGGGCGATTTCCTGACGGACTTCCGTGAGCATCTTCTGGCGTTCCAGTTCATTGGATTCCTCGGCGCGCTTGCGCATCTCCTCAATCTGGGTCGAGGTTTCCGCCTTGAGGCGGTCTTCCAGCTCGCGGGCCTTGTCACGGGCCTCGTGGAGGATTTCCTGGGCCTTGGTGTTGGCCTCGCGGAGAACCTCGGCCTGGCGCTTTTCGGTTTCCGCCAGCTGAGCCTTGGCCTCCTCGGCAAACTGCAGGCCTTCAGCAATCTTGTTCTGGCGCTCATCAAGGGTGGCCATGACCGGCTTGAAGGCGAAGCGCCAGAGCAGGAAGGCGACAACGACGAAATTGACCATCTGGGCGAGGATCAGTTTGCCGTCCAGACCAAAGCCGCCGAGACCAATCTTGTCGAAGAAGCCGGGTTCAGCGGCCGTTTCGGCCGTTGCGGCTGCGAGCAATATGAAGGAATCCAACATGGTTAAAAGGGTTCTGTGGCGTTATGGATAGGAGAAAAAGGCACACCCGGAAGAATCCGGATGTGCCTCAAAGCCTTAGAGAAACAGGGCGTAGAAGGCGACAGCCTCAGCCAGGGCCATACCGATGATGGACTGGACGAGGATCTTGCCGGAAGCGCCCGGGTTGCGGCCCACGGCCTCAACAGCCTTGGCCCCTACGAGACCTACGCCTATAGCGGCGGCAGCACAGCCAAAGGCGGCTTGAATGCCGTCGGCGAGGTTAGAATCAACTGCAGCGATTATATCGATCATTTTTCTTAGTGGTTGGATTTTTTGTTTTAATCAGGTTCCCGCCGTCCGGCACGCGGTGAGGATTGGTTACCTCTGGCACCGGTCCCGGCGTGAAAGGTTTGTCTGGTTAGTGGGCATGGTCCTCCTCGTCGCCATGATTACAGATGAGGCCGATATAGACGGCCGTGAGGAGGGTGAAAACAAGGGCCTGCACCCCGCCGATAAGGATTTCCAGAAAGTAAAAGGGGATGGGAACAAACCAACCGGCCAGATCCGTCATGCTGGCGAGGAGGTTTTCCCCACCAAAAACATTGCCGAATAGACGGAAGGACAGGGAGACATTCCGGAAGATAATCGAGATGACTTCAATCAGGCCGACACCGAAAAATACCGGGAAGAGCAGGATGTAGATCGCCTTCGGCACTTCCTTCGGGTCCGCCTTGTTGCCGAACAGGTCAAAGAAGAGCAACTTGATGCCCGCATACCGGAGAACAAAGTAGCCCCAGCCGATGGAAGCGGAAATGATGGCCAGGGCCACCGTCATGTTGAGGTCGGCGTTGCCGGGACGCATCCAGTAGACAATGTGTCCGTGCTCATCTTTCAACCCGAATGCCCCTACCCCCGGTAATAGACCGCTCCAGTTGTGAATGAGGATAAAGGTGAAAAACCCGATCAGCAGCGGGAAGACCTTGGCAATAAGATGCTTGCCAACAATGGGTTCCATGATGTCCCGGATACCGCCGAGGAGGTTTTCCACCACCGCCTGGCCCGCTGAAGGAATCAGCTGGGGTTTGCCCACCATCAGGCGAACAGCCAGGATGATAGCCAGGGAAATGACCCAGCTGGTCACCATTGAGTTGGTGATCGGCAGCCCGAAAGGCGTGTTCTCGATCAATTTATACGGGCTGAGAGAGACCGCTTGCAATTCGGTTGCGATGAGCAAACCTGCTAACGGAGCACCTCGGAAAACCAACTTCTTAACCCCAATGAACATGTGATGAACCCTACCTGTGAAAAGAAGAACGGATGGATTCTCTTTGCCATGGCGTCAACCCTTGAGTCGAATTTTTACTCACGCGGGATTGCGGATAGGGCGTGAATGAAGTGGCAGCAGGTGTGTGGATAGCTTGTGAACAAGGTTGTTGCCACTCCCGCCACCCCTTGCCGAACAGGCTTGTACCCGGATTTTGGTGTTTTAACACATTGACACGCAGTAGCTTATGGAGATGTTGAGATATTCACACTGTATAAGAAGAAGAAGTCTTTTATTAACTTATATAAGAATATAACCGTAATGCGGCATGCCAAAGGTCAAAGACATCACCAGTGAACTCGGAAAGTTGAGCAAACACAACGTCTTGCCCAAGGGCCAGGCTCCAGTCCTCCCGCAGGTCTTTCGCCTGGAACGCAAACTGGCTTTCAACGGGCCCAGTCTCTTCTGCTGGACCCTCATCGGATTCTTCCTTGTCCTGCAGCTGCTCTTCCTTATCTGGCTTGGGGGATGACGGATCCATTTCCACGAACGGACAAGCACGCGGACTACCTGAAGAGGCGGGGAGACCGAATTCTCAGCCTCAAGGGACAAATCAGGGACGCATTTTCCGGCAATCCGCCGGTCACCCTTGAGATTGGCTGTGGGCATGGACACTACCTGACGGCCTATGCGGGGCAGCACCCGGAAGCCCAGTGCCTCGGTATCGACATTGTCTCCAAGCGCATACGGAAAGCCTGTGAAAAGCGGGACAAGCGCCATCTGGAGAACCTGCACTTTCTCAAGGCGGAGGTGCAGGAGTGTCTTCAAGCCTGGCCCGGTGAGGTGCTCGTGGAGCGGATCTTTATCCTTTTCCCGGATCCCTGGCCGAAGAACCGCCACACCAAGAACCGCATTATTCAGCCGGCCCTGCTGGATCAGCTGGCTCGGTTGGGAACACCCGGGGCGGTGCTCCATTTCCGGACAGACCACCGGGCCAACTTCGACTGGTGCAGTGGAGTGATTGCGGACCATCCCCGGTGGATTGTTCAAGCAGATGCTCCTTGGCCGTTCGAGAACCCGTCCTTTTTCCAGAACCTCTTTGCGGAGTATTACAGCCTGACCGCTTTACTTGCGGACACTCAGGCCAGCTAAGCGGGCCCGGTCGGCCGTGGGCAGGGTTATGGTTATGCGGGTCCCCTCCCCTTTCCGGCTCCAAGCGGTGATGTCGCCGCCGTGTTGTCCCACAATGTGCTTCACAATTGATAGTCCCAGTCCAGTTCCCCCCGACTCGCGGGAACGGCCCTTATCAACCCGGTAAAAGCGCTGGAAAATGTGCGGCAGGTCCCGCTCCGGGATTCCTGCTCCGTCATCGGCGACCTCCAGCTGGATGGTCTGGGGCCCTATCCGGGTCCGGATGCGGATCTCGCCCAGCCCGGTCCCGTGTTTGAGGGCATTTTCCGCCAGGTTGTTGATCACCTGCGTCAGTCGAAGGGGATCCGCATGAACAAGGTCGGGCCCTTCTTCCAGCTCCAGATGCAGCTGATAGTCTCCCTGGTGGCTTGCTTTCCAGTTTTCCACGAGGTCGGACAGGAATTCCGAAAGGGACAAATCCTCCCGCTTCAGAATCATCTCTGTCGATTCCAGGCGGGATAAAAGCAGCAGGTCTTGCAGCAGAGAGTCGAGCCGCTCAGAATTGCTGATGATTTTTTGCAGGAAACGGAGGCGCTCTGCGGCACTGAGATCCGCATCGTCTTCCATCAGTGTCTGGGCAAAACCCCGGATGACGGTGACCGGCGTTTTCAATTCATGCGAGACATTGGCCACGAACTCCGTCCGCATCATTTCCAGCTTCTTCTGGCGAGTGATGTTCTGGAAAACAAAGAGGGTGTAATTCCCCTCCTCGCCCTGGGTTTCTTTCAGCGGTGCTGCGCTGGCCTCAAGCCAGTAAGACTCCTGGTCGATTTCCACCTCCAGCTCATCGTGACGGGGCTGCCGGTCCAGCCGCAGCCGGTTGAGGAATTCAATGAAGTCAGGTCCACCGAGGTAGGCGTCCAGGCGCTGACCCTTGGGACTGTCGCTGGCTTGGGTCAGTTCCACAAATGCCCGGTTGGCGGAAAGAATGACATCGTCGCGGTCCACCATTACCACCGCTTCGCGGAGATTGCCCAGGAGGGTCTGGATTTGGTCGTATTGTTCCTGGCCAGTACCGGAATAGCGGGCGTTCTCGGCCACCAGCTTGTTGAAGGCCTTGACCAGCTGGTCGAGCCGGAAGGCCTGGATCAGAGAGCTGTTTTCCTCCAGCAACAGGGGCTCCGTCCGTTCTGCCGCCTCAATCAGCTGCCGCGTTATCCGGCCTGTCGCCCGCAAGCGCATGTACAGGTAGCCGCAAACGCAAAGCAGGAAAATGCAAAGTAGTGTCAAAATAACTACACCTTTCTCAGGCGGGCTCGTTCATCCGGTAGCCCACACCGCGGACCGTCTCCACCAGCCCGGCCCGGTCCCCGAGCTTTTCCCGTAGTCGTCGGATGTGGGTGTCAATGGTACGGGTCTCCGTGTCCGTGTCGTAATTCCATACGTTCACGAGGAGGTTCTCCCGCGACTGTACCCTACCCTTGCGCTGCATGAGTAGCTTCAGCAGCTTGAATTCCGTTGCTGTGAGGTCGAGGGCCGTCCCTGTCACGGTCACTTGGTGAATTTCCTCGTCAAGAATGATGTCCCCGACCTGCAGAATGGTATCCTCCGGCATTGACTGGGTTCCCATCCGCTTCAGGATGAGCCCGATTCGCAGAACTAACTCTTTGGTATCGAACGGCTTAGGAATGTAATCGTCCGCCCCGTATTCCAGCCCCTTGATCCGGTCCTCCACTTCCCCTTTGGCGGTGAGGAAGATGATGGGAATCCCGCTCAGTTTGGTATCAGCCCGGATCATACGGCAGATTTGCATGCCGTCCAGCTCCGGCATCATGATGTCGAGAACAAACAGGTCCGGGCTGAACTCCCTCGCCTTCCCCATGATTTCCAGGGGATTGTTGATCACCTCCACCGTGTAGCCTTCGCGTTTGAGCCGGTAGGACACCAATTCGGTGACGTCCGGTTCATCATCGACCACCAATATCCGTTTTCCTGTCATGATCCTTTACTGATGAGATTGTTTCCCCCATCGTAACATACGGCGAACACCTTAAAGGCAATGCCAATCTGCGTGACAAGTTGGTGACAAAACCAATGGGAAAAGGGACTTAGAGCACACGCAAAAAACACGCAAGTTATTAATAAAGAACTACTTAAGAGCACCCAGTGCGATCATGAGGATAGTAATGTCAGTGGGATTGACGCCGGAAATCCGGGAAGCCTGTCCCAGTGTCGCCGGCTGGACTTGGGATAACTTCTGGGCCGATTCCGCCCGCAGGCCGGAGACCCCGGCAAAGTCGAATCGGCGGGGAATCTGGATCCGGTCCACCTGGGACAGCTTGTTAATGATCCGCTTTTCCCGGTCGAGATAGCCTTTGTAGCGAACCCGGTAAAGTATCTCCTCCCTGGTTTCCTGCGCCAGTGACATCAGCTCTTCCGGCAATTCGCCCGGGTCCCCTCCCCTGCGGACAAAGTCGGCCCAGGTTCCCCCACTCCGGGTTTCCCGTTCCAGTTTATCTGTCCACCGCTCAACAGCATCCTTTTTGGCACGGATACGACTAATCCGGTCGGCCGGGACGAGATTATTGCCCTCGGCCAGTTCAATCAGGCGGATTTCCGCGGATCCATGATTGAACAGGAGTCGGTGTTCAGCCCGGGAGGTAAACATGCGGTAAGGTTCGGTGGTGCCCTTGGTGACCAGGTCATCGATTAATACCCCGATGTAGGCCATTTCCCGGCCGATGATGACCGGATCCACGCCGCGCAGCTTCTGGACGGCGTTGATCCCGGCTACGAGGCCTTGGGCAGCAGCTTCCTCATAGCCGGAGGTTCCATTGATCTGTCCGGCGAAGAAAAGGTTTTCCACTTTCTTCGACTCCAGGGAGGCAAAAAGCTGGGTTGGCTGGGCAAAATCGTACTCCACGGCATAGGCCGGTCTGAGCATGTGGGCCTTTTCCAGTCCGGGTATGGTCTTCAGCATCTCAACCTGGACATCGAACGGCAAGCTGGTTGAGAGCCCGTTAATATACCATTCATCGGTATGACGGCCTTCCGGCTCAAGGAACAGCTTATGGCGGGGCTTGTCCGTGAAACGGACGACCTTGTCCTCAATGGACGGACAGTATCGCGGGCCGGTTCCCTTGATTTCTCCCGCGTAGAGGGCTGATTTGTGCAGGTTTTCGTCGATGATCTGGTGAGTTTCGGCGGTCGTTTCCGTTTCCCAGCAAGGCACCTGGTTGCTCCCCGGCAGCCATCCGGCCCGAATCTGATTCGGTTGTTCCACGTGGAACATCTGCTCGGTGAACCGGTCGCTGAAAATGCGCTCGTTTTGTTCCACGTGGAACAATGGTTCATCGGAACGGGTGTCGTAGAAGGCAAAGAGCGGGGGGAGGGGATCGCCGTCCTGTTTCTGGAGGCGGGAAAAGTCGATTGAGCTCCCCAGCAGACGGCAAGGCGTCCCGGTCTTGAGGCGGGACAACTCAATCCCAGCCTCGGTAAAGGAGGAGGAGAGGGTCTTGGCGCTGAAGTCGCCCATGCGACCGCCTTCCGACTTGGAGCGCCCGACATGCATGAGGGCGCGGAGAAAGGTCCCTGTAGTGACCACGACCGCGGTAGCTCCGAAGTCAATACCGAGCTGGGTCCGTACACCAATCACCTTGCCGGCCTTGTAGACCAGGCCGGTGACCACCGCCTGGAAGACGCTCAGGTTGGGGGTCAGTTCGAGGACATGCTTGAGACGGAACTGGTAGGCCTTCTTGTCGCACTGGGCACGGCAAGCCTGGACGGCAGGACCCTTGGAGGCATTGAGGAGACGGAACTGGATGGCGGTGAGGTCGGTATTGACCGCCATTTCCCC
>JBFOLZ010000138.1:0-32218 GCA_040830445.1 Puniceicoccaceae bacterium
ACAGATTTGGAAAACGGGCTTTCTCGACAACAAAGCCCTTGTCGCACCAAAAGTGAACGACTTGTACACAAGAAAATCGCAGCATGTCACTGAGAAGTTCAAGCGCATGTTCCGATTCAATCTTAAGGCGATCGTAGTTGGCGGGGTCCTGGGATTGGTTGGCATGTTCATGCTGGAACTCCCTATTACCGCAGTCGCGCTTTTTATCACGCTAGCGGTTGTGTACATTGTCAACCGGCGGGAATTGAACGATTTGGAGAAAGTGGACAAGTGTCTCTGCAGTTATGACTACCTGCTGTTATTTGACGGTTGGTTGAAGGCCCAGGTCTCCTTGAATGCCCGGATGGCGAAATTCTACTATCCGTTTATTTTCCTGGGTTCAGCCATGGGATTATGGTTATCCAATCACGGCCCCAGGCTGTACGAATGGGTTGTGGGCTCGTCAACGACTGGTTGGCAAATCAATGGAATTCCCGCTGCATGGCTGATTCCCGTCGGTGCAGTCACCCTTCTCCTATGGCACTTCGGTGACCGGCTTTACCGCATGGAATTGAATGCCTTCTATGGCCGCGTAATGAGCAAATTGGAGGAACTGCTTGCCGATATTGAAACCCTACGACGGGATAATCACGAGGAAGTTTCCTGAAGATCATTGAGCCGAAGGATCTGTAAGCCGGATCCCATCTTCCTCGATGGTTATCAGGCGCTGCTTGTATAGTCCGCCCACGGCCCGCTTGTAGGCCTTCTTGCTGACCGCAAACAATTGATATATCTCCTCTGGCGGGCTCTTGTCGGTTATGGGCAGAAAGCCGTCCTTCTCCTTGAGAAGGGCAAGGATCTTTTCAGCGTTAGCCTCCCTGCCGTAGGTGCCCGACTTCTGTAACTCCACGTCAACCTTTCCGTCCGGACGGATCTGCTTGATGTATCCGCTCACCTGCTGTCCTTCCTCGACCGGTTGGAATACTTCATTCTTGTAGATGACCCCGGGGAACTGCTTCTCGATGATGACGTTGTAACCCAGCTCGAAAGGATTGCAGATGATGAGGCTGACCTTCTTCCCCGGCTTGTAGCGGAAGCTCTTCGGGTTGACATGCTTGTGGATCTTGCTGGAGGCCACCAGCCGGTCACTCGCCTTGTCGCGGTAGATGTAGACGATGTAACGCTGGTGCTTATTCATCCCCTCACGCTGTTCCCGGAACGGTACGAGCAAGTCCTTGGGCAGTCCCCAGTCGAGAAAGGCCCCCATCTGGTTCACCGCAACGACCTCCAGATAGGCCAGCTCACCCACCATGGCATAGGGCGTCTCGGTTGTCGCCACCGGGCGGTCCTCCGAATCGAGGTAAACAAAGACATCGAGGAAGTCATCCACCTCGCACCCCTCCGGCACGTAGCGCAGGGGCAGCAGGATTTCGTCGAGGTTCTTGCCATCAAGGTAGACACCAAAGCGAACCTTGGAAACGACGCGAAGCCGGTTCATAGTTCCCAGTTTAACGGTGAGGCTGGGTATCTTCATTGTCTGGATCCGAATGGATGAAATGCACGATGCCTGAAACCCTGCCCCCTTACAAGGTGCGAATTGCCGAAATCCTCTACAAAACTTGTTCTACCGGGGCAAGGGCCTGTCCTTCGACTTTCATCGGGTCAGGCCGCCCATCCTCGCCTTGAGTCCTTCAAATGGGGCTTCCATACCGCCCAGTTGACCTGGCAGGCCGGATTGAGGCTGGTCAGTCAGTCCTTTTCTGGCGCATCCAGGTGACAGAGTCCCCGCCTGTCCTGTAATCCGGGTAATTTTAAATTGCCAATTAGCGGCTCAGGATGTGCCATCTGCATCATGCTCAACATTGCCCTCTTCGGCCCGCCTGGTGCGGGTAAAGGAACCCAGTCCGAACGCCTGATCAAGGAATTCAACCTGTTCTACATCTCCACCGGGGATCTCCTGCGCAAGGAACTTGCGGAGGGGACGCCGCTTGGCGAGCAGGCCCGGGAGATTATCGCCTCCGGGGATCTCGTTTCCGACGAAATTATTGTCCAGATCATTGAGAAGACAATTGCCGAGAACACCCAGGCCAACGGGTTCCTCTTCGACGGCTTTCCGCGGACAACCATCCAGGCGTACATCCTCGAAGGCCTGATGATCAAGCTGAACACGTCCCTCACCTGCCTCATCGACCTGCATGTGCCGGAGGATGTCTCCATCGAGCGCCTGCTCAATCGCGGCAAAACATCCGGCCGCAGCGACGACAACGAGGAGGTCATCCGCAACCGCCTGCGGGAATACCGGGAAAAGACCCTCCCTGTCCTCCAATTCTACAAGGACAAGGGCGTCAGCTACGAGGTCGATGCCACCCAGTCAATCGATGCGGTGCACCACGACGTGCTGGAAATCATTCGCCAGGAACAGAACAAGCGGCTCTTCAATATCGTCATTTTTGGCCATCCAGGATCCGGCCGGGGTTCCCAAGGCAAGGCCATTGCCGAAAAGTTCGGGCTCGAGTATGTGGCCACCGGGCCCATGCTGCAGGAGGAAATCGAGGCCGGAACGGAGCTCGGGGCAAAAATTGAAGCGCTCTACGCCAGCGGCGAGCTCGTCTCCGACGAAATTGTTGTTCCCCTCATCGAGAAGCGCCTCGAGAACGCTGCCGATGTCCGCGGCTTCATCTTCAAGGGCTTTCCCCGCACGCTCGTCCAGTCCTACATTCTCGAGGGACTCCTGCGCAAGCACGACGCCTCGATTTCCAAGGTCATTGAAATCGAGGTCCCTACTCTTGAGTTGATCCGTCGTCTTGATGAGCGCAGCAAGACCGATAGCTGTATGCCCTACGACTCCAGCACCGCGAAAATCGTCAAGCGCCTGCAGGAGCACGAGGAAAAGACCGTCCCGGTGATCGAGAAGTACAACCAACTGCATGAGGTCTCCAAGGTCGATGGCATGGCGCCCTTTGATGTCGTCTTCGACCGTATCGTCGACATCATTGAGCCGAAGGAACTGTAGGGACAGATACGGGCCCTTCCTGCACCGTCGGTTTTTGAAATCCTTCCACTGATGCCCTGTTGCCTGTTTGCCAAAGGCAAGTATCCAGCAGAGGAAATCCGTTCCGCGTAAGATAGAGCGAGGCACGGACGGCATAAAGGATCTCTGCAATCAATAATGACCCAAGGGCACCGGCAGCGCCCATGTAGAGGCATGCCGGCACTAACAACACCATCGACAGGATAGCCGCCTCGATTCGCATCCGTGAGGCAGCTCGGGCTCCCTTTAAATTCCCAACCTGCATGGCAATCATCAGGGTTGTGGTCATCGCATCCAGCGTACCGTAGGCGACAGCAAGCGGAAGCAGCTTCCCCGCCCCGGCCAGTGCCTCACCAAAGATCATGGCCGCAATGAATTCACCGGCTGGAAAGAAGAGTACCAATCCACACAACCCGGCCCCGAAGAGGACACCAAGGACCGTCATCAAGAGCTTGTTGAAGGCTGCATTGTCGGCATTTGACCGATGCACCGACAACCGTGGCCGCAGGATGCCGTTCAAGGCTGCCGACATCATGCGCATTGGCCCAACGAGTGTCCAGGCTGCTCCGAAGTGGGCCACAGCCATTGTGCCACCCAGCGAAGAGAGGACGCTGGGCTGAATCCGGGAGCAAAGGGAATTGGCAACTGAACCGCGGAGCATCGCCATTCCATTGGCTTGAAGCTCTGCATCGAGACCAACCGGCGGACTTGCCGCGGAAGGCCCCTTTTTCCAGATTGCCTGCATCATGAGCGAGGCCACCAATCCGCCTGCGGCACTCCCCCACCAGAAAGCCAGCAAGGGAGACATTCCGGCGTATAGTGCCCCGGTAATCGCAGTAACTGTCAGGAGAATAGCTATTCCATCAGCCAACAGGGCCCAGCGGGTCTGGAATATCGACTGGATACACCCCCGGTGGTAGCCGCTTTCAATCAGGGCCAGGGTGGCCAGCACGCAACCGGCGTAATGCCAGCCACTGATGCCGCTCTTGATGACCGGGATTGCTGCCGCGACGAGTGACAGCCCAATGACCGCCTCCGCCTTAAGCACTCGCCTATGAGCCCATTTGAAGAAAGCCCTTCGCTCGGGGCCATCAAGACCCGGGGCAAGGTTGATGACAGGGGTAATGTGGGTGGTGCTGAGAATTGTGGCCAGGATGTACTGTAATGATACGATAACGACATACTGGGAAAAATCGCCAGGCAAACAGAGTCGGGCGATGGCAATGCTGAAGAAAAAGCGGCCCAATGAGAGGACCCCGCTGTCGGCCAAGGCGAAGTACTTGTCACCTCCGGAAATTCGCTTGTCCAACTTGAACATCTTAACGTGCCTCCATGACCCTCTTAAACAAGTCAACCAGACTCTTCGCATGTTGCCGGGTGGAGTACTTCTTTTCATAAAGTGCTCTCGCAGCAGTTCCCATGACGGCCAGTTCCTCAGGATTCCCCAGAAGCCCGGCCAGTTTTTCGCCCAGGCCTGTCGCATCCCCGGCCTCAACATAGACCCCTTCCACGCCATCCTCGAAGAGTTCAGCCGGTCCGCCCAATTTTGACGCCAACACCGGGCAACCCGCTGCCATGGCCTCAATAATGCCAAGACCGAAAATCTCGGGGGAAAGGCTGGGAAATACCAGTAAGCGGGAGTCGAGCATGTTGCCCATCACTTCCTCCCGGGGCAGCTGCCCGAGAAAACTGACGCTTGCCATATCGCCATAGGCGGACTGCAAGCGGTCGCCATCCGGTCCGGATCCGATGATGCGCAATTCGGGTAAGTCGACCCCTTCGAGCTCCAGGGCGCGCCACGCCTCGAGCAGAACCCCGACACCTTTTTCCCTTACCAACCGGCCGACATAAGTTATCGCCTTGCGGGTTTCGAATGGCCGGGACTCAAGCACATCCAGGGGATCGGCGCAGGCATTCGGCAAGGTTGCTATCGTCTCGGGGCGCAGGCCCATCTCGATGTGGCGCTGGCGCACCATCTCCGTCGGACAAATGTACTGGTCCACCTTGTTCCGGAAAGTTCCATCCGACCAGTTCTGATCCGCCATCCGCTTCCAGGCCAAGCTGCCGATAAGGCTGCCCCGGTAACATTTATAGGCAACAGCTGAATTGGTCTTCAATGGCATGCAGGAGTCACAGACATTTCCCTTTCTGAAAAAGGTACCCGCGGCACAACCGAGCCGGTAATTATGCAGCGTCTGGACGACGGGTACCTTGGCATCTGCGTGGGCCCGGTAAATCGATGGGCTGAAAAGGGGGAACCAGTTGTGGACATGGCTGATGTCCGGCCGCTCCCGGGCAATAAATTCCCGGACGCGTTTGTAGCTGTGGTGGTTGTCTGCCAGACGTACCGCAACACTGGCCGTGGCCAATGGGGAACCCGAGCGGATTTCCTCCTCGTTGCGGAGGATGAAGGTAACCACTTCATGACCTGCTTCCCGCAGGGCTGAGCATTCCAGCTCAAACATGACGTCTTCGCCGCCGCGGAGTTTGTAGTAGTTGTGAAACAGCGCGATTTTCATGTCAGGCCTTGGATTGGAATTCGTTGGTTATTTGGTTCTTGTCCGGATTCACCATTACAAGGGTGATCCAGGTGAGGATGAGGAAGGGATAGGAATCGAATCTCAGGTAGAAGCTCTGGGCCATGGAGTAGAAGACCATGTAGCAAAGCGAGACACTCAACATCGCCGCCATCGCTCTGCGCTGGGCGGTCCCGGGGATTCCAGCCTGCTTCTTCCAGGCAATCAGCTGGGCCACAGGGAACAGCAGGAGAACCACCAGCAGACCGATAACACCGAGGTCCAACATGACGTCGAGATAGGCGTTGTGGCTTTGACGGGGATTCCAGGTCTGGACGAGTTCCCTCCCCTTCCCTTCGGTCCAGAAGGCACCGAATCCATTCCCGACGACCGGACTCTCCATGATTTCCAAGGTCACCACCCGCCACAATTCGTCCCGTCCGGAAAGGTATTCATCCCGGCCGGTGGCCGAAAAGAATGCACTCCTCAGTTGGTCCACGCCAATAATTAGGACCAACAAGGTCACGGTAAACACGAACAGTTGGATCATGCCCCGGCGATAGTCACTGCTATTCAGGAGCATGAAAATCCCAAGTCCGGCCAGGGTGGTCATGATGGTGGTAATGGACGTGGTCATGATGAGGGCGATGGCTATCACAATCCGCCCACAGAACCCACGGAAACGGCTTTCCGGGCTATCCCCCTTTAATCCGAGAGAGAGGAGCAAGCCGATGGAAAGGATGGGCGCGAGGGTGTTGGGGTGATTGGAAATGCCCGCCAAACCGGGACGCCCCGGGTTAACCGTGCAGTCTTTGGGTAGCACGAAGTGGAAAAGCAGGGAAACGGCCGCGACAAAAACGGTAAACCAGAATACGGTACCGAGAAAGGAGCGGGCTGGGGTCTTCGAACCATGCACGGTCATGACAAGCATCAATAATCCAAACAGGAATATTATGGAGCGTTTGGTTGTGACGACAGGCTGGATGGACCAGAGGATGGAAAAGAAGAGGAGTCCCGCCAATCCCAGGATGGGCAGACGCAAGGCAACGATGGCCCCGATCGTGCCGAAGAGGAACATCCTCGCAAAAGCAGCCATCCCGCAGGCGGTGAAAATGACTTGCCGGAGGAGCGGACTGGCATCGGCATCGGATAGAACGATGGGACTTGTCGGAAGACGAAACTGGGTAACCGAGTAAAGCATCCACACCAGGAAAAGGAGATTCAGGAGAAAACCATACCCTTGCTCCCGCATGCGAATCAGGACCGCGGACGGGTCCGGGGCGGCGGCCGTAAGGCTGGACGGGACTGGTAGTGCCTTTTCCACGCTTGCCTTAGAGTCCCAGTCGGTTGAGGGCTTTTTTGCTCCCGGACCACCCCTGGGGCAGCACGAGTTCAAGCAGTTCGCGAATTCTCGCTGAGAGGTAGGAATCCGACAGGGCCGTCTTCCATTGCCAGGCGAGGACGGACCATCCAAATCCAATCATAATGGAGAGCCCCAAGGCCATGCCCAGTTCCCGCTTTTTGCTCGGTCCCGCTGGACGAGTCTGGGCGATTGCCGGGCGGATGACCGCGAGATTACCAATGGGCTCTTCAGCCCTCAACTTGTAGAGGTCGGCCTTGGTACCGAGAGTGGCTACAAGGTCGCGCTCGAAACGGATTTTCTGCTGCAGGCTTTGATGGGCAACCTGCAGTTGGCCAAACTCACTCGTACCGATGGAACCAACGATATTCGTAGCGTTTCCCTCCCGTTGCATGTCAAGGATCTCCATGCGTTTGCGTATGCGGCTGACCTCGGGGGAGTTTTCGGAATAGGTCAGCAACAACTCCTGCAGGTCCGCCTCCAGCCTGTCCTTTTCGGCCGCCAGTTCCCTTATGGAGCGCAATTGGTTGCTGGCTTGCATATTGACATCAATCAAGCCGTTGCGGGCGGTGAACTCGGCCAACTGCTGTTCCGTTACCCGAAGGCGCTCCATGGAGCTACTGAGAGCGTCCTCCAAATGACCAGCCTGCTGGAGGATGAGCTGCCGTTCAATCGAACGACTCGCCTCGCGGCATTCCTCAAAAAGCTCATTGGCAATATCCGCTGACAACTGTCCGTCCTGGCTGGTAACGGTAATGGTAATGATTCCTTCTTCAGTTGAAGTCACCTTCAGCATGGAGCGGATCTGCTGGATGACCTCCTCGGAACGGTCCCTTGGCGAAAGATGGCCCTGCAGGCGGCCGCCATAAGTGGCGGCAACCTTTGACAATACCGGGCGGGAAAAGATGAGCGTGGTATAAAGGCTCGGGTTGGGGGGTAACATCAGGTTACCGGAAGCACTCTTGCCGGCACGGTCATCCGTGGTCTCGATGGAGCTGGTGTCAATGGCCGCGTCGAGCATGGGCTTTTCCCGGGGAAGCAGGACCGCGACGGATGAGCTGGTGTAGACGTCTGGCATCATAGCCAGCCGCACCACTCCCAGGACGATGCCCGTGGCGACAATGAGGCAGAAGACAAGCTTCTGACTGGCTACGGCACAGGCAAGGTCGAGGAACGGTCCCGGCCAACTGATACGGGTCTGTGGAGTCTGCTCCGATTGGTGAGTGTTGTTCATGTTATCCATTGTTCGGTCCTTTGGAATCAGTCCTTGAGGATGGCGGTATCGGTCACCCGGACCTCCTGCTGGAAGGGGCTGACGAGGGTCATGTCGACATCCTTGCCAATCTGCGACCCGACAAGGGCCACCTCGGCAATCTGGCGGGCAAGAATCAGGGCATCTGCCAGTTGGGCCCCGAAGGTTCGCTCAATGGGCTGGCTTGGTACAAGGAGGACATCACCAGCGAGCAGCTCTGTCTTCCTGTTCAACCGGGCAGGCTTTTGGGCAACGCTGTCCACCTGGCCATTGGCCCGGACGACATAGAGCAGGTCCTTGTCCGCCAACTCGGTCAATCCACCGGCCTGCTCAAGTGCCGTCTCAACCGTAATCGCCTCCCCCGCCACAAGGGTGACAGGCCTGAAAACGTGTCCGGCAACACTTACCGTGGCGTGGTAGCGCGGGATGGTCAGGCGGTCTCCGTTCTCGAGGAACAGGTTGTAGTTTGATTCCGGAAAATCCGCGGAATCGAACGGAATGATGATCCGGCCATCAGCCTCCACGCGACGGATGCGACCCAGCGTTTCCTGGGTATTGTCAAGGGAGATGCGTCCGGCCAGTCCCTCGTTCGAACGTCCGGTCTGGACCATGCGCTCAAAGGCCTCCTCGGAAAGGCGGCGAGTCCGCTCCGTGAGATGATCCAGCCGCTGTTGCTGTAATTGCCGGGTCGCTACCCGTGTAAAGGCGGCGGCCCTGAGGTCGGCATCCGGAAGGAGTCCCCCGGCGGCGGCAATGAGGTCGGTAATTTTGGCTCCTGCGGGAAAGACGTATTCCCCGGGAAAGCGAACCCGTCCACCGATACTAACCCGGACCTGTGACTTTTGCAGGGCGCGGATGACCAGTTGGTCCCCGTTGGAAAGAACCGGATTCGCGGAATGGGAATTGGCATTGGCCGGGTTCAGAGCCGCAGCCAGGTTGAAGCGGTAGCGACGGACATCCAATTGCCGGCTTTCCTCGTCCAGCACCCGGCGTATGAGCTCCGCCTCATCATAGAAAACATCCACGGTCGGGTTTCCGGCAATGGCAATGAGATCGCTGATACGCATTCCAGCCGTCATTTCGTAGAGACCTGGATTCTGTACCGCCCCGATAATCTCCACCGTGGCCCGGATCTGCGCCTTGAATTGGGAGCGGACAGTGACCAGGTCCAGCGGCATCAGGATAAGGTCGTGGTCCGCATTGCCCTGCAGGGCCTTGGCAAGGTCGGCAACCAGGACACGACGGGACTGCAAGTGTCCGGTGCGGTCCGGCAGGCCCTGGATGGCAGCGGGATCACCCAGCTGGCGGGAAATGAAAACCTGCGGCAGATAGGCGTCGACCGTCAGCCCGTCGGCTCGCTTGACGAGCTCGCTCAACCGCATGCCGGAACGATGTTCGTAGTCGCCAGGTCGGGCAACTTCGCCCTCAATACGGACAACCGGTTGGCGGGCATCATCGACCGCTTCGACAAGGAGTAGCTCCCCATTACCCATGGGTTGTTCAAGGCCTTCAGCCGTTAACTCCACATCGATCCTCTGCCGTCCCCGACCATCGACGGTCCGCTCCAGATGGGCCAGTGGGGTAAAGGAAAAGGGCGTCAATCCACCAGCCAGGTCAATAGCCTCGCCAACCGTGATCGACTCGGTCTTCGTTTCATAAATACCCGGTTGCTGGACATACCCGGCAACCCCGACGGTCAACCCGATAGCGGGAACTACGAGGGTGTCCCCGTCTCGAAGGACCGGCATGCCCACAGAATCAACAAAGCCTCGGAGAAAGTCGTACAGGTCGACCAGGACTTCAGTTTCCTCCGCTTCACTGTTTCGACGAAGGATGATCTGTCGCAGGGAACCATCTTTGTTCGGCCCCCCGGCAGCCATAAGCGCCGACATCGGTGTGCCGAGCGCCGATATCTCAACCGGTCCCGGACTGCGTACCCGGCCAATGACATTCACCCGGATGGTGCGCAGACGTCCAAGAGTAACCGTGAGGTCGAATCCGTGACGGCGCTGGTTGAGGAAGGACAGAAGCCGATCATGCAGGCCGGCGAACGTTTCCCCGGCAATGCTGACGGGCCCGAATTCTGGGATTGCCAGGAGGCCGTCCCGGTCAACGGTGAGGCTGTGATAGGCCTCGACTCCGCCGCTCAAGGTCAGAATGATCTCATCCCCCGGCCCAATCCGGTACTCCCCGGGGACAGGTCCGGTTGAAGCAGAACTCGAATCGTTGGTGTCGAAAAAATCATAGCCGAACTGTTCCAGATCCCTGCTGGCCTTGCGGTCAAACTGGCCCTCGTACAGTTCCTCCAAGCGGGAACGGGAATTGGTAGCAACCGGCTCACCCTCCGCTTGAAGGGCAACCTCGGACTTCTCCGCGTTGACATTGACAATAACCGGACCGGTCCCGCCAAAATCCCGGGCTTGACCCCGAACTTGTTTCTGACCCCGCTCTTGTTTGCCAAAATCCGAGGGCTGACCCCTTTTTTCTTCTTCGATGGGCTGCATCAGGTTGCGGGGTGTCCCCCACGGCCAGGCGCCATTCATGTACCCGCTATCGGAGGAGGCGGAAATCGGATCCCCGGAAGTCGGGCGTGATGCCGGGACCGGCTGGACTTCCTCCTGGATGCGTCCTGCCCAGGAATAAGGATCCTTGTTCGTCCCGGTCTCAGGACTGCTGGTCTGGCAACCGGCGGCAAGCAGGCCAAGGAGCAAGAGGCTGAAGAGCCTTCCCAGACCGTTCGTTAAAATGTTAGTGTTTGTTTTCTTCATCATGAGCAAAATGATTGCCTTTCCTAAATCATCCTCCGTGCCAGCTTTGGCTAACAGTTCTTAAGTAGATGATAAACAAGCACTTAAAAACTTAACACGGAGGTGCGAAAAGAAGGGCCCACGGCAGCTCCCTGTAAAAAATACAGGGTTAAACCGTGAGCCCCATTTGCTCATGGAAATACTGTAGGAATTACAGTCCGGATGCGGGTTGCAGGAGAACCGACACTTCTTGACCTGCTGCCTGGCGAAATCCGGCAACCATTCTCTCCAAGGTAAATCCCCGGATATGCTTCCGGGCTGCGACTCCGAACCCCTCAAGATCCGGGTGCTCGAGGGCCTCCTGCAGGACCCGGGGCGCATCATCCCCAGTAAAGTCGATCGCGAGACCGTTCTTTCCATCATCAATGACATCATCAAAGCAACCGGCGTGGACGGAACAGAGCGTCGGGGTCCCGCATATGCTGGCCTCATTGACGACCAGACCCCAAACGTCCCCCCGGGTCGGGAATATGTGTAAATCCGTGGCAGTGTACCAGGCGGCAATCTCCGGTTCCGGGATGTAACCGGCCAGCTTGACGGATTCATCAGGATGGTCCCGAAGGAGTGCCTCCATGGGTCCACTGCCAGCAAAGACGAGGGTCCAGTTAGAGCGAGTTGAGTCCGGGAGCTGACTCCATGTCTCAAGCAGGCCCTCGATCCCCTTCAACGGGATCAATCGCCCGACCACAATAGCTAATTTGCGGTCGCTGCCGTACCGGGTACGAATGGCATCGACTTTATTTTGGAATTCCGGGGCGGCCATCTGGTTCTCCAAGGCATGATGGTTAGCCGAATTCAGGATATCAACGATATGGCTGGAAGGAACGCCCCACCCTTCAAGAACCTCCCGGGCCTGGATGCCCATGCCGACAACTGAATCCGCCCGTGAAAGCAGCCATCGCCGCCATGCCTCACGCCAGGACCCCTGCGTTCCACTGACGCGCGACTGGTAACTCCAGATGACCAGCTTGTTATGGGTCAGGCCACAATAGAGGGCGGCAAAGGCTGTCCGAAATCCCAACTCCGAACTGATGACGGTCTGCGGCCGGAAACGGAAAAGATCATAAAGGAGCCCAAAGGGAAAATGCAGCGTGATGACCTGTTTGAAAGGGATTGGCTGTCGACACCAGACCGTTCGCTTCCAGCTCAGGCAGCGGGTTTTCCTGACCTGCAGCCCGACGCCGTCCACGGACCATTCACGGTCAAATTCATTATCGGCATCGATAAACACCCTGAAGTCCCATCCGGGCGTTTCCGACAGGTGCTTGTAAACAGGTTGCCGGTAGGGACTGATGATGTTGCACAGGAAAGCGACCCGATGCGGTTTGGCTTCTGTGGTTTTCTCGTCCTTTTCCTGTCGGGATGCCCGGTAGGCAACATGCTCAACAGTCGATTCGGGTCGCATCCAGGCGACGAATCCGCCCATGGCGAGCGACAGTTCAAACAATCCTGCGGCACAACCTTCGAATCGGCCCCGCAAGAGGGACGGCAAGCCCCTGCACAACAAGAGCCCGGTTGCCCCAAGACGACGCAGGAAGCGCATCATGGAAGAGCGTTCATGGGGAATGGCCCTTGCAATGCGCTCATAGATGAGTCCGTTGCGGTACCACCGGCTCCACAGCCAGCCAAGGGTCGCCCGGGCTGCTGGGACCTCCTCCGAGACAATTGCCTCGCGACAGGTTACCAGCTTGGCCCCATGCTCAGCTATCCGGGCAAAGAGATCACTGTCCGATCCTCCCGAACGACCCAGCGCCGGATCGAAGCGGAATGGCCTTCTTCCGTAAAACCAGGCCCCCAGCACAAGGGTATTGCTGGTCCGGGTCTGCTTCCAGTCCACCACCGTACCCGTCGGGGCCACCCGCTTGTCATAGAAACACCCGCGTGACATCCACTGCGGCACGCCGTCAGGCAGGCGCCCATGGACTGGGCCGAATACCGCATCCGCGCCGGAATCCGTCCCTGTCTGAAGCAGCGCTTCCAGCCACCCCTCCTCCACAATCTCGTCGTCATCGACAAAGACAATTGCATCAGCCGGGCCGATATCCAGGGCCACGTTCCTCGCCATGGCAATGTTTTGCTCCGGTTCGATCTTGCCGGTTACTTTGAAGAAGGGATGATTTTCATCACGGAAAGCATTGATGATGTCCATGCTGCTGCCCGTGCGGTCATTATCGACAACACGCAGCTCCACAATAATGCCCCGGGGAACCCGAACCATCTTGAAGCTATCCAGTAGTTCCCGGAGCAACTCCGGTCGACGATAGGTTGCCAGGCATATGGCAACACGGGAGGGTGTGGTAACGGTTTTCATGACGGATAATTCTAATATAAAATTGTAACTATTAAATAACTACGCGCGGCCCGGTTCGATGAATGCGGTTCCAGCTGCGAACCGGGACCAAAGCTGACGCATGGCCCGCCCGATAAATACGGGATTCGTCACGAGGTAGCGACGATAGAGCCGGCGCGGTTCCCGGTACAGCCGGTAAGCCCATTCGAGACCAAGCTTCTGCAGGAAGGCCGGTGCCTGGGCAACCGCACCGGCATGGAAATCGAAAGCCGCCCCGACACCCACCATTACTCCACCGATGCGGGAGCGATGGGCATGCATCCATTTTTCCTGCTTTGGACACCCGATACCGACCCAAATAATGTGCGGCTCGGCAGCGTTCAAACGGCGCGTGTATTCAGCGTCCGCGGCCTCGGTCAACTCACGAAAGGGAGGGCTGATGGCCTCCACGATGTTGATACCGGGGAATTGCTGCTCAAGGTTTTCGAGGAGAATCGGCAGACGATCCGGATGGCCGCCGTAGAAGGCTATCCGCAGGCCCATTTTGACCGCAATTTCCAAGGTCTCCAACATCAGGGTCGGACCATAGACGCGTGTGGCCCTGCGGTGCCCCATCAGCTTCTGCATCCAGACCAGGGGCATCCCGTCAGCGGTGTTTAAATCCGCCTCCATGAGCGCTTCCTTCAGCCCCGGTGTCCACGCTGCGCTGGTTGTCGAGTGGACGTTGCAAACACCGACATAGCGGTGTTCCCGGTTCAGGCCCCAGTTGACAATCTTCTCCACTACCCCGGCGTAATCGAGATTGGCCAGAGGTACCTCAAGGATACGGGTCTCCCCGAAAGAGGACTTCCTGCCCGTGAGGAATTCGGTTGATTGACTCGCTTTCATGGTGATTCAGCTTCCTTTCGAATTGGACTTGATGAGCTTCCGCAGGACGTACCACGCCGTGAGAAAGACCATTACAATGTCATAGGAAAAGGATCGGTTTCGGAGATAGTGGAGTTCCCCGGCAAAGCGGGTGCCCCAGTCCTCGACTAGTTGGTCTCCCAGTCCGTTGTCGTTCACACACACCTGGCCAATGCTGGTCAATCCGGGACGGACCTGGTAACGGAGCTCGAAGCCCGGAATCCGAGTCCGCAACTCCTTGTCCAGTGCTTCTGGTATGGGCCGCGGGCCGACAAGCGCCATGTCACCGCGGACGATGTTCCAGAGCTGCGGCAGTTCGTCCAGTTTCAAGGCCCGGAGTACCCGCCCGATGCGGGTGACCTGGGGATCCGTATTGACCACCCCGAGTGCGGTTCTCTTTTCCGAACCCGGGCGCATGGTGCGGACCTTGTAAATCGGGAAAGGCGCATCATTCATTCCCGGTCTTTTCTGGCAGAACAGGAAAGGGCCTTTGGAGGTCCCTTTGACAAGTATCCACATGAGAAGGAAAAGCGGTGAAAGGAAAAGGAGCGCTAAACCGGCAATTATCCGTTGGAGAAGGAACCACGCCCGGTAGCTGGCATCGTCGCTGGACTGCGCCCGCAGGGGAAGAAACTCCTGCGGCGGGCCCAATTGGAATCCGGAATATCCTGCTGTTTGCATAAGTCTTCCTCTCAGGCACTGGCTGGAGCTTGGTCCAGACGCTTGTTCATCTCGGAAACCAGCTGCTTCAGCGAGCGGGCGACATCGGTAATCTTGCCCGAAGCCCGGCCCGACTTCAGCTTCTTGACGATATCGAGATAATTCCGGATGACATCGCGGGCATCCCTCGAACGTTCGGGATAGCGCTTGTTGTAGACCGCATTGCAGCCGCCGTTCATGAGCTGCTCCATCGTCTCCATGTCCAGCGTATTGGACAGGGCCACGACCAGCGCATGGGGGGAAATCTGCCGGATATTCCGCAGCAGGCGGAGTCCCATCAGGCGCCCATTGAAGTCATTGTCGAGGAAGTAGATGTCATATTCCGGGGGGACCATCGCTTCCAGGCAGATGTCGACCTCGGCTTCGGGAAACGCGTTCAGCAAGTGCACGCGCATCATCCGGGCTACAATTGGATCATCATCGAGAATCAGCATCCGGGGATGGTTGCCCTGTCGGTCAGCCCGCACGGGTGCCGCTTTTTCTTGGGTTTGTTCATTCATGTTCATTTGATTACGATTTATTGGTTACTGGTTGATACTTGGCATTGTCGTTATCAGTTGCCGTGCCAGTTCCTGAATTGGAATTCTTAAAGCATTGCCTGTTAATGCTTTAAAAATTTCCGCACTACCTCCAGACAGTCTGCTGAATCCGTGAGATTGTAATTTTTGCAGGCTCTTTCCCCTGCCATGCGATCGATGCTGCTTGCTAATTGTAAGATTTACAGCATACTCAATCAATCTAACTCTCAAACAAGGAGCACAGCGATGAAAGGAATGGTTTTCACGGAATTTCTGGAGATGGTGGAATCGGAATTTGGCTACGAATTACTCGATCGGGTTGTTTCCGTACCGGGCCTCAGCTCGGAAGGGGCCTACACCTCCGTCGGGAATTATCCGCACACGGACATGCTGGCCATGCTGACTGAGCTTAGCGCGGCCACGGAGGTCCCCATCAGCGAATTGGTCTTTGCCTTTGGGAAGTATCTTCTCGTGACCTTTTCCCGGACCAATCCGGAATTTTTCAAGGAAAAGGCGGACGCATTGGAATTTCTTGAGGGAATCGACACCGTGATCCATACGGAGGTCCTCAAGTTATATTCTGATGTTAAACTACCGTCCTTTGACTGTGAACGTCCAAGTCCCAACGAGTTAATCATGCGCTACCAGTCCCAGCGACCGATGGCCGACCTGGCTGACGGGCTCATTCACCAGTCAGCGGTATACTTCAAGAACGACATCGAAGTTATCCGCGAAGCAGGCCCAACTGGTGATGCCCACAGCGCTGTCTTCCGTTTGCGCATGCAGTAAGGCAGGACAATGCCAAAGCCCGATTCAGAAGTCCTTGAGCGACTCCTCAAGCGGGAGCGCGTCGCCCGCAAGGAAGCGGAAAGCATTCTCGAGGGCAAATCCCGGGAACTTTATGAGATCAACCAGAAGCTCCAGTCCCTCGCCACCAGCCTGGAGGAGCGGGTCAAGGAACGGACGGAAGAACTCGAACTGGAGCGCAACAACGCGATTGAAGTCGCGGAGGCCCTGAGGGCCAGTGAGCGCAAGTTCCGGGACATTGCGGAAATTGTCGGGGAATACTTCTGGCGCACCGACAAGGACTTCAAGTTCCTTGAACTAACCCCGCAGGCCGAAAAGGTTCTTGGGTTCCGCATGTCCGACCTCATCGGCCGGACCATATACGACTTCATGACCAAGGAGGATGCCCAGACGTTGAAGAGTACTCTCCTCCCCTACACGGAATCCGGAAGGCCCTTCAAGGGAATCCGCATTCGATCACTATGCAGAGACAATAAGGTTGTCTGGCAGAGCATCGGTGGCGCTCCGGAATATGATTCGGAAGGACAATTGATTGGCTTTCGCGGGGCCGGTCTGGATGTCACCGAGGAGGAAAAATCCAAGCAGCAGTTAAAGCTTCTCGACCTTGCGCTTGAGCATTCAAGTGAGGGATTCGCTATTACAGACAGTGTTGGCCGTTTCAATTATCTCAACCCCGCTCATGTCAGTATTTATGGATATGAGGATTCCTCTGAACTACTCGGCAAACACTGGTCGATGCTCTACACACCGGAGGAGGTTGAACGCCTTGGTCCGGATATCCAGAGACAGCTTTCAGCTACCGGCGGGTTCCGGGGGGATGCGGTTGGCGTCCGCAGGGACGGTTCAACCTTTCCGGAGATTTTCTCCCTGCAGCGTCTTCCCGACGGGGGCATGCTGTGCGTTTGTCAGGACGATACGGAGCGCCGCACTGTCCTCCAGGACCTCCTGACACAAAACTCAATGCGCACGGAATTGCTCAACAACATCCAGGAAGGCATCCTTTTTGACGACGCGCGCGACGAAACCAGCCTGACCAACGACAGTCTTTACCGGTTGTTCCGGCTTGAAAGGGAAGAGGTCGACCTTGGCACCGTTAACAGTATCGGATTCTTCACCCGCATCCATAACCAATTGGCAAGTCCTGACGGTTTGATGACCACAATTCGTGAACTCATCGAAAAGAAGGAGCGAACCGACAAAATTGAGTTCAGGCTCATGGGTGACAGGGTTATCCTGCTGGACTACATTCCGGTTCAGGGGGCAGATGAATTCCTCGGGCACTTGTGGTCATTCCATGACATCTCGGAAGAACGACGCATCCAGGAAGTTCTCGAAAAGGCATGGCAGGAGGCGGAGGCGGGCGCCACCGCCAAGTCGGTCTTCCTGGCCAACATGAGCCATGAGATACGGACTCCCCTGAACGGAATTATCGGCATCAACCAGCTCCTGATGCGGGAGCAACTGGAGCCAAAACACCGGGATTATGTCCGTTCCATTGACCAGAGTGCACAATCCCTGATGCGGATCATTGATGACATTCTCGACTTCTCCAAAATCGAGGCCGGGCACCTCGAGTTGGAGATCGTGGACTTTTCCCTCCTTGACCTGCTGGATGGCATTTTCGAGATGCTCCGTTACCGGGCATGGGGAAAGCGCCTCAATTTCACGGTCATCCACTCACCGGAAACTCCCCGGCTCATCCGGGGCGATCCCAGCCGTTTGCGCCAGGTACTGCTCAATCTTGCCAGCAACGCGATCAAGTTTACCGAGTCCGGCTTTGTCTCCATCCGGGTCCAGCTGCTTGAATCATCAAATGGCAAATTGCGACTGGAGTTCTCCATTGCGGACAGTGGTATCGGCATGAGCGAAGACGCCCTGAAAAAGCTTTTCCAGCCTTTTACCCAAGCCGAAGCATCCATCACCCGCCGTTTCGGGGGTACCGGGCTCGGCCTGGCCATATCAAAGAATCTGGTCGATCTTATGGGTGGTGAAATTTCCGCTACATCGAAACCCGGGGAAGGATCCTGTTTCCGTGTCACCCTGCCCTTCGAGACCGCCGAGAGTACCAAAAAGGATAAGCCCGTCTTTGAGGACAGCGGCCTGGATGTACTCGTGACTGCCGCCGATGAGCGTCAGCGGGATGCTATTTGCGCCATGCTCAAGACCGAGGGTGCCGTCGTGCATCCGCAGGCATCGGTCAGCGATTCGCTGAAAGACAGTCTTGCCTTGGCTGGCCGGAAAAATTCCGGGCCCCTCGCCTGGGTAATCATTGCCGATAATTTACCCCTCGAGGATATCCTCAGTATCCCCGAGCAATTACCCAAACCGGGGGCGAACCTCAAACCCATTGTCATTTCCGATCGGGTCAAACGCTTGAAGGCCGTCCTTCCGGAGGACTTTATTTTTCTCGAGCGGCCCATTGCCCGAAAAGCCCTACTCTTTGAATTAGCCAGCCAGTCCGGAATCGAGAGGCCAGCGACACTCTTCCCGGAACAGGCCCAAAGCCCGCTGGAGGGGATTGACATGTCCCATCTGCGTATCCTTCTCGCCGAGGACAACACCATCAACCAGCAGGTCGGCCGCATCACCCTCCAGGAAATGGGGGCGTTGGTGGATATTGCCGAAAATGGCATTGAGGCGGTTTCCATGGCTCAGGACGGATCCTACGACCTGATATTCATGGATATCCGGATGCCTGAAATGGATGGTCTTGAGGCATGCAGGCGGATCCGCAAGGCGGGCCTGGAAGTCCCGATTGTCGCCCTGACCGCCGACGCCATGAAAGGCGACTCGGAACGCTTCCTGTCCGCGGGTATGAATGACTTCCTGACCAAGCCGCTTGTCGAAAGCAAACTGGCCGAAGTCCTGAGGAACACCCTCCCGTCCAAATCCCCGGTTGTCGCGGAGGAGGATCCCCTTCCGGCAGTGGATACACCCCTTGATTTGCCCGCGCTGATCAAGATTCTCGGCAATGATGAGGAAATGGCCCGGTCGCTCCTCGGCGATTTTGTGCAGCAAACCACTGAGTTACTGGAACGAGCCCGGGGGGCTCTGGCGGAAGAAAAGCTGGATGAAGCCGGATCGGCCTTCCACAAGATAAGCGGAAGCGCGTTTTCCTTGCGGGCCCAGGATCTCGCGGAGAAGGCCCTCGCCTCGGAGAAGTCCCTGATGGATGAGAATCCCGACGAGGCGGAGCGGTTCCGGTGCGAGCAATCGGTCCTCGAAGCTTTTGAAAGACTGAAGGACACCATCAACAACATTACCTGGAGCAGCTGATGAGCAAACGGCCCAACAACGCCCAACTGCTCGTTGCGGATGATGATGACATCCTGCGGCGACTCATAAGCCACACCTTTAACCGCGCTTCACTGGCCCACACCACTTTTGAGGATGGCCAGCAATTGTTGGAAGCAATAACAGAAGAAACGACAGCCTGTCTCCTCGACCTGCAGATGCCCAACATGGGAGGCGCCGAGTGCCTGAAGTGGATCAAGGAAAACCACCCTGGCGTAGAGGTCATTATCCTGACAAATGTCAACCAGGCTGGAGAGGCACTTGAAGCCATCCGGGCGGGGGCCTTCGACTACATAACGAAGCCATTCGACCCGGTCGAACTGGTCAACACCGTCCGCAACGCCATGCAACTGGCCCGCCAGCAACGGGAGAACGAGGACTTGCGGCACAGCTTCACCGAAACAGGCAGCCCGGTGGATGTTCTCGGCAAGTCGCCTGCCATGCAGAGTATTCACGCCCTGATGGGGAAAGTAGCCCCTTCGGACAGCCTCGTCCTCATTACCGGCGAAAGCGGTACCGGGAAGACCTTGTTGGCCCGCAATATTCATTCCAGCAGCCGGCGCAGCCAAGGAACGTTCATCAGCGTCAGTTGTCCCTCCCTGCCCGCGGAGCTGCTCGAATCGGAGATGTTCGGACATGAAAAGGGTGCCTTCAGTGGGGCTACCGACCGAAAGCTCGGCCGGGCGGAGTTGGCCGATGGAGGAACCTTGTTCCTTGATGAAATCGGGGACCTTCCCTTATCCCTTCAGCCCAAGCTACTGACCTTCATCCAGGACCAGACCTTCTACCGGGTCGGGGGACAGAAGCCGGTCAGCTGCAATGTCCGCATTATCGCCGCCACCAACCAGGATCTCCAGCAACGGGTCAAGGAAGGCTCGTTCCGGGAGGACCTTTACTTCCGCCTCAACGTCATTCCCATGGAAATGCCCCCGTTGGCCCAGAGGAAAGAGGACATTCCCGACCTCATCCGGCACTTCGTTGACATCTACTCCCGGACGGACGGCTCCCCTCCCCCGGCTATTCAGCCGGATGTTGCGACTGCACTGGCAGCCCTGCCCTGGAAGGGCAATGTCCGGGAACTGGAAAATGCGGTTATCCGGGCCTGCACGCTGCGGGCAAATGCGGATTCTCTCGGGCGGGACGACTTTATCGAGCTGTCGGCAGGCGGGCCCATGGAAGTTGAGCAAGACCAGCAGTCCGGTTTTCCCGTCGGGCAATCCCTCGCGGCAATCGAGAAGCTGGCCATTGAGGCAACCCTTGAGATGTGCGATAACAACAAGGCAAAAGCGGCCCGGGTGCTGGGGATAGCCGAAAAGAGCATTTATAACAAGATCCACAAATACGGGATCCGTTAAGCGGTCACCGTGAAAGGGTTAGTAATTTCCCCACCCAAACATTGGCAAATCAACCGTTTATCTGTTTTCGATCTTCACCTTTTGGGAATTTCCTGAGTAATCAGTATCCGATCATCGATTATCATGCCTCGAACCTACCCCAGCCTGCCTGTCTATTTAGTTCTTCTAGCACTCGGCTTCTTTGCGGAATGCCAGCTGTCCGCTCACGAAACGGAAGCCGGCCTTCACCATTGGGAAATCGCCAGCAAGGACCCCGACCGGATTTTCCTCAGCTTTCATGGCGATCCGGCGACCAGCCGCGCGGTGACCTGGCGGACGGATACGACCATTGAGCAGGCCCGGGCCCAGATCGCTGTGGCCACTGGGAATCCTAAGTTCGACCGCGAGGCCATGACCCTTGAGGCCGCAACCGAGCGGGTGGAACTTTCCCTGCACAAGGCCAACAAGCAGGCATTTGTCCACTATCATTCCGTGGTCTTTGAAGATCTTTTACCGGACACCCTCTACGCCTATCGGGTGGGCAGCAGGGGCCACTGGTCGGAGTGGATTCAGTTCCGGACGGCCAAGACAGAACTGGCACCCTTCAGCTTTGTCTACTTTGGTGACGCCCAGAATGAGATTCTCGGCAAGTGGTCACGGAACATTCGCATGTCCTATACGGTGGCCCCGGAAGCCGCGTTTGCGATCCATGCCGGTGACTTGGTCGATAACGGCCACATGGACACCCAGTGGGCGGAGTGGTTCAAGGCCGGCGGGTGGATCCACAGCCAACGGACGGGCATTCCAGTCGTTGGCAATCACGAATACCGACCCATCCCGGGAGTCTCCAAGGAGAAGTTGATTTCCATGGTCTGGCGGCCGCAGTTCACCTTGCCGGAGGACCCCTCCCTGCCGGAAGCGTTGCAGGAGACAGTCTATACCGTGGACTACCAGGGTCTCCGGGTCATTGTCCTCAACTGCATCGACGATATTGAAACCCAGGCTAAATATCTCCGCCAGCAGCTGAAACGACCGGGCGCCAAATGGACGGTGGTCACCTCCCACTATTCCATCTTCACACCGAACAAGAAACGGGGCCTTCAACAGTCCACCAAGCTGTGGCTGCCCATTATTGAGGAATTCAGTGTCGATCTGGTTCTGCAAGGGCATGATCATGCCTACCTCAGGGGGCACCAGCCGGTGCGGTTCGCATCCGGTGAAGCAGGCGATTCCCTGCAAACCATGTTCGTCACCTCGATGAGTGGAGCCAAACAGTACGATATCGCCCATGAGCGGGTCGAAACCTATGCCCGGATGAACTATTCACCGGACAAGAAGGGTGTGCAAAAGCAGTTTTTCCAGGTTATCGAGGTAAATGGCCTTGAGCTGACCTACAGCGCCTACACCGCGGATGGAGTCCTCTTCGACCGGGCGGTCATCACCAAGGATCCAGAAACAGGATTGAAGCATCTTCAGAATCACTGATACGGTGGGGTTTTCTTACCCGGAACCCTCTTCTCCCTCTCAGTGATGCGCATCTTTTTTCTATCCATCTTTCTCGTCAGCGTTGCATTCTGTCTTCTGCTCTACTGGCTTTCCGGTCGTGGATTGGGCCGGAGTGAATATTTGGCGACGCATGCCCCGGATTACACCTCCCGTTTCGGCCAGGCCGTGCTGGTCTTCAAGCCCTCGATGGACATGGACGGCATCCAGAAGGTTCTCGATGCCCTGCACCAGCAGCAACGGTACAGCCAGTTCGGCCCGGAACGGTATGCCATTCTCTTTGAGCCGGGTGACTATGATCTGGATGTCACGGTCGATTACTACGTCCATGCAATGGGCCTGGGAAGGCTGCCGGGCGACGTGCGGATTAATGGCGCCGTGCAGTCCACCACCAGCAAGGGAAGCAACAACAATGTCACCACCATGTTCTGGCGGGGAGCGGAAAACTTCCTCGTTGTACCAGAGGAACCCGTCTTCTGGGCGGTATCCCAGGCCGCTCCCTACCGCCGGATGCATATCCAGGGGGACTTACGTCTGGACCTGGGTGGATGGGCCAGCGGCGGTTATCTCGCCAATTCAATCATTGAAGGGCAGGCTGGGTTGACCAGTGGCCAGCAGTGGTTCACCCGGAATTGCGAACTGGGCTCCTGGGCGGGTGGCAACTGGAACCGGACTTTCCAGGGGACAGTTGGTGCCCCGACAGACACCTGGCCTACCGAGCCCACGACAGTTATTGGAGAAACCCCGGTCATCCGGGAAAAGCCATTCCTGACCATGGATGCAGAGGGAAACTATGCGGTTTTTATCCCGGACCTTGCCCGGCAGGCAACAGGCGTTTCCTGGAAGGATGGTCCGGAACCGGGTGAGCTCGTCCCGCTGGACGACTTCCACATTGCCTTTCCCGGTACGGACAACGGGGCGTCTCTGAACGGAGCCTTGGCGGAAGGTAAGCACCTCCTCTTCACTCCCGGAATCTATGAATTGGAGGGAACTATCCACATTGAGCGGCCGAACACGATTTTGTTTGGCCTTGGCCTGCCCACCTTGGTTCCGCAAACCGGCCAAGCGGCCATCACCACGGGCGATGTTCCCGGCATCAAGCTGGTTGGCCTCATGGTGGATGCCGGTCTGGAGGAGTCCCCTGCCCTTGTTCAGATCGGTCCGGACGGGTCAAACAAGGACCATGCCGAAAACCCCACTTCCCTGCACGATCTTTACTGCCGGGTTGGTGGGGCCATTGCGGGCAAAGCAGAGGCCTGCCTTGTTGTGAACAGCAACCACGTCATTCTTGACCATGTCTGGCTCTGGCGGGCCGACCACGGAGCCGGAGCTGAATGGGATATCAACACCTGCAGGAACGGACTCATTGTCAACGGGGACGATGTCACGGCCTATGGCCTTTTCAACGAACACTTCCAGGAGTACCAGACGCTCTGGAATGGCGAACGTGGCAGGACCTATTTCTACCAGTCGGAGATTCCCTATGATCCCCCCAGCCAGGAACAGTGGATGAACGGTGACCGCAAGGGCTTCGCCTCCTACAAGGTTGCCGATCATATTCAGGATCACCAGGCATGGGGTCTCGGTATCTACAGCTTTTTCGGCGTCCGGGCTGCCAGTGATCCCGGTGTCCGCCTTGGCAGCGCCATTGAATGCCCGGATGCCCCGGGTGTCCGCATTACCCATGTATCGACCTTTGCCGGTTGGTACGGGGGCATCGACCACCCGGTCAATGACCTCGGGGAACCCACCAATGCCCAGGGATTGAAGTTTTTCGACGGTGTCCCCTAAGACCGCTTCCAAGGTTTTTCTTTGGCATGTCTTTTGCTTAATTTTCAGTCACGTGTTTCAGGAGTATCAAAAGGAAAACTTCTTCGACGAGATGTTCGCAGGGGAAAGTGGTCTTGTTTTCGACCACTATCGCCCGCTCTATGAACGATTCTCCGCCTATGGGAACTCCGAAATGGAAGAGAAGCAGCGTCTCGTCAACACCGGCTTCCTTGAACAGGGCATCACCTTCACAGTCTACGGGGATGACGAGGGCACGGAACGCATATTCCCCTTTGACCTGATTCCGCGGATTATCCCGGAGAATGAGTGGCAAACGGTCGAAAAGGGCCTGACCCAACGGATCATCGCGCTAAACCTCTTCCTGAATGACATCTACCACGACGGCCAAATCCTCAAGGACGGCGTCATTCCAGCCGACATCATAAAGAACGCCCTTCATTATCGTCCGGAAATGAAGGATTTACCGGTCTCAAAGGACATTTACATCCACATCTGTGGCACAGACCTTATCCGTGACGGAGAGGGGCGCTACCTGGTCCTTGAGGACAATGGGCGCTGCCCGTCCGGTGTTTCCTATCTCCTTGAGAACCGTGAGGCCATGAAGCGGGCATTTCCCAATCTTTACCAGCAATGCGGTGTTCGACCAGTCGACCAGTATCCGCAGCTGCTGCTGAAGGCTCTCCAGCACCTTTCTCCCAGAACTGGCCAAACCCCCGTCTGCGTTCTGTTGACACCGGGGGTCTATAACAGTGCTTATTTCGAGCATTCCTTCCTGGCCCGCAAGATGGGGATCGAAATCGTCGAGGGCCGGGACCTCGTTGCCTTGGACGGCTTTGTTTATATGCGGACAACCCAGGGTCTCGTCCAGGTGGATGTCATCTACAGGCGACTCGATGATGACTTTCTGGATCCGATGGTCTTCCGTGAGGATTCGATGCTCGGCGTACCGGGACTGATGGATGCCTACATGCGGGGGAATGTTGCCCTGGCTAATGCCGTCGGCACGGGAGTTGCCGATGACAAGGTGACCTATGCCTATGTGCCCGACATGATAAAGTACTACCTTGACCAGGACCCCATCCTCGAGAACGTCCCCACCTACCTTGCCTGGCGGGAGGACGACAGGAAATACATCCTTGAGAATCTGGAGAGTCTGGTCGTAAAGGCGGCCAACGAATCCGGTGGCTACGGCATGTTGATGGGTCCCCGTTCCACTGCTGAAGAGCGGGACAAGTTTGCCAACCTGATCGAGGATAATCCACGCAACTTCATCGCCCAGCCGGTCGTGTCCCTGTCCCGGCACCCAACCATCTGCAATAATCACCAGATCGAGGGCCGGCACGTCGACTTGCGGCCGTTCATTCTCTACGGTGAAAAGATTGAAATTATTCCCGGCGGCCTGACACGGGTGGCCCTCAACAAGGGCTCCCTGGTAGTCAATTCATCCCAGGGGGGCGGGAGCAAGGACACCTGGGTTCTAAGGGGGAAGCGCTGATGTTATCGCGGGTAGCCAACAGTCTCTACTGGTTGGGCCGCTACCTTGAGCGGGCCGAGAATCTCGCCCGCCTGGTTGAGGTCAACCGCTACGATGCCTTGGACTCGGTGGGTGCCCCCTCCATTAACAGCGACCAAATCTGGGAACCCCTCCTCTACGCGACTTGCTCGGAGGAAGCTTACCGGTCAATGGCCCAGTCTTCCCCGGACGCCCCGGATGTCGCCAGCTTCATCACCTTCTCGAGGGAACATCCGGACTCCATCCGGCAATGCATTGCCAGTGCCCGCGAAAACGCCCGCATGGTCCGCGACCAGATTTCCGAGGACATGTGGCTGGAGCTGAACAGCTTCCACCTGTTCATACAGTCCCGGGAAGCGGAACAGCTCTGGGAAGCACAGCCCGATGCCTTTTTCCGGCGAACCATCCGTTTCTGCCTCCTCTTCTCGGGCTTGATCAACGCCACCATCCTCCACGATGAGGGATGGCACTTCATCCAGACCGGAAAGTTCCTCGAGCGGGCTGACAAGACAACCCGTATTCTTGACATGCTGGCCTATCACACTGACCCGGAGCCCGCCCGCCTGGCCTCCGCCCTGCGGTCCTGCTCCGGCCTGTCCGCCTTTCGAGAGGAAGGTCGAGGGGACATTTCCCTCGATACCGTAACCGCTTTCCTCCTCTTCTCACAGTCCTTCCCCCGTTCAGTCAGGTTTTGTCTGAGGACCCTTGATGAACAGCTGCATAACATATCCGGCACACCGGGAGGGGCTTTTTCCAACGAGGCCGAGCGTTTTGCGGGAAGCCTTCTGGCTCAACTCAACTTTTCCAGCATGGACAATGTCTGGCAACAAGGCCTGAATGAATACATCGATGGACTGCAGCAGCAATTCAACAATATCGGACAACACATTTTCGAAACCTACGTCCTCCTCCCAGCGGAAATCCGCAGCATCAGACGGGACGTTGCACCCATCTGGCAGCAACAGCAGCAACAACAATAAACTACCCGGGATGCGGTTACATCTTCACCATCATACCGAGTACCTTTACGGGAATCCCGTCCGTGACAACATCAATGAACTGCGGCTGACCCCCAGATGCAATCGGCGCCAGGACTGTGAATCCAGCTTTATCAGTATCCTCCCGGCCTCCCGATTGACGCATTACGAGGACCTCAACGTCAACCGGGTCCACCGGTTCGAAATTGCACAGCCACATAGCCGGCTTGTCATCGACAGCCGGGCCACGGTAGTGACCTATCCGTACGTGGATGTTGACAAGCTTCCCTATGGTTTCCTGCATCGCGACCTGGAGTCCTGCCGCTACGTGGAGGAGTGTCACCCATTTCTCCAGAACAGTGACTTGATAGAGATTTCTCCCGAGGCCTGGCGTCTGGGACTCGATATCCAGGACAACTCTGAGGACGTCTTCCAGACCAGCTACGCGGTCATGGAGTACATCTTCCGGAACTTTTCCTATGCCTCCGGAACGACCACCGTCTCCACCCACTCGCGGACCGTTTTGGAGAATCGCACGGGTGTCTGCCAGGACTTCGCCCATGCGATGGTCGCCATCTGCCGTTCCATCGGCATCCCGGCACGGTATGTCAGCGGATACTTCTATGACGCAACCCGAAACCGGAGCTTGCGTGGTGCAGAGGCCTCACATGCCTGGGTGGATGTCTACATCAGGGACTTCGGATGGGTTGGCCTCGATCCGACCAACAACAAGGTTGTTGATGAGACCTACATTGTTCTCGCCATTGGCCGCGACTACAAGGATGTCGCCCCGGTCAAGGGCAGCTACCGCGGGACCGGCGGCAGCGCCATGTCGATCCGGGTCCGGGTCGAGAAGCTGGACTGATTACGCAGCCGGCTTGGGCTGGTTAGCCAGGTTGAGGATTTCCCTGGCCGCCTTCAGTATTTCCTCCGGCTCCAGGCGCACCTTGTAGTTCTCGTTGACGTAGGAAAAGCGAATGGAGCCGTTTCCATCAATAATGAAAACTGAGGGATGTGGCAGCAAGTGATGCGATTGACCAGAGTCACCTTCGATGTCGATGCCGTAGGAATCCTTGTACTTTGCCACCAGTTCTTCCTCGACCTGGAAGGCAATGCCGAAACGGCTCGTCACTTCCATTGAACTGTCGGAAAGCAAGGAATAGGACAGGTCGGCCAGCTTTTCCTTTTGGCGCAGCACCTCCGGACGGTCGGGACTGATTGCCAATAACTTGAATCCTGCCCCTGCAAGCGCCTCTTCAACCTCGGCAAGGGCGGACAAGTGGCGGCTGCAGTAAGGACACCAGCCGCCGCGGTAGAAGATTAATACAGCCGGCTTACCGGACAACTCTTCTGACAAGACAAAGGGATCTCCGGTATCGGTGTAGAGTATCCCCTGCGGGAGGGAATCGCCTACGGCCAGCGGGGCCTCCGGATTAGCGGTTTCCACGCTTAGCCCCACGGTACCGATGATAGCGCTGCAAGCGCTGCAGCTGCCTGTCCTGCCAGCTATCAATATGTAGGATCCAACCAGGGCGATAACAAAAACGGGAACCCCAACTTGTCGTAAGAAAGTCTTCATTGTTGTTATTGAGAGGAATATACGGGCATTCTATTCCCGATCAACCGGGAATCCGGCAAGCTAGTTCAAATAGCCTTTCCGACCTTGCCAATCCAGCGGACCGGTCCCACATTAGCGGCTATGTTCAGAAGGATTCTCTGTGTCACTGCCGGTTTTGCTCTCCTTGCCGGCTGCAAAACCACCGAGGAAGCGCCGGTTGCCACCCTGCCTCCCATATCCCAGCCCGCGACCGGGGTCTCCAACCCCGGCCAGATCATCTGGCATGACCTGGCCACTCCCGATCTTGAAGGATCGAAGGAATTCTATGGGGAGTTGCTCGGCTGGAGCTTTGAGCAGCTCAATGACAAGGGCCGGCGTTACACAGCGGTCTACAACGGGGATGCAAGAATCGGCGGGATGTTCGAATTCACCTCCCGTGATCGCAAGGATCCAACCGGTGAGTGGCTCATCAATCTCAGCTCGGCGGATGTCGCCGGAACGGCCGCGGCATTTGCAAATGCAGGTGGTGAGGTAATCGAACCGGCACGCGCCATTCGCAACCGGGGTACGGCGGCCTTCGTCAGGGATCCCCAGCAAGCGGTCATGGTCCTCGTCGATTCCTCGACCGGTGACCCGACGGAGGATTTCGTACCCATCGGTTCCTGGCTATGGAATGAGCTCTGGACCCATGACGGTCCGGCAGCCAGAGCCTTTTACAGTGAATTATTCGGTTACGGGACCGAGGAAATGGAAGGATTGGGCGGCCGGAAGTATTATCTTCTCAAGAAGGGCGAAGCCCCCGTCGGCGGCATCCTGGAAATCCAGAACAAGGAAATCCGGCCGCACTGGGTGCCCTTTGTCCGGGTCGAGGATCTGCAGGTCTCGCTGGTCCTTGCGGCTACCCTTGGGGCGAATATCCTCATCGAGCCCAATGGCGACATTCGTGATGGCAAGGTGGCGCTTATCCAGTCCCCCACAGGCGAACCCATCGTCCTGCAGGAATATTCATTTGAAGGAGGACAATCCGAATGAGGCCCCTTATGAAATTTAAAATGCGCTCGCTTCTCATTGGGCTCCTGCTTGCCGGTGCCATGGTTCTCAATACTGGTTGTGACAACACCACCTTCGGAGTCGGGATCAGTGGCTATGACTCCAGTTCCGGAATGAGTTACGGCTACGGTGTTTCCAGCGGGCCCTACGGCACCCATGGGAGCAGCTACGTCGGCTATTCCAGCGGCGGATATTATGGCGGATATTATGGCCGTCCCTACCGGCGCTGGTAGGTCGTGTACTAAAGCGGCAAGGGCTTTTCCCAAAACTGGGCAGCCCCAACCTCCGGATCGAGAACGTAGGGCGAAAAGCCAAGGTTGGCATAGAGCTTCCTCGCCCGTTCGTTGCCCTCAAGGACCTCAAGGGTAAGTTTGCAGCATCCCCGCTGCTTGGCCACTCGCTCGATTTCCGTAAAGAGGGCAGATCCCACCCCTTTGCCACGTTGTTCCGGCAGAACTGCGACATCATGGACATTCATCAACGGCCGCGCCGAGAAGGTGGAGAATCCTTCCATGGCAATCAGGAGACCTACCGGCTCCTCATCCTGCAGGGCCAGCAAGCTGACCACCCATGGCCGGCGCCGGAGTTCAGCGATAAGGTTTTGCCGGGTAAATAAGCCCAGTGGCTTGCCCCCACCCATCGCGTCGCTGGCATAGCTGTCAAGAACACGGACGATGCCCTGTGCGTGGGACTGGTCGTTGTAGGGATTGATGAGAATTCTTAAGGAAGGCATGATGTGGGACGAAGCGAACCATTGAGCGGCCCGGTGCTCAAGCTCGAAGCGACAATTTCTCGAGAATTCGATCGTATTCCAAATCCTTGCCCCGGGTAATCTGGACCACTTCCTCCGTCACTGGATGGAGAAACTCCAGAGAGCTCGCTACCAGCAGAAGGCGGTGGGAGCCGAATCGCTCCCGGAACAGCCGGTTGTGGACCCCGTCCCCGTAACGCGTGTCGCCGACGATAGGATGATGAATGTGCTTCATATGCCGTCTCAACTGGTGCATGCGTCCAGTGGCTGGAGTCAGCTCCAATTCACTGTAGCGCGCGGTCGGGAATGGGCCCACCGGCTGATCGATCTCGAACCGGCGCAAGGAGCGGTAAGCTGTCCTTGCCTCTTGCGGCTCACCACCACCACGGAGGGTGCCTCCCTCTTCCTTGTAGAGCAAGGGATGATCAATGACGCCCTCTTCCCCGGTCCATCCGCGGACTACGGCATGGTAAGTCTTCCGGGTCGTCTTTGCCTGGAACTGGCTGGACGCCAGCCGCAGGGATTCCTTGTCGAGGGCAAAGAGAAGAACCCCGCTGGTCGGTTTGTCCAGCCGATGGCAGGGATATACCAGCTGTCTGATCTGATCCCTCAACAGCTGCAGGCAAAATCGCCGTTCCCGTTTATCAATGGGCGACCGGTGCACCAGCAGGCCGGCAGGCTTGTGCACCGCTATGTAGTAATCGTCCTGATACAGAATTTCGAGGGCTTCCTCATCCATGGCTGAATCCACTCTCAACTCTTGTCCTTTTGCCTTATTGTCACAAGGAAGGAATTGCCAAGACGCCGGTTATGCCTCATCCATTTTCCTATGCGAAGCCATGAAATTGATTATGAAGTAATCGGTGACGACATGCAGATGGTCGAGGTTGAACTCGATCCAGGTGAAACCGTCATCGCGGAAGCGGGTGCCATGAACTACATGGAGCAGGATATCGACTTCGAAGCCCGGATGGGTGACGGGACCGAGGATGCTGGTGGATTCCTTGGTAGCCTGGTGGGGGCTGGCAAGCGGGTCCTCACCGGTGAATCCATCTTCATGACCCACTTTACGAACCGCGGACTGGACAAGCGGAAAGTTGCCTTTGCCGCGCCCTACCCGGGGCAAATCATCCCCGTCGACCTCCTGGAAACGAATGGCAGGATTCTTTGCCAGAAGGATGCCTTCCTCTGTGCCGCTCTGGGCACCAATGTCAGTATCGCCTTTAACAAGCGCCTCGGAGCAGGCTTCCTCGGCGGTGAAGGATTCATCCTGCAGAAACTGGAGGGCGACGGAATGGCCTTCCTCCACGCCGGCGGAACCATCGTCAAGAAGGAGCTCCAGGGTGAGACCCTGCGCATCGACACAGGCTGTATAGTCGCGTTCGGGGATGGCATTGAGTATGACATCGAGCGAGCCGGTGGCCTCAAGTCGATGTTCTTTGGAGGTGAAGGTCTCTTTCTGGCGACCTTGAGGGGCTTCGGTACGGTCTACCTCCAAAGTCTGCCCTTCTCCCGGCTGGCGGACCGGATACTGGCCAACGCCCCCAGCGCTGGAGGGAACCAGAAGGGCGAAGGCTCGGTTGCGGGTTCCGTTTACCGAATGCTCAGCGGGGACTAGATCCGCTTGCTTATTCTGCCTCGTGCAGGATGGAGAGCTCAGGCAGATAACGGAGAATCATGCTGTCCGTGCTTGTAAATGAACTCTGGAAGGCCTTTAACGTCGCTTCCGCTTCGTCCCCAAGTGCGCGTTGGATGAACTGCGGCATCGGCTCCTCCTCTGGTTCCATGTCGGCAAAGTCCTTGAATAACAAGGCCAGCGTGATGATGTTGCTTGGTTGGCCGTTTATCGGCATGTCGAAGACGTAATAGATTGGATAGTCGTGTTCAACGATCGCATTGTGGAATGCGTCCACCCCCTGCATGAAGCTCTCTTTCATTCCCGGCTTGGTGTGATAGTGAATGATGGAAACCAGGCTGATCTCACTCATGTCGGGCATCCACCGGGCATGCGACTGGTCCAGACGGCCGATCCAGCTGTGGGAATCCTCAACGTGCTCGCCTACCGTTTCCCAGAACTTGTCGCTGCCCTTGAGTCCGAATTCGCCATAGGCATCCATGTCCGCCCAGCTCACCGGTCCTGACCGGATGATACAATCCCCGTCATCGACCCCATTCACGACGCGGTACACCCACCAGGTCCAGGGATCCCCGTTCTCCCGCCGCCAGGCGGCATGTTCAGCCAAGTCCTTATAGAAGGCAGA
>JBFOLZ010000139.1:0-6000 GCA_040830445.1 Puniceicoccaceae bacterium
ACACCACCAAAATGGGGGGTCAGGACCTCGTGCGCTTCACCCATTGCGGACACTAAAACTCAAAGCGGTAAAGGGTCGCCGCCTTCCCCAAAGGTGGGCGGTAGTGGGGCAGGTCAATCGTCTCCCATTTTCCTCCACCTTCCATGGCGGACAGGAAATTCCGCTGGTCCTCCGGTTCCTCAACCCGCCAATCAAAGGTCTTCAATTCCAACCGCGAACGGGGGCTTTGCAGTGCCGGGGCCAGGTCGGCAAGAAAGGGAGCGTATTGTTCCCGTAATGCCTGAAGCTCGCGCTCCACCTCTTCCGCTGTCTGGAGCTTCGGTGCCCGCTTCCGCGGAACCGGGCATTCACTCTCCCACTCCAGCAGTAATTCCGGGATTTCCGGCACGGGAGGGTGCTCCAGCGGTGTGCGCTGGGCACTATAATCTGCAGTCGCGATGTCGGCAAAGAAGTCCCTGGGAGCCTCAATTGTCATGGTTACAGTAACAAAGAATGATGGGGTACGGGTTTTGTCGTTGTTCCCTTTTAATAACCCGACCTAACTGTAGACTTAGAGTTCATCCTCCCCTAGGAGAGATTTGTTGAGCGCGTTTAGCAGGACACGTTAAGCACTTGATTCTGCAATCGATTAGGGGTGCGATAAATTGGTTCAAATCACATCCCTTTGATTCGATGCGACCCGACATAGATAAAATTTCAAACAGGCCCTGGCTGGACCCCACAAAGAGCTTTTCCGAGAGGGCTTCACTGCTCCTTGCAGAGATGACCACGGAGGAAAAGCTAAGCCAGATCAACTGGAAGAACAAGGCCATCCCCAGACTGGGTATCCCAGCTTATGTCTGGTGTAGTGAAGGCTTGCATGGCGTCGCCCGGGCAGGCGCGGCAACCGTCTTCCCCCAGCCAATCGGCATGGCCGCCAGCTTTTCTACGGACCGGGTTCGTGATATGGGAGAAGTCCTCACGATTGAGGCACGGGCCCGCCACCACGAAAGCCTGAGACAGGGGGACCACGGAACCTACAAGGGCATCACCTACTGGTCCCCGAACATCAATATCTTCCGGGACCCGCGGTGGGGACGTGGGCATGAGACCTACGGAGAGGATCCCCACCTCACGTCAGTCATGGGTTCAACATTTGTCCGGACGATTCAAGGCCCGCAAGACAAGTACCTCCAACTGGTCGCAACTCCCAAGCACTTCGCCGTACACTCCGGGCCTGAACTGGACCGCCTTTCCTTCAACAGCGTGGTTGATGAGCGTGATCTGCGGGAAACCTACCTTCCCGCCTTCAAGGCCTGCATCGAGGCGGGAGCGCGGTCCATCATGACTGCGTACAACGCCATTAATGGTGAGCCCTGTGCCACCAACAAGTACCTCGTCAGGACCATTCTTCAGGAGGAATGGGGATTTGACGGGGTAATCGTGACGGACGGGGGCGCCGGGGAAGCCCTCTACAAGAATCACAAGCGGGTACAGAGCTACGCGGATGCAGTCTGTCTGGCCCTCTCAAACGGTGTGGACATCATGACGGACTGGGAGGACATGACACATGAAGCCCTCGAAAGCGGTAAGCTTAGTGAAGAGGACCTGAACCGATCCGTTTTCAAGCAGCTTAAATTAAAGTTCGCGCTGGGAATGTTTGATGATCCAAACGAAGTTCCGCTCGCAGATACTCCCTACGAAATGATCGAGGCACCGGAACACCTTGAAAAAGCCCGCCTCGCCAGCAGCCAGTCACTGGTCCTTCTGAAAAATGAGGGTGCACTGCTGCCGTTAAACATGCATTCCCTCAAAAACATTGCTGTCATCGGCCCCAACGCTGACTCAAGGGAAGTGCTTCTGGGCAACTATCACGGGACGCCCTCCCGGCACGTTACCGTTTACGAAGGCGTTCGCGATTCAGTGGGACCCGGATGCCGAGTCTGGCTTGCCCAGGGCTGTGAACACTTGAGTTCCCAGACGGAAGCTTGTGCGGAGGAGGATGACCGATACGCGGAAGCGGTGGCCGTGTCGCAGCGCAGCGACGTGGTGGTCCTGTGCCTTGGGCTCACCCCGCGGATTGAGGGGGAAGCCGGCGACGCCTTTAATGCCGAGGCCGGTGGGGATCGCCTCAGTATCGAACTGCCTCAGCCGCAGGAGGAATTGATCCGGCGTATCGCGAAGACCGGCAAACCGATCATTGTCCTGATGCTCTCGGGATCGTCCATCTACAGTCCTCTACTTGAGACGCATTGCCAGGCAATCCTGCAATGCTGGTACCCCGGTGCAGAAGGGGGTGAAGTGATTGCGGAGACACTGTTTGGCCAGCACAATCCGGCTGGACGCCTCCCGGTCACATTCTACAAGTCAACCGATGATTTGCCGGACTTCCGCAATTACGGCATGGATGGGCGGACGTATCGCTTCTTCAAGGGGGAGGCAGCCTTTCCGTTCGGCTACGGATTGTCGTACACCCGGTTTGACTATGATGCGTTCAACATTCAGGAAAGCGGCGCTCGGATCGAAGTCAGTGCAACCGTTTCAAACACTGGCGAACTGGATGGCGACGAGGTTGTCCAGGTCTATGCTTCCCAGACCGCACCATTCCGGACCCCGGTGTGTTCGCTCATTGCCTTTGAACGCGTTCCGATCAAAAAAGGCGAGAAGCGACAGGTGTCCCTTTCCATTCCCAAGGAACGCCTCAAGCTGACGGATCCGGAAGGAAGGCAATCAATGTATCCCGGCGAAGTGACCGTCTTCATTGGCGGATGCCAGCCCGATGCGCGTTCCAAGGAACTGACGGGAAAGCCATGCCTGAGCAAGACCCTGCAGCTGAACACCTGAAACCCCGGAATTGAAATGAGCCAGACAGACCTGCAATGCTTCATCAACGACCAGCCCCTGGTCAATTCTCACGAGCACCAAGTAAGTAACGAAGCACTTCTGGCCAAGGGCCCCGACATCATCCGGGTCCTGTTCGACAACTATCTGCAATTCGATTTCCTGTCGGCTGATAAAAGCATGAGAGTCAAGGAGGGAGGTTTTTCCTATATCGGCGAAGAAGAGTCCCTCGATCCTCAACGCTATTCGATCGGCGAGCGTTGGGAGCGTCTACAAAAGGTCTTTTCGTGGAGTCGCCATACTTCTGCCGGCAAACCGGTAAGGCAAACCGCTGAGCTGTTGTTCGGCATCAGGGAGTTCTCGGCGGCCGAACTGGAGGCGGGACAACGCAAGCTGGAGGAGATGTGGAAGGACGGAATGCGTCTATCCTTGCTCAAGGACAAGGCGAACCTCGACCACATTCAAATCGACTCCTTCCAGCAGCAACTCACCCCGGATAGTGAAGACGCTGATTTTTTTCTCTATGACATCAATGTCTGCGGCCTGGCCAATGCCAGTTTCCTCAAGGGCCATAATGGGAATCCTTCATGGGCGGATGTTTTCATGGACGGCCCGCGTGACTCCCTGAAAACCCTGAGGCAGGGTATCGAAGCCATGTATGAGAAATACGGCCCGCTGGCCATTGCGACAAAATCCCAGCATGCCTATAACCGCACCCTGCAATGGCAGGAAAGAAGTGATGATGAGGCGGAGCAGGCCTTGCGACGCCTTGCAAAAAAACCCGAAAATGCCAACCCGACCGACGAGATTTGCCTCAGCGACTGGGCATTCGCCCGCTGCATCGAAGCTTCCTCTAAGATGAATCTTCCGGTCAAGATCCACACCGGCTACTATGCGGGTAACGGCAACATGCTCACGGATCGCATCCGGCCCGGCAACCTCTGCTCCCTGCTAAAGTCGTATACAGAGGCAGACTTCGTCCTCATGCACATTGGATACCCCTACACGGACGAAATGATCGCCCTCGCCAAGCATTTCCCAAACGTCTATGTGGACATGTGCTGGGCCTGGAGCATCGACCAAGTGACCTGCACACAGTTTCTCCGGAAATTCCTCTCAGCCGTCCCCTTCAACAAACTCTTCCTTTTTGGTGGTGACACCTTCGAACCATTTGTGGTCCCAGCCTATGCCCAACAGGCGAGAGACGGGCTGTGCCAAACCCTTCAGTCTTGCATTTCTGAGGGATTCCTGAATGAGAAAGAGTGTCTTGAAATTGCCGGGCACCTGATGTTCAAAAACCAGTATCGACTGTTTGACATTGAGGGTACCCGGGACGCTATCCGTAAAGACCGGAGGAGTAGTCCCGATATCACTTCTGGTCCGGGCAATTAAATTTCAAAGAGATTCCTTAGAACCTCACCTTGAAGGCGGCAACCAATTCCATCGGTGCGCCGCCGTAGAGCCGGCTGATGACATAAAACTCATCAAAGAGGTTCTTGGCATTGAGGCTGATCTGGTAATCGAACTTTCCACGGGTCCACTTGTACTGGGCCCCCAGATCGACAACAGTGTAGTTACCAAGGATAAAGTTCTCGCCGAAGACACCATTCAACGGATCCCACTGCAGCCGGCCACCGCCAACATACTTGATACCGCCGACCAGCTTAAGACCTTCAAGGGGTCCTTCGAGGAACGACTTATTGAAGGCCAAATTCCACTGCCATTCCGGGGTGTTGTGCATGGGCTTTCCAACCAGCAGTGGATAGGTCTCGTCTGAAATCACTTCCGATTCGATGTAGGAGAGGTTGAATATGACCTGCAGGTCGTCGGCGGGTTTCACCATGATGTCGAATTCCACCCCCTTGGCCTCCTGTTCGCCGGTCGAAACATAGATACCGGTGTCCAGCTGGGAGGGAATATTTTCCTTCACCAGGTCGAAAGCCATGAGGTTTCCGATCACTTTATTGTCGAAAAAGTTGAAGCGTAACCCAACCTCCTTGCCAACACCTGTTTCCCGGGGAAGGAGTGGAGAGTCGGGATCATTTCCCCGCTCACGCACAGAGGATGGCTTGGCGGCTTCACTGTATCCGGCAAAAAAGGACCAGGCATCGTTCGGCTGGTAGACAATCCCGAACGAAGGATTGGTCACCTCGTTCTTTTCACCATCCACAATTCCGCCCCTGTCATTCCGGATTCCGGCCAAGGTCTTGATACGTCCATCGAAGAAGCCCATCTGCCAGTTGGCGTAGTAAGCATCGTTCTCCGTGTCACTGAATTGTTGAATACGATCTTCTTGAAATTCCTGTGTCACCTCCCCGATATATTCCCGGGTGCGCATATCATAGGAGTACAGGTTATCGTCAGCAGCATCCCGCACGGTGATGGAAAACTCCACTCCCTTGTATTCATAGCCTCCAAGGATTCGGTGCTCAATCGGGCCAGTCGGGAACTCAAGGAGAACTTCCGTCTGGTGGGTCTGCTCGTCGTTGCGCAAGCGGGCCTGCACGTGTTCAATCCCCCTGGCTCGCGTATCCTTGATACCACTGCCATTGACGATGTAAAAGGCGTCCTCTCCTGGCTTGGAGCGGAAGGTGTTGGCGGTGAAGCGCGGATGGTCGGTCTCGCTGGCAAATTGTCTCCACTGGTCATCGTCCATCCAGTTATTAACTTGGCGAATAGTGAGCCAGTCCGTCACCTTGACCGATAAATCGCTGGTGAAAATCCTCGCCCGCTGATCAACAAAGCCCCCGGGTCCTTCAATGTTCATTTCGGGAAAACTGGCTGGGTGCAGCCCAACCATGCCGCCAAAATTGCGGTTTGGATCTGGCGGCGTCAAGGTGGCCTCGCCAATCCCCGTTTCGCCCCAGGAGCCCGCCATGCTGGAGTGTGCGGCGTTGATCCGGTGGATGCGGGACTTCTCCGCCTCTAGTCGCCAGTTGATACGGTTCTTCCAAAGGGAGATGGAGAGTGTCGGGACGAATGTCCAGTTATCCAGTTTCTCAAGGTCGTAATAGTTGTCGCCCTCGGTGTGGGCACCGTTGAACCGGAAATTGATTGTCTTGCTCTTGTTCAAGGGCTGGTTGATATCCGCCGTTACCTTGTAATTCCCATAGCTGCTGTAACTGGCCTGCCACTCTTGAAAGGCGTAGGTCAAGGGCTTCTTGGAGATGATGTTAACCG
>JBFOLZ010000140.1:0-33155 GCA_040830445.1 Puniceicoccaceae bacterium
AACCCTCTCGACGGAAGTGATCCAGCCGGATTCCAATGCGCTCTACCGGGCATTGAATACTGCCAGTTCACCCTTGGTCATGTGCCATGCAGTCGTAGCCGGAGAGATGGAATCGACCCTCCATTGCCGTCATTTTGCTGCGCGGGACAGCCTCCTTTGGGATCTGGAAGCGGAGCGGACATCCGGGCTGAATCCGGGTTCGCTTGTTGATTGGACTATTCGATCGCAGACCGGGACAATCGATGGCCCGGTCCTGTGGGCACTTTATCCCGACCGGGCGGATGAGGTTTTATCAGGCTGGTTGAAAGTCCAGGAGGACAGTCGCCGGACGGCCCTTTATCACACCGGGCATTCCATTCTCTTGCTGGGGCAAACCCTGCCTTTGTACAACCCACTTGATGACGGCCGGTCGTATCAGGCACGCGCTGACACTTCGACAACTGCTGCCACTTTGAATCCCCTTTCACTCTACACCCTTTATCCTGAGCTGGTCGCCTTCCCGGACACTCTTCCGGAGGCCGCGGAACTACAACCCATTCCGATGGATAGTGATTCAGAATCGGCGAGCATGGAAATTCAGTTGCCTTCCACCGCCGGACGCTGGCAGTTGCTCCTTTTCCACCCCGCCAATGACACCACGGTTGATTGGCAGGCATGGAGCTTTTCCACCGAGTTGCCGATCCGGACAGCTGTCGAGGGTCCCGGCCTCTTGCGCTTGGGGGACGAAGCTGTCGTTCCATTGTCGATGGAAAACACGACCCGGAGGCAGGAGACTCTGCAGGTCATCCTTGAAGCCGGGGAATCTGTATCCATCACTGGGCGCAACCGGGATGTGCGGGTCCTGGAGCCCGGTCAGCTGGATGTTTTCCCTGTTGGAATTGTCGCCACGGGGGAGGGCACCGGGCGCCTCTCGACCCGTGCGGAAGGATCCTTTTCCGCAAGCGAAGCGGTTTTTGAAACGGAGGTCGCCGGAGAACCGGTGCATCCGGAAATCCGGGCCTTCCTTGTCATGCCCGGGGAAAGTCGTTGGGAACAATCCGTCGCCTTGCCGGATTGGACCAGCGGGAGCCTACTTGTCAGCTCGGGCCTGGGTGCCGCCTTGACGGAAATCTGGCCGCTCTTGCGTAACCGGGAAGCGGTTGCCGAGCCGCTCCTGGCCGCCTTGGGGGATTGGGCATTGGAAAAAGTCCGCCTGCATCATGGCATTCTGAAAATGGGGACCAGTGGGGAAGATTCCCTGTTGGCCGGGCAGCTGGAGCGTTTTGCCTCGGAGGGCGGCTGGGCCTGGACTGATGGTGGTTCGCCCGATCCTTGGTTGTCGGCACTGGTCCTGTGGAGCCTGGAAACCTTCTCCGGGCTTCCGGATGATGCTTTCACGGGCTTCCGGGAGGATGCTGCCATTTACCTGGAATCCGTGCTCATCGATGAAACAGTGACCCGGGAAGCACGCCTCTTTGCCCTCCGTTCGCTGGCGGTTCCGGCATTCCACGATCCCCGTATCCGTCCTTCCCGGATCCAGGCAAAGAGTTTCCTGGAGTTTCTCCATCAACGGGACCAGCTGAGCAATCCCCAACTGGCCAGCCTTTTGCAGGTGGCCCGGGCATTTCGCTTCAATGAGGAAGTCCGCCTCCTGTTGGGAACCATCAAGCAACGGTATGCGACTCCGGCATCGATTACCGCCGGTGGATTCTGGGGCAACAGCCTCGTTTATCTGGCCCTTGCCGAGGGCTCCAACGAGGACCGCTTGCGGCAGGCGATCCTGCGCCGGGAATTTGAACACCTGACCCGGACAGGTCCCACTCGCAGCTGGGAACAGTTTGGCGGGTTCATGAATCTTCTCGCGGCCTTTCTGTGGGAAGGGGATTTTGACGTCGATGGGCGGGTTCAACTTTCGCTTGAAGGGGCCTCTCCCGTCACCATTTCCCTGCGGCCGCATGGTGCCAACAGCGGTATGTATCTGCAGGAACTGGATGCGGACGCACTGGCAAAGGAGGCGGTCAATTTGCAACTGGATGCCAGTGACTCGCAATTCCCGGTTGCGGTTGTCTTCATTGGGGAGCGGACCAGCCCGGATGCCATTCCCGCCTATCCGGAGCAGTCGATTCTCCGTTATCGCGAATTTGTCGAACCAACTCTCCTCGCTGGAACCCGCCAGCGATTAACCGACTATGTGCCGGATATGCCCCTGTATCCCGGCGATGGCCTTCAGGTTCATGTCTCCCTCTATGTCGAGGAGCCCCAATCCACTGCTGAGCTGGAGTTTGCCATTCCCGCCGGTGCCTCCCTCCCCATGGACGCAATCCAGTATTCCTTTAATCCGTCCCTGGAAGTTCCCGCGGCCGAACAGCCGGAGCTGATCAACCTGAATCATCCGGATCCCCTCAAACAGGTGATACGGATGCAGCCCTTGGAGCGGGGACGGCATGAGTTCATCCTATCCTACCGGATCAACTGGGCTGGGACTTACGCCATGCCCCAGAACCGCTTGCTGTTCCCCCGGACAGGCAGGGTCTTCTCACTGGGTGAGGAAATGTTGCTGAAGGTCCGTCTGCCGGAGAATTAACAGTCTACCTTGAGAGGGGCAGGTTGATCGTGAAGATCGTCCCCCGGCCGGTTTCCGTCCGGTAATTGATGGAGCCTCCATGCGCCTCGATGATAGAGCGGGCAATAGCGGTTCCCAGACCCGTTCCTTCACGCTTTCCGTAGGAGACAAAGGGCTCGAACAAACGGTCCCGGATGGCTTCCGGAATGCCGCCTGCATTGTCCTCAATGTAGATCTGCACCTTGCCTTCAGCATGGGAGACGGTCGCGGTCAGCTTGACGGCTCCCGGCTTGTCGCCGAATGCCTCGATGGCATTACCAATAAGGTTCTGGAAAACGCGGAACAATTTCGCCTTGGCCCCGATGATCGTGACCTCGGGGACCTCAATCGTTACCTGGACATCGGAACTCTCGAAGTAGGGGTGGTTGAGGGAACGGAATTCGTCGAAGAATTCCTTCAGGCTCAGCTTAACCTTGTTGATGCTGTGTTCGCCTCGGGAGAACTCGGCCAATTCGGTAACCATCGAGACCATCCGGTCGACTTGCTTTTCGATGTTCTGGCAAAGCTTCTGCGATTCCGCTTCCTCGTGGCGCTGCCGCAGCAGTTGCGAACTCAGGCTGATGAGACAGAAGGGATTCTTGAAATCGTGAATGATGGTGTTGGTCATGTTCCCGACCAGGGCCATCTTTTCCTGGTGGATCCGGTCATCGACAAACTTCCGCGTTGTTCCCTGCAGGTGGACGATGATGGACTGCATGAGGCCCTGTACGGGTCCGGGCATCTTGCGAAGGTAGCTGACGAGGGCAGCCCCCGGAATGCAGGCGATGATACAGGGTGTCCTGGCTTCCGCCCGGAGCGAGCGGCGGTCGTTGGTCAACACGCCAATTTCCCCGAAGTATTCCCCCTTGTGGCTCTGGCTGATGTTCAGGTGGCCGCGGTTGTTGACCTTCTTGCTGAAACCGATTGTCCCATCAAGGACAAGGTAGATGGAGTCAGAGAGATCCCCTTCCTCGAAAATGACCGTGCCACGGGGCAGGTTTTGAATGAGAGCGGAACGGGTGAGCGCCTCGACGCTCTCCTTGTCCATTTGCTTGAAAAACGGGTGTGTGTGAAGTTCCATTGACCTGGAATATAAAAAACCGGTACTGCGACTGTTCGCAATACCGGTTATTGTTAAATCACCCTGACTGGTACCGTAAAGTGAAAAACGCTCAGGTTTCTGATTGGAAGCGGCGATCCCAGTCGTATTCGCGCTTGGTGACGACGTTTTCCATGCGCCGGGTGCGGCGGTCAAGGGCCTCACAGCGCCGCTTCAGGCGGGAGAGGGCCATTTTGCGGTCGGAAACATAGGCTTGGTAGAAGTTCCAGTCCTCCTCGTCCGTGAACTGGACGACCGGGGCTGGCTTGAGAAAGATGGCCGCGACAATGTAGACCAGGACCATGGGCCAGAAGCCGGTCAGGATGAGGGCGAGGACGGCGGCGCAGCGGACCCAGAAAACATTCAGGTCGGCGTATTCAGCGAGGCCTTGGCAGATCCCGAAGATGATACCCTTGCGGGAGCGGTAAAGTGTGCGCGATGAGTTCGAATTTGTTGGCATGACAGGTGACGGTTGATCGGTTAGCGTGACGTTTTATCGAGGACGATGGTTTCCAGGGAATCGATACGCTTTTCCAGTCGCGTGACCATCATATGGATGTCCTGGACTATCTCCGCCTCCTCATGGCTGGAACGGCTGTTCCCCTTTTTGTCAGTGGGTTCGCCCTTGATGATCTTGGCCAGCTTGATGAGCGTGGCGCTGAGGACGGGGAGCCCGACGACGATGAAAACGATGAAGATTGGAATGAGAGCTTCAGGTGGCATAGTTATATCCTTGGATGATTACAGGTAGACTACTGGATCAGCGCTGCGGTGCAAGCCTCAGGCTTCCTTGTCCTTGTTTTCTCCCTTGAGAGATTCCTTGAGGGACTCCAGTTCCTGCTCGATCAGCTCGTCTGATTCCATCTTGGCGAATTCGTCTTCCAGGTTGGAGGCACGAAGGTTGACCAGGTCGGCATCGGCTTCCATGCGCTCGATCCGGTTTTCGAATTGCTCGAAGCGGAAGAATGCGTCGGAGGAGTCGGCCTTTCGGATGTTGGACTGGGCACTCTTGCGGTGGCCGGCGTGGATGTGGCGCTGGACGAGGATGCGATGCTTGTTGCGGGCGGCCTCGAGCTTCTCCTCGAGCTGGATGATGTCCTTCTGGTACTGGTTGACCAGCTCGTCGAAGTGCGTGATTTCGGATTCCCGTGCGTCGGCTTCCTCCTGGGAGGCGCGTTTTTCGAGAAGGGCCTCGCGGGCGAGGTCTTCGCGACCCTTTTCAACCGCCAGGCGGGCTTTCTTGTCCCATTTGGCGACGCTCTCGGCTGCTGTGTCGCGGGCCCTGGTGACCCGGGTGCGGCTGGCCATGGCGCCGGCGCAGGAGGCCTTGAGTTCGACCAAGGTGTCCTCCATTTCCTGGATCATCAGCTTGATCAGCTTTTCCGGATCCTCGGCCTTTTCCAACATGGCGTTGAGGTTTGAATTAACGATGTCTCTGAAGCGTGAGAAGATTCCCATTGTTTTACTTTGTTAAGGTTGATGTTGTGTTAAAGTTTTGTGCCCTCTTCTTAACAGGATGTGTGCCAACTTTTTGAATTGTATTTGTAAGTGGTTGGTAATTAATTGCTTAAAAAATTAAAATTCTGGAATTTTTAATGCCGCACCATCCGATTTTGGTGGACTGAACCAAGATTTGGTGAGATAAGCCACCTTATGCGCAGTGAAACAGAGGGCCTTTTTGAAGGAAGTGTCGGCAAAACCGAGGCATTGGGAGAATCCGAAGCATTCTTGCAGTTCCAGGAGCGGGTTTCCCGGGTGGCCCAGGTCGACCGGCCGGTCCTGATTGTGGGTGAACGGGGAACCGGTAAGGAACTGGCGGTCTCCCGGCTACATTACTTGTCCCGTCGCTGGCAGGGCCCGCTGGTGGCCTTGAACTGTGCCGCCCTTTCGCCCTCTGTTCTGGAGTCGGAGCTATTCGGGCACGAAGCAGGCGCATTCACGGGAGCGGCGAAACGCCGGGTAGGACGCTTCGAGGCTGCTGACAACGGGACCTTGTTCCTCGACGAGATTGGGCTCATCCCGGTGACGATCCAGGAGAAAATCCTCCGCGTGGTAGAGTACAGTCAGTTCGAGCGGGTCGGAGGCAGCAAACCGGTGCGGGTGGACGTCCGCATCATCGGGGCTACCAATGCCGATCTCCCAAAACTGGCCGATGAAGGAAAGTTCAAGCGGGATTTGCTGGACCGCTTGAGTTTCGAGGTGCTTTTTCTTCCGCCCTTGCGGCAGCGCAAGGAGGACATCGAATTACTGGCCCGGCACTTTGCCGCCCGCATGGCGCACGAGCTCGGTTGGCGGGACGTTCCGGACTTCTCCAACGGGTCCCTAGAAGCACTTCTGGAGTATCCCTGGCCGGGCAATATCCGCGAGCTCAAGAATGTCGTCGAACGGGCGGTCTACGCCAGTGGAGGAGGGGAGATCACCGAGGTTAATTTTGATCCCTTCGAATCCCCCTATGGCGAGCTGCCGGACCCGGATGCCGCAGCGCCAACTTCTGCCAAGCGCGCTGACGCGAAGCGCCCGGCCTTTACCCCGGGTGCCCAGCCACTGGAAGAAATGATCCGGGAGCTGGAGGTCGAGGCCCTCCGTCTGGCGCTGGAATCGTCGAAGTTCCACCAGGGTGAAGCGGCCAAGCAGCTCGGCATGTCCTATCACCAGTTCCGTGGACTCTACCGGAAATACAAGGACATCATCGAGGATGAGAAGGGATAATCGGGGTTGCTGCGGGGCGAATTTGCCCTAATCCTTACGAACGATGTCGAATTCACGGGTAGCCATAGACGCGGTAGGCGTGGCCGAACGGGCCAAGCGCTTCCAGACGCGGAGCATCAAGAAAGCCTCCAAGCTGGGAGCAATGGAACTGGCTCTTTCCATGGTCGACCTGACGACGCTCGAGGGTGCCGACACTCCGGGCAAGGTTCGTCAGCTCTGCCGCAAGGGCCTGAACCCGGATCCATCAGACCCCTCTCTGCCGCATGTGGCGGCGATTTGTGTTTATCCCTCAATGATCCCGGCTGCCCATGAAGTGCTGGCGGGCACCGGCGTTGAGCTGGCCAGTGTGGCCACCGCCTTTCCCAGTGGACAATCCCCCTTGAACATCCGCCTCGATGAAGTGGTGGCTTGTGTCGAGGCCGGCGCTACTGAGATTGACATGGTCATCAACCGGGGTGCTTATCTCTCCGGCCGTTTTTCCGAAGTGGCGGAAGAGATTACCGCCTTCAAGAAAGCCTGTGGCCCGGCCCATTTGAAGGTCATTCTGGAGACCGGGGAGCTGGGAACGCTGGACCGTATCCGTCATGCCAGCGATCTGGCAATGGAGGCCGGAGCGGATTTTATCAAGACCAGTACCGGGAAAGTCCCCAAGGCCGCCAACATGGAGGTGACGCTTGTCATGCTGGAGGCGATCCGGGACTATTATTGGAGGACGGGAGAGAAAATCGGCATGAAGCCGGCAGGCGGTATCCGCACGGCAAAGCAGGCTTTCCATTATTTGGTCATGGTACGCGAAACACTTGGACCGGATTGGCTGACGCCAAAATTGTTCCGCTTTGGTGCCAGCAGCCTGGCCAATGATATCCTCATGCAGATCCGCAAGATCAAGCAGGGCGTCTACAGTAATCCAGAGGATGTGACGAAGGACTAGGGACAAAGGACGAAAGAAAAAGGACAATGAGCGAGAATCCATTTATCAACGAGCCGTATGCCCCGGCCCCGGAATCCACAAAGGTGGCCATCAAGGACGTCTACGGATTGTTCATCGAGAATGATTTCGTCCCTGCGGAAGATGGTTCCACCCGCGAAACCTTCAATCCGGCGAATGGAAAGTTAATTTCCCGGGTAGCGGAAGCTGGTGAGGCCGATGTAGACAAGGCGGTGCAAGTGGCGAGGAAGGCCTACGACAAGACATGGTCAAGGATGGCTCCCGCCGAGCGGGGCAAGTACCTTTACCGCCTGGCCCGCCTCATTCAGGAAAGAAGCCGCGAATTGGCGGTCCTGGAATCGATGGATGGCGGCAAGCCGATCCGGGAATCCCGGGATGTCGACATTCCCCTGGTCGCAGCCCATTTCTTTTATTACGCCGGTTGGGCGGATAAGCTGGACTACGCCTTCCCGAACCGGACATGGAGGCCGCACGGGGTCGCCGGCCAGATTATCCCATGGAATTTCCCCTTGCTGATGGCTGCATGGAAACTGGCTCCCGCTCTGGCCTGTGGAAATACGGTTGTCCTCAAGCCGGCTGAGTTCACGCCTCTGACAGCTCTTTACCTGGCCGAATTGGTGCAGGAGGCGGAGTTTCCGCCCGGCGTCATCAACATCCTCACCGGGGGCTCGACAGCCGGCCGGGCAATTGTCGGTCATGATGCGGTTAACAAGATCGCCTTCACCGGATCAACGGAAGTGGGCAAGCTTATCCAGCGGTCCCTTGCGGGAACGGGTAAGCCCTACACATTGGAACTGGGAGGCAAGGCGGCGCACATCATCTTTGAGGATGCGGCCATCGATCAGGCGGTGGAAGGCATCGTCAACGGCATCTTCTTCAACCAGGGGCACGTTTGCTGTGCAGGTTCCCGCCTGCTTGTCCAGGAAGGGATTGCCGACGAGCTGATGCGTAAACTGGAATACCGTATCCAGACCCTCATTGTCGGGGATCCCCTCGACAAGAATACGGACATCGGGGCCATCAACAACCAGCCGCAGTGCGAGAAAATCCAGGAATTCCTGAAAGAAGCCAAGGAAGAGGGACTTGAACTGGTCGACGGTGGGCAGGATTTACCGGAGCAAGGCTTCTGGTGCCGACCGACGATCGTCAAGAACGCACCCCAGAGCAGCCGCATCGTCCGGGAGGAGGTCTTTGGACCAGTGCTGGCGGTGCAGACCTTCCGCAATCCGGATGAAGCCATCGAAAAGGCCAACAATACCCGCTATGGATTAAGTGGCGGTGTCTGGACCGACAAGGGCTCCAAGATTTTCAAGGTCACCAATGCGGTCCAGGCAGGCGTTCTGTGGGCCAATACCTTCAATAAGTTCGATCCCACAGCTCCCTTCGGGGGCTACAAGGAGAGTGGAATGGGCCGCGAAGGGGGATTGCATGGACTGGTGCCGTATGTGCGGCTGGGCGATTAAGATTAAGATTAAGGCTAAGATTGAGATTAAGATTGGAATGTTAAGATGGCGGACAGGATTTTAGTAAAGAAGACTTACAAGTTGTATGTTGGGGGTAAATTTCCCCGCTCGGAGAGCGGCCAGACGCTCACTTTCACTGACAAGAAAGGCAAGCTGGTGGCAGCCTACTGCAAGTCCAGCCGCAAGGATTTCAGGGATGCCGTGCTGGCGGCCAGTGCCGGGCTCAAGGCGTGGAAGGCGGCGACGCCCTACCTGCGCGGCCAGATCCTTTACCGGGCGGCGGAGATGCTGGAGGGTCGCTCCGCTCAGTTTGTCGAGGAATTGCAACTACAGGGGATGGGCAAGTCAGCAGCCCGCAAGGATGTGCAGCAGTCCATCGACCGGATGGTCTATTACGCCGGCTGGACCGACAAGGTCGGTCAGCTTTTTTCCGCGGTCAACCCGGTGGCCAGTTCCCATTTTTGCTTCACCGTTCCGGAACCAACAGGGGTCGTTGCCGCGCTTGTTGGCGATGCCGTTGGACTTTCCGGTGCCGTCGAGGCGGCCTGCCGCCTGCTGGCCGGTGGCAACGCGGTCATTCTTTGCGGTTGTGCGGCCTGCCCGCTGAGTGCCTCCTCTCTGGGCGAGGTCTGGCACACCAGTGACCTCCCGGGGGGCGCACTCAATATCCTCACGGGAATACCGGCTGACTTGGCGGAAACCGCCGGTAGTCACCGGGCCATTGACGGGGTACTGGGAATCGGCCTGGATCCTGCGGTGGAAAAGTCACTACAAGAGGCCGCCGCTGATTCCCTCAAGCGGTTGAGCTTCGTTGCGGAGGCACCCAAGTCCGGCTCCCCTTACGCCATAGCCGACTTCCTCGAGATGAAGACGACCTGGCATCCGGTGGGGGTTTGAGTGAATTAAACTTGTACTTTTTTGTCCGGGGGAAATCGTCATCCCTGATGAAGCGAATTGCCCTCACGCTGACGATTGTCCTGCTACAAGTCCGGTTGCACGCTGCGGTCATCTCTGTTGCAGCAACACCCACAGGCGGAGCCTGGAATGATCCCATGACCTGGGTTGGAGGTGTCGTGCCCTCGGATACGGATTCGGAGCAATTCGTGGTGGAGATTCCTTCTGGAAGCGAGGTGATTCTCGATGCCGTTCAGAACGTTACGGGATTGAGCGTCGGCGGAAGTTTGATCGGGGCCGGATCCCTGACGGTACAAGGTGACGGAATTTTCAGCGATGGTTCCTATTGTCGACTGAAAGGCGGCTTGGAATTTATCAATGACCTTCTTGTTCAGGGTAAAGTCCAGGTTTCATGCCCGGTTCGCATCGAGAATACGGCCACGCTCAGCAATGCGGAGGTGTTGTTTCTTTCCTTTAACACCAGTTTCTACGTGGACGCCTACCTGCATGTACTTCCCGAGGCCGTCTTAACATTGCATGCTTCAGTCGGGATACTAGACCCCAGGCAGTCCAGTTTCAATCCCTACAGCAACGGATTCCGTAACGAGGGAGTTGTTATTGCCGCTTCCGGGAGCAACAGGATGATCTTTGACTACAACGCAGGCCTGGTTGATATCCAGGCTGCGCGTCTTGTCGTATCTTCCCGCGAGGCCTTGGGCGGTTCCTTCAGCTGGGATGGGTCCAGTTCACTCGTCTTGGAGTTGGTAAGGATGATCCAGCCTTCATTGCTTGGCCAAGGTTCCCTGGAAGTGGGCCAATCTTATTGTGTCATTGATGGAGGAACCATTCGCGCCGCGGAGATTGTTGCTGATGATGCCGCCTTGTATTTAGAAAATGTCTACGACTGCATCATACAATCGGTTAACATCGGTTCCTCCGGGACCTTTCGCTGCACAAACTCCATCATCTGGGCCCAGCAGAAGGTCACTCTCACAGAAGGTTCGGCTTTCCGGTTTGAAAACTCGCGATTCGTCTGTCCGCTCATCGAGGGTGATGGCGGAACGGTTACAATGGGTGGGCAACTGGATGGCGCTCTCGATTTACAGGCTGGCTCCTTCTCGGTTGCCGATAGTCTGGTAGTTAACGGGGATGTCTCGTTGGGAGCCTCTGCCGAGGTTTTCCTTTTCCTTTCTGAGACGGACAAGCCTGAAATGATGCGGGTAAACGGAACCTTTTTAATCGATTGTCCTGTGAGCATCCAAGCCACCTACGGTTTTCTTACCGACTTGGATTCGATTGGATTGCTGACGGCTGATTCCCTCAACCTGGCCTATCCTGTGAACAGCGAGATACGGCTCATCAGTGACCGGCTAAAGGGGAGGGTTGTTCACGATCTGGAAGGTAATCGAATGGACTTTACGATCAGCGAAAAGGTTCTCCATCCATGGGTTTGGTATATTCTTGAGGCAGGGGGTGATCCTGTCGCTGAAGCTTGGTCCGCGGAATCTGACTTTGACGGTGATGGAGTCCTCAATTACGAGGAGATGGCCTTCGGCTCGAATCCGACCAATGGCCAGTCCATACCGGTCCTTTGGGTCGAGACACGTACCGGAACCCCCACTGTCAGGAACAGGCAAACCTATCTCCACCTGACCCAATTGCGTGACCTTTACCTCAATCAGGTTCTTCCAGTTGGGGCTTTGATTTCCGCTGATATGCTGACTTGGGGGATTTTGGGGACCACAACGCTGGGCGTTGATCCCAACGAAGGGGATCCCCTGACCCATACCCTGCGACAGGAATTTGGTTCTCCATGGGAAACCTTTTTTCTGCGGCCCTATGTCGATCCGAAATTTATTGCGGAATACAACGCATTTCTGGAACGCTGAATCAGGATTTCCCGAGCAGGGAAGCCATCGCAGACTGCATCGATGGGAAGGCCAGGGAGTCGGGGTCGATGCTGGATTTCGCGTACCATCCGGCAGAAATAATTTCTACCGGACATATTTTGAAATCGTTGCCGAAATCCAATTTGGCAGTGTAGAATAAGTCCAGTACCGGATAAGTGACGCCCGCGTAGGCATAGTTGTTAACCGCGCTGCAAAGATAGGTCCAGCCGGCAACCTGGAGTCCGGTCTCTTCAAACACTTCCCGGCTGAGAGCCTGTTCGGCGGACTCATTGATGTCGGCGAACCCGCCGGGTGGGGCCAGCTTCCCCTTTGCCGGTTCCTTACCCCGCTCGATGAGGAGGATTTCACCCCTTTCATTTTCAATGAAACCGGCCAGTCCGATCGTCGGGTTGAAGAAGTAAAGGAACCCGCAAGCGCCACACTGCATGCGCTTTTCGGAAACATCCCTTACAGCTTCCCCACAGGAGGGGCAATGATTGAAGTGAGTGTGGGGTATGTTCATTGGCTGTCTCAGCTCAGACGGTTGCGATAGTCTTCGTACCCAAAGCGGCGAATGACCTCCACGCTGTCGCTTCCCGGATCATAAGTGGCGATGGACGGCAGCTTGACGCCATTGAAGGTGGTGTTTTTGACCATGGTGTAGTGGGCCATGTCCGTGAAGGCGAGGCGGTCGCCGACCTGCAGCGGCTGGTCGAAGGACCAGTCGCCGATGACATCGCCGGCGAGGCAGGTCAATCCGCCGAGGGTGCAGGTATACGCCTTTTCACCCGGTTCTCCGCCGCCGATGATCCCCGGTCGGTAGGGCATTTCAAGGACATCGGGCATGTGGGCCGTGACCGAGGTGTCGAGGATCGCGATGGGCTTTTCACGTTGCAGGACGTCGATTACCTCCGCCACGAGAAGGCCTGTGTTCAGGGCAATGGCCTCTCCCGGCTCAAGGAAGACAGCAACACCATACTTTTCCCGGAAGTCGCGGACCAGGCGAATCAGGCGTTCCCGATTATAATCCTCACGGGTGACATGATGACCGCCGCCGAAGTTGACCCACTTCAATTGCGGAATGAATTCCCGGAACCTCTCCTCGAATCCGGTCAGCGTCTTCTCCAGATCGTCGCTGTTCTGTTCGCAGAGGGTATGGAAGTGCAGGCCCTCGATGCCTTCAAGCGATTGCCCCTCAAATTCACTTCTGAGGATGCCCAAGCGGGAACCGGGGGCGCAAGGATCGTAGAGAGGAACCTTGCCGGTACTGACCTCCGGGTTGACCCGCAGGCCGACTGAGACCGGTTTGTCATTTGCCTCAACCAGGGTGCGGAATCGTTTCCACTGGTTGAAGGAATTGAAGATAATGTGCTGGCTATGCTGGAGGCACTCACGGACATCCTCCTCCTTGAATCCTGCGGCATAACTGTGGACCTGTCCCTTGAATTCCTCGGCTCCCAGCTGCGCTTCGTGCGGCCCGCTGGCGCAGACACCTTTCAGGTACTGGCGGATAAGGGGAAAGACCCCGAACATGGCGAAGCCCTTCAAGGCCAGCAGGACAGTGGCACCGCTCCGCTGCTGGACGCCTTCAAGAGTACGGAGGTTCTCCTCCAGCTTTCCCAGGTGGACCACATAGGCGGGACTGGGGGATTGGCGTAGGATGCTTATAATGTGGTCACTGTCCATGGAAGGCCATACTTGTTTAAGGCATCCATAAATGGATCGGGATCAAATTCCTCCATATTGAAGACACCCTGGCCCTGCCACTGGCCGGTCAGTATCATCATGCCTCCAATCATCGCTGGAACGCCTGTGGTGTAGGAGATGGCCTGCGACTGGACCTCCCGGTAACAGGCCTCGTGGTCACAGATGTTGTAGACATAGACTGTCTTTTCCTTGCCGTCCTTGATGCCTTTGGCGACGCATCCAATGCAGGTCTTGCCCTTCGTCAAGGGCCCGAGGGAGGCCGGGTCGGGCAGGAGCGCCTTGAGAAACTGAAGGGGAATGATCTCCTTGCCCTCGAACAGGACCGGATCGATCCGCGTCATGCCGACATTCTGCAAGACCTCAAGGTGCTTGAGGTAATTATCGGAGAAGGTCATCCAGAAGCGGGCCCGGCGAATGGTCGGGAAGAACTTGACGATCGATTCAAGCTCCTCGTGGTACATCAGGTAAATCTGCTTCGGGCCGATACCCGCCGGGAAGTCAAAGGACTTGTTCACCGAGAGCGGATCAGTCTCCTTCCAGTCGCCTTCCTCCCAGAAGCGTCCCTTGGCGGTCACTTCACGGATGTTGATTTCCGGGTTGAAGTTTGTCGCGAAGGGTTGGCCGTGGTCACCGGCATTGGCATCGATGATGTCCAGTTCATGGATTTCGTCGAGTTCGTGCTTGGCAATCCAGGCGGTGAAAACATTGGTCACTCCCGGGTCGAAGCCGCTGCCGAGCAGGGCCATGATGCCCTTTTCCTTGAAGCGGTCATGATAGGCCCACTGCCACTTGTACTCGAACTTGGCCGTCTCCGGCGGCTCGTAATTGGCTGTATCCAAATAATCGATACCCGCCACGAGACAGGCATCCATTAGCGGAAGGTCCTGGTAGGGCAGGGCGACATTGATGACCAGATCCGGCTTGAGCCGGTTCAGAAGCTCGACCGTCTCGGCCACATTGTCTGCATCAACCCGGGCCGTCTCAATCGGGCGGTCGATCTGATCCGCGATGTGACGGCACTTCTCTTCCGTCCGGCTGGCGAGGGTAATCCGGGAAAAGACTTCCGGGACCTGGGCGCACTTGTGGGTGACAACGCCTCCGACGCCACCGGCTCCAATTATCAGTACATGTTTCATGCTCGCTCCTTTCAGGTGTTAAAGGCTTTCCGGTTCATGGTAGGTGTATCCACGCAGTCCCTCCATGTAGGTATTCATGATGGACTTCCGCTCTGCCCCGGAAATCTGCTTTTTCTTTACTGCTTTCTCCGCTTTTTCCCGGAACCGTCGGACGAGGTCCTTGGTGTCGTATTCTACATACTGGAGCACGTCTTCAACTGTATCGCCTTCCAGTTCGCGGGAATAGTCAACTTCTCCTTCCTCGTCGAACCGGATGCTGACCACGTTGGTGTCCCCGAACAGGTTGTGCAGGTCGCCGAGGGTCTCTTGGTAAGCACCGACAAGAAAGGCTCCGAGGACATAGTCTTCGCCGTCCTTGCACGGGTGCAGGGGAAGGGTGCGGCGGACCTCATGCATGTCGATGAAGCGGTCAATCTTCCCGTCGCAGTCACAGGTGATATCCGCGATGATGCCTTCGCGGACGGGGGCCTCCTTCAGTCGGTGAATCGGCATGATCGGGAACAGTTGATCGATTGCCCAGGCATCCGGCAGGGACTGGAAGACACTCAGGTTACCGTAGTAGATGTCCGACAGGGCAGCCTCAAGGTCCTCCAGATCACGTGGGGGGTGTCGCAGTTTGTCCTTCTTTTCCCGGATCTGCAGCATCGTATACCAAAAGATTTCCTCCACCATGGCCCGTTCGCGGATGCCAATGGACCCGCTGCGGAACAGATTCCGGATCTCGTCCCGATAGAAAATGGCATCATGGAAGGATTCCTGGAGATTCTTGGTCCGGACATTTTGCGCGGTATAGAGGATGTTCCGGGCCAGTTCGTGGGCCTCTGCAGGCAGCTCCGGAAGTTCCTCGGAGACGGCAAACTGGCCCACCTCGAGGATGTTGAAGAGCAGGACCGAGTAGTAGGCCACCGTGGCGCGGCCCGATTCCGTGACAATCATGGGGTGCGGCAATCCGGCTTCATCGACGGTCCCCTTGACGACTTCCACCATGTCCCGGGCATACTCCCCGAGGGTGTAGTTGCAGGAGCTGTTGGAGTTGGTATGGGAGCCATCGTAGTCGACGGCAAGGCCGCCTCCAAGATCGAGGATGCCCATCGGGGCCCCTTCTTCGGCCAAGCCACAGTAAATCCGGCAGGCCTCGGTTGCCGCCCGGCGGATTTCGCGGATATTGGGCAGTTGGGAACCGAGGTGGAAATGGAGCAGCTTGAGGCAGTCGAGGGCCTGGTTGGCCTTCAACTGGTCGATGACCTGCATGAGCTGGTAGGTGTTCAGCCCGAAGACGCTGCGGTCCCCTCCGGATTCCTTCCAGTATCCACTGCCACTGCTGGAGAGTTTCATCCGCACACCGAGGACAGGCCGAATGCCCAACGCTTCGGATCGCTTCAGGATGAGGGGCACTTCCTGCATTGTCTCAATGACGAAGATGCAGTTGATGCCCAGCTTGCGGGCATTGAGGCCCAGGTCGATAAACTCTTCATCCTTGTAGCCATTGCAGATGAGCAGGGCCTCCGGATCCTCGAGGTAACTCATGGCCGCGATGAGTTCTGGCTTGCTGCCGGCCTCAAGGCCGTGATGGAAGTCCTTCCCGTAGGTGGAGAGCTCCTGGATGACCTGTTCCTGCTGGTTGACCTTTATGGGGTAGACCCCGCGATAGCTCCCTTCGTATCTGTATTCCCGCATGGCTGTGCGGAAACTTTCGTTGATGGCCTTGATGCGTGAATAAAGGATGCCTTCGAAACGTAGCAGTACCGGCAACGACCAGCCGCGTTCCTTGAAGTCGTTGACAACCTGGATGAGGCTGACTTCCGGGCCCTTGCCGCCGCCATTGGGGGTCACGACAACGTCACCATCTGCGTTGACCTTGAAATAGCCGTTTCCCCAGGCGTCGACCCCGTAGGTCTTCCGGGCCCGCTCCACGGTCCATTTGTCATGAATGTGCTCGTAGCCGTTCATGAGCGCTTGCTGGGTTGAAGGCTCAAGCGACCGGCAGTGCCTTGTCGGCAATGCGGGTCAGGAGCAGGTCGATGGCCCCGGCAACGGGAACCATTCCTTCATCATCCTTGTTGACGCGCGAACGGATGGTCACATTCCCCTCCGCGACCTCGTTCTTGCCGAGGACCAGCATGTAGGGAACACGTTCCATTTCCGCCCGCCGAATTTTGGCTCCGAACTTGTCGGAATGGCTGTCGATGGAGCAACGGATTTTGGCTGCCTTGAGCTTGGCTTCGATTTCCTCTGCGGCATCGAGCTGGGCATCGGTAATCGGCAGGATGCGTACTTGCTCGGGGGAAAGCCAGACCGGAAAATTGCCGGCAAAATGCTCGATCAAGACACCCGTGAAGCGCTCCAGGGATCCGAAGGGGGCCCGGTGGATCATAACCGGCCGGTGGTCGCTGTTGTCCGCACCAATATAGCTTAGATTGAATCGCTCCGGGAGATTATAGTCCACCTGGACGGTGCCCAGTTGCCATTCGCGGCCGATGACATCCTTGACCACGAAGTCAATCTTGGGCCCGTAGAAAGCGGCTTCCCCCGGTTCCTCGGAGTAGGGAACACCGAGGGTCCCGGCCACCGAACGAAGGGCCTCCTCGGCCTTGTCCCAGAGGGTGGTGTCGCCGGTGTACTTGGAGGAATCGGGATCCCGCAGGCCCAGACGGACGCGATAGTCCGTCATGCCGAGGGTCGAAAAGACGGTTTTGACCAGTTCGAGGCAGCCCTTGATTTCATCCTCCACCTGTTCCTCGGTGCAAAAGATGTGGGCATCATCTTGGGTAAACCCGCGGACCCGCGTCATGCCGCTCAGTTCGCCCGACTGTTCCCAGCGGTAGACGGTACCGAATTCCGCCAGCCGGATGGGCAGGTCCCGGTAACTGTGCGGCTGGGAGTCGAAAATCTTGATATGCATCGGGCAATTCATCGGCTTGAGGAGGAAGCCGTCGACTTCCCCGGAATCGACCCGGTTGCTCAATTCAGCGCAGGAACAGCCTTCCTCCGAAAGGGCTTCGAGTTCATCCCGCTCAATGACCGGCGCGAACTGCGAGTCCTTGTAGTAGGGAAAGTGTCCGCTGGTTCGGTAAAGGCCGAGTTTGCCGATGTGCGGCGTGAAGACCTGGGAATAGCCCTGCTTGCGCAATTCCTCGGCAATGAAGGACTGGAGTTCCTGACGGATAATGGAGCCCTTGGCCGTCCACAGGACGAGGCCCTGGCCAACCGCCTCGTCGATATGAAACAACTGCAGGTCCTTGCCCAGCTTGCGGTGATCCCGCTTGCGGGCTTCCTCCAGTTGCTGCATGTACTCTTCGAGCTCTGCCTTGCTGGGGAAGGCCGTTCCGTAGATGCGCTGCAACTGCTTGTTGTTTTCGTCGCCACGATGATAAGCCCCCGCCACGCTGAGCAGCTTGAAGGCCTTGATCTTCTTGGTGTAGTTGACGTGCGTTCCCGCGCACAGGTCGACAAACTCGCCATTGCGATAAAAGCTGATCGGGTCCCCCTCGGGGATGTCCTCCAACCGGCCCAGTTTATAGGTTTCCTGGCCCGTTTTCCGGATCAGGTCCTGTGCCTCCTCGCGGCTGGTCTCGAAGCGCTCGAAGCGTTGGTTCTCCTTGATGACCTTGCGCATTTCCTCCTCGATTTTCTCCAGGTCTTCACTGGTGAAGGCATGGTCGAGGTCGAAATCGTAGTAAAATCCGGTATCCGTGGGCGGCCCGATATCCAGTTGCGCTTGCGGGAAAAGCCGCAAGACCGCTGTTGCCAGAACGTGCGCCGATGAATGGCGAATTTCCTCCAATGGGGTCATCTCTTTCATGTTAAATAGGTTCCCGGGACCGTTGCGGTTGAGAAAACCTCCCTTAGAAGCCGATTTAGGCAAAATAGTCAAGGATCGGGGATACGCTAAAAAATTCTCCCTGAAGGTTTGCTCATCCTGCTCCCGGCCTTAGATTCGGGCATTGATGAGCCTTGAAGTGAAAAGTTACGAGCTGCCGCCCATCGGCACTCAATGCTATGTCCTGGTTGACGGAGAGCGGCAGGAGCTGGCGGTCTTCGATGCGCCTCTCAATGCCTGGCCGACCGCGGAAAGGATTGCTGTCGAGACCGGTTGCCGGATCAGCGGGCTCTACTTCACCCATGGCCATTGGGACCACACGCTCGACGGGCACCTTTTCAACAAGGCTGGAATTCCCGTTTTTGCCCACAGTGCGGACAAGGCCTTCTTTGAGACGCCGGAGGTCATGGCGGCTTATTCCATTCCCGGCCTGGAGATGCCCGGGATCAAGGTCGACCACTGGCTGGAGGATGGACAGTCCGTTGAAATCCTCGGACGGAGTGTGGAGGTCCGTCATGTCCCGGGCCACAGTCCGGGGAGTATCCTCTTCTGGTTCAGCGACGAGCAGTTGGCCGTGACGGGAGACGCCATTTTCAACGGAAGTATTGGACGGACGGATTTTCCCGGCTGTTCCTTCGAACAACTAGCCGCTTCCATCCAGACGAAAATCTATACCTTGCCGGACTCGACCGTGCTCTATCCAGGCCATGGACCAGAGACGAGTGTCGGGCGGGAGGCAACGGGAAATCCATTTGTCAATCGAGAGGCCAGTTGATGTCGATGGAAGCATACATGAAGGCGGCCATCACCGAGGCCTGCCTGGCCATGGGCCGGACCCACCCCAACCCGGCGGTCGGTGCAGTCATAGTCCATGACGGGGAAGTTGCCGCGCGTGGCCACACCCAAGCGGCGGGTGGCAATCACGCGGAAATCGAGGCGCTACAGGCGTTTCATTCCAAAGGTCTCCAGTCGGGAGCCGGAACCACGCTTGTTGTCACCCTTGAACCCTGCAGCACCACTGGCAGGACGGGGGCCTGCACAGAAGCCATCATCGCTTCGGGGATTCGTCGCGTTGTCGTTGGTGCGGTTGATCCGAATCCCGTCCATGCTGGCAGGGGACTTGATGTTCTCCGTGAGGCAGGCATTGAGGTGACGGCCGGGCTCCTTGAAAGGGAGTGCACTGACCTGAACCTCATTTTCAACTGGCGGATGACGTCCAATTCGACCTTCATGGCAGGCAAGGTCGCCACAACAATCGACGGGCGCATTGCCACCCGCGGGGGATTGTCCAAATGGATTACCGGCCCGGAAGCCCGGGCTGATGTGCATCGCTGGCGGCGCTACTTTCCGGCCATTGCCGTTGGCGCCGGAACCGTCCTGGCCGATGACCCTTCCCTGACCGCACGGGTTGAAGGGGAAGAGATCTGGTGCCCCGTCCGTTTTGTCTTCGATCGTAACCTGATCACCTTCAAGGAAAGCGCTTACCAAGTCTATACCGACCAATGGAAGGACCGGACGATCGTTGTTACCAGCTCGAATCAGGAGGATAAAGTCCGCGCCCTGGAGGACGCCCATGGCATCCGTTTCTTCCTGGCCGGGGATGAAATTGACGAAAGCGGGCTGGAGGGCTTTTGCCGCTTTTGCGAAGCGGAAGGAATTGGGGGCGTCTTCATTGAGGGCGGGGCAAGCCTGATCAGTTCCTTTATTAAGTATCGGAAACTTCACTACCTTTATGCCTACAGGGGGCCGCGAATCCTTGCTGATACCAGTGGGCTCTCGCCATTCATGGGGCAGGAACCTTTCAGTATGCAGGATGCCATTGCGCTTAGGGATGTCCGTCACGCCACATTTGAGGATGACCAGTTGATGCGCGGTTTTATTGTTTACCCGGAATCTGCAAACCGGTAGGCATTTACCACTGATGGATGTTTATCTTGCCAGTGGAAATGAACACAAGTTCGAGGAATTCCTTGAACTGGTGCACAAGCTCCGCATACCGGTCACGCTGAAGCGAATCACGGATATTGGCGGCATGCCCGATGTTGAGGAATCCGGTACAACCTTTGACGAAAACGCCCGCATCAAAGCCCACGCGCTGATGGACAAACTTCCAGCTGGAGCATGGGCCTTGTCCGATGACAGTGGCCTGGAAGTCGATGCCCTGGACGGAGCACCCGGGGTCTACTCCGCACGTTATGCGGGTCCCGGCGGAAATGCCGTGGCCAACAATATCAAGCTGATCCAGGCCCTCAAGGGGACGGAAATGCCCGAACGGACGGCGCGGTTCGCCTGTGTCCTGTGCTTCGCTAATCCGGAGGGCGAGGAACACCTTTTCAAGGGTACCTGCGAGGGACATATCATGTTGGCGCCCTCCGGGAAGCTTGGATTCGGGTATGATCCACTTTTCCGTCCACTCGGCTACAATCGTACCTTTGCTGATTTGGGAAGCGCCGTTAAAAGCAACCTTTCCCATCGTGCCCGGGCGGCTGATGCATGGGGCCAGTACCTCAAGGAACTGAATGCCTAGGAGCGAGTGGCTGCCGGTTGATGGTCGATCGAGGCCAGGTGGTCACAAACCCGTGTGATGAGGAACTCGGGCGTGGAGGCCCCGGCCGTTACCCCGATGGTACGATACTGGCTCATCTCTTCGGGATCGATCTCCTTGACCGTCTCGATGTGATAGGTGGGAAGTTTTGTTTTCCGGGCCAGCAGGGCCAGTTTGCAGGTATTGGCTGAATGGTGCCCGCCAATAACCACGAAGGCCTCAACTCCCTGGTCAAAAAGGACCGCGATGTCGCCCTGGCGGTCCTTGGTGGCACCACAAATCGTATCAAAGATGAGCAGGCCGGGATACGTCTTCCTGAGGTGAGCAGCCAAAGTTTCGAAGTCGTCGGTGAACATGGTTGTCTGGGAAACCATGACTACCTTGTCCCCCAGCTTGGGCAGGGCATCAATATCCTCGATGGAATGGACGACATGACCATTGCCCTCCGTGTACCCCATCAGCCCGATGACCTCCGGGTGATTCTCGTCACCGAAGATTACTGTCGTGTAGCCCTTCTTGGCATGCATGCGGATTTTACCAGCGACAATACCCACGTCCGGGCAGGTGGCGTCCTTGAACTGGATGCCGAGGCTCTTCAGGTACTGGCGCCGTTCCGGGGAAATCCCATGGGCCCGGACGACAAGGACGGCATTTTCCTCCTGGCTGGCATCCAGGGCCAGCTTGCTTGAACTCTGGTAGTCACCGACCTCGCGGATACCCTCATTCTGCAGCCGGTCCATCATCTGGCTGTTATGGATGAGCGGTCCGTCGGTATATACAGGATGATGGCCGGTTTTGGCGAAATCCCGGGCAATGTCGATTGCCCGTTCCACGCCCCAGCAAAAGCCTGCACTCTGTGCCCGGATGACTTTCATACCGGGAAAGGTGCCTTATTTTTGCCCAAAGTAAAGGGAAGAAGGAAATTGGTCGTAGGTCGTAGGTCATAGGTCGCAGGTTCAGGTTGCCGCCATACGGACCTACGACCTATGACCTACGACTCATCTAGTTCTCCTTGGTCGTCTTGACCTCGACGATATCGTGGGGAGCGGATTCGCGCTGGCCGGCAGGGGAGACGCGGATGTAACGGGCCCGTTCCCGGAGCTCAGCCAGGTCCTTTGCCCCGAGATAGCCCATTCCACTCTGGAGGCCCCCGACGAGTTCGCGCAGGGTGTCATCGAGGTTGCCGGAAACTTCCTTCAGGGCCTCGACACCTTCAGCAGCGACCTTGCTGGTCTTCTTGTCGTTCTGGTCATGCCCATAGCGGGCCGCGGAGCCGGATTTCATGGCCCCATGACTGCCCATGCCACGGTACTGCTTGTACATCTTGCCATTGATTTCCATCAATGTACCGGGAGCCTCGCGGCAACCGGCATATAATCCGCCGGACATAACAGCATGGGACAGGGTCAGTGCCTTGACGATATCCCCACTTTTCGTCACGCCGCCGTCGGCGATGATTCGGACGCCTTTGCGTTCCGCCGCCTTGCCGCAGACATAAAGCGCGGTCAGCTGGGGAATGCCGACTCCGGCGACGACACGGGTTGTGCAGATGGAGCCAGGACCCTGGCCAACCTTGATGGAATCGGCCCCGCAATCGGCGAGGTATTCAACCCCTTCAGCACTGGTGACGTTCCCTGCGATGATGGTCAGGTCCTGGAAAGCTCCCCGGAGCAGCTTGACCATATCGCCGACACCAGCCGAATGTCCATGGGCGGTGGAAACAGCGAGGGCGTCGACGCCCTCGTCTACCAGGGCCCCTGCATGGGCGAGGATGCGGTCACGGTCCAGTTCGCCCGCCTTGGTGCGGGTGGCGGAAATGGCCGCTCCGCAGATAAGGCGGAATTCAGCATCGCGGGCGGGGCGGACCTCGGCAATCTCCTCCTCCCGGATACGTTCAATGTCCGACATGGTGAAGAGGCCGGTCAGGTGGCCGTCATCATCGAGGACGATGAGCTTGTGGATGCCCATGTGATCGTTGAAAAACTGGTCTGCCACACCGATGGGATCATCGGCAATTTCCCGTTCGTTGATGGTGAAGACGGTTTCCAGCGGGGTCATGGCATCGCAGACCTTGACGTCGCGGTAGCGGTTCTTGACAACGCGGCCACGCAGGAGGCCGAGAAAGCGGTTCTTGATATCAACCACCGGGAAGGTATGGAACTTGAATCCCCGCAGCTCGATCATTTCCAGGACATCGGCGATATAGCTTTCCGGGCTGACTGCGATGGGGTCCTGAATGAGGCCATGGACGTCGTTCTTGACCTTGGCCACCTCCCGCACCTGGCGCTTTTCGGTCATGTTGTAATGGATGATGCCAATGCCGCCATTGCGGGCCATTCCGGCGGCCATTTCCGCCTCGGTGACGGTGTCCATATCCGACGAGATAAGGGGAATGTTGAGCGCGAGGCGGTCGGAGAGGGAGGATTCCACTTTTGTCAACCGTGGCAGGACTTCGCTGTAGCGGGTGGCCAGGGTGATATCGTCGTAGGTCAGGCCGATGGTCGCGTTTTCGCGGAAGAACGTGTCAGCGTCCTTGTAGAAGAGCAGGTCATTTTCGTTGGGTTGAGATTGCTGCGCCATTGTCCACTTGAAAGGAGCGGGAACAGTAGAATCAAGCAGAAAGTGCCTCAAACGGAAGAATCCGTGACCTTCCCCATGGAGTCTGTGGGAATTTCATCGGTGAAGTGGATGACTTTGGGCACTGCAAAGGGAGGCAGACTCTTTGACAGGGACTGCCTGAGGGAATCCACATTCAAATCCGGTCTTGCCGCCACGGCGGTCAGTTCGACCCGCTGTCCCCAGTCCGCATCGGCCGCTCCCACGCAGCGGACAGCCGTGACCAGTCCCGTGGCCAGCGCTGCGGACTCGACTAATTCCGGATGAATCTTTTCCCCCCCGCTGATAATGACCCGATCGGCCCGGCCATGGATGTGCAGATGGCCGTCCTCGTCGATGTGTCCGAGGTCTCCCGTGGGCCATGGTTCCCGCAACAGTCCTTCCTGGGCCGGATGGTATTGGCGCAGACAAGCACCTGAATCGACAAGAATGCGTTCCTCCGAATCAATTTGAATCCGTGCATGGGGGAGGGGGCATCCCACGCCGGATATTCCGGAGGCGAAGGACTCCGGGTCCATTACTGTGACCATGGCCGCCGTCTCGGTCGAGCCGTAGCAGGGGGCGAGGCGGATGCCCTCGCGGCGGGCCCAATCCAGAATGTCCGGGGGACATGCCGCCCCACCGACGAGGACAAGGGCAAAGGATTTTAAAATACGAACCAGCGCCTCATCGCCCCGCATCCGGCCCAATTGGGTCGGGACAACCGACAAGCTGGCTTGGTCCAACGGGAACGGCGCTTTCCGGAAGGTGGTGGGGTCCTGGTAGTCCGCAAAGTGGACCTTGCCCCCACATTCGGCGGAGCGGAAAACCGGCATGAAACCGCCGACATGATGTTGCGGGAGCACATTGACAGAGTGGATAATGCCTTCCGTACCAAACTGCTGGGCATACCCAATGGCGGCACAGGTCAATGTATCGGGGTCGTGGATACAGAATTTGGGAAGCTGGCTGCTGCCGCTTGTGGGAACAAGAAAAAGCGGCCCTTCGCCGGGGGGCAGGACACCAGCTGACCGGCCAAGTTGGTCCCGCCAGGCCTCTGGCCAATGCGGATTCATGAGGGCGGAGGATCGTTCTCCTTCCAGCGCGTCCAAGAGGTGCGACCAGAAGCGCAGGGGGTCCGGATGCGAGATTCGGGCCACACCTTGCTCAAGGTCCGGCTCGGGGAGTTCGCCGGGGAGGGCATTTCTCAAGCGCTTGGCAAGTGGTTCCATATCCTTGTTTCCTGATCGTTCCCCGGGCTTCCTATCCCGAAAGTGTCCTCGAAGTAAGCCTCTGTCCCGAAGCCATGGTCCCGGTCGTTGATCCGGGCTGCCAATGCGGCCAGCTTGCCAAGGCCGATGCCGGTTTCAAAAACGGATGAAAGAACCACCCGCTCGTGGACGGTTCCCAGCGACTGCCGCCATTGGTCTGGATTGCCCATGAGGGAGGGCTTGATTATCCAGAATCCGGGCCAGCCATTGTCGAGCCATTCCGACAGCCCCATCCGCGAGAGGGACTCGTCGAGAGCAAGGGGCACCGGGCTGTTTGCTGCCACGGCAACCATCTGATCAACAGGATATAGCCCTTCTTCAAAGGGTTCCTCGATGAACTCGATTTTTTCCGCCACTGCATCCAGCCTTGAAAACCAGAACTGGCCGGCGTCGTGATCCCATGACTGGTTCGGATCGAGCCGGAGGCATTCACCATGCTCCAAGCCGGTAATGGTTGACTGCAGGAGTTCCCATTCCGCCTCCATGGGGGCCAGTCCGGATTTTAACTTGAAGGTTCGAAAGCCCCTATCGCGCAAAGCCTTAATTTCATCAACGGTCTGCTCGCCCAGTGACAGCAAAGCCGCGCTGCGGATGGGCCCTTCACCCGAAGATCCGGAGAGTGCGCACCACAAGCCAAAGGCCGAAGCGGGTGGGGCCATCGCGATGGCCTCCTCCAATTGAGCAGCGGAGGGATTGGCTTGCAGGCTGTGGAAAAAAGCGAGGGCCTCGTCCATGCCCTCCGATCCAAAGGCCGGCAAGGGGGCGACTTCCCCGAATGTGGCGGTCCCGGATTCGGGGTCCCGCAAGCGAACAAGGATACCTTCCCTGACTTCCCATGTGCCCCAGGCCGCCTTGAGGGGTTGGGCGAACGGCCGTCGATAAGCACGGTAATCAAGGGTTAAAGGATGGTTGGGTGGAATTGAGGCCACACACAATGGATAGCCGAATTGCCAACAGGCGCAAGTTTCACCTCTCTGGATCGGGCCACAGACAGTTGTTGTTGAAAATCCCCCCGCTTGCTTCATTAAGGAGAGCATGCCAGTTCCATTGCTTGACCTGTCCCGCCAGCACGCCCCGCTCGAAGAAGCATTCAAGGAGGCCTTCGCCCGAGTCCTTGCCAGCAACGGCTTTGTCCTCGGGCCCGATGTTAAAGAGCTGGAGGCCGAGGTTGCCGCCTACTGCGAATGCTCCCATGCCATAGGGCTCAGTTCCGGCACAGATGCGCTACTGGTGGCCCTGATGGCGATGGGTATTGGCCCGGGGGATGAGGTATTGTGCCCGTCCTTTACCTTTTTTGGGACGGCTGGAAGTATCGCCCGGTTAGGGGCGGTCCCGGTCTGGGTGGATGTCCTGCCCGACACCTACAACATTGATTTGGCCGATGCCGTCGACAAGGTCACGGACCGGACCAAGGCGATTATTCCGGTCCACCTCTTCGGCCAGTCCGCAGAGATGGAGTGTGTCGGGGTATTCGCCGAAAAGCACGATCTATTGGTCCTTGAAGATGTGGCCCAGGCCATAGGCGCCTCCTACAAGGGGAAAAAGGTGGGCAGCTTTGGGGATTTCGGGGCCCTCAGTTTTTATCCAACCAAGAATCTCGGTGGCTTTGGCGATGGTGGGATGCTGGTGACCAACAATGGTGAGCTGGCCGAGAAGGCAGTCTGGCTGCGCAACCATGGCATGAATCCAAAGTACTTTCACAAGTACATCGGGGGGAATTTCCGCTTGGATTCTATCCAGGCTGCCTTGTTGCGCATCAAGCTGCCCCATCTGGATGACTACCATGCCGCCCGGACGGAGCATGCTGAATTTTATACCGAGAACCTGAAGGGGCATAGCGGAGTCGTTTGCCCGTCTGTCATCCCGGAAGCAGGGTCCGTCTGGAACCAGTATACCCTTCGCATCACTGAGGGAAAGCGGGACGTTTTCCGCGAGCACCTTTCGGCGCGGGGGATCGGCAACGAAGTTTATTACCCGCTCGGCCTTCATGAGCAGGAGTGTTTTGCCGGGGTCGGCAAGGGGGGCGAGACTCTCAAGGTGACCCAGGTCCTGGCCGGGGAGGTGGTCAGTATTCCCTGTTTCCCGGAAATGACGCCCGAGGAGCGGGAAGAAGTGCTTCGTGCAGTCTGGGACTTTGGCTACGGGCGCTAGCTCAGGGCTGCAGGCGCTCGATTTCCCAGCCTTCGCCTGCCGCGGAGTAGAGGAAGCGGTCGTGCATGCGGTTTTGGCGGCCCTGCCAGAATTCCCACGAATCGGGGAGAATCCGGTAGCCGCCCCAGAAGGAAGGCAGCGGGATTTTACCGTCGGAGAATTTCTGCTTCATCTCCTCCAGCTTGGCCTCCAGGAGGGAACGCGACTTGATAATCGAGGACTGGTTGGACGACCATGCCCCGAGACGGCTCCCCAGGGGGCGGCTGACAAAGTATGCGAGCGAATCGGCGGTTGAAACCTTCTCGGTGGTTCCCTTGACGGTGACCTGCCGCTCGAGATCGAGCCAGAGAAAGGTTGCCGAGACCTTGTTGTTCTCAGCAAGGTGCTTCGCCTTGCGGCTTTCGTAGTTGGTGTAGAAGACAAGCCCACCGGCATTCATCTGCTTCAAGAGGACCGTCCGGGTGAAGGGTTGGCCGGATGCATCGACGGTAGCCAGGACCATGGCGTTGGGTTCCTTCACCTCCGCTGTCCGGGCCTGCTCAAACCAGAACCGGAACTGTTCCATCGGGTCAGCCTTGAGGGTTTCCCGGTTCAGGGCTTCACGGCGGTAATCTTCTCTGAGATGGGCGATATCCATAACCGATTGCTATCGGACAAGGAAGATAATCACGAGGGCGGCGAGGGCAAACCGATACCAGGCAAACAGGGCCAGACCATGCCGGGTCAGGTAGGAAACAAGCCATTTCACAGCGAGGGCTGCGGAGACAAAGGCCACCGCGATGCCCAGCAGTAATGGGCCCAGCTCGACGACCAGGAAGAGTTCCGGTCCACTGCTGACGCCCTTGTAGCCGGCGGCGGCAGACAAGGTGATCAGCCCCAGAAGGAAACTGAACTCGGCCGCCTTGGTGGGACTCAGGCCGGTCATGTAGCCACCGACAATGGTCATCATGGAGCGGCTGGTTCCCGGCCACATGGCAATGCACTGCATGAAACCGATAAAGAGGGACTGGCGGATACTGAGCGAATGGAGGTCGAGGATATTGTCGGTGTCCGGCAACTGGTGTTTACGCCAGGCTTCCACCCCCAGCATCAGCACACCGCCCGCAGCCAAGGCAATGGCGATCGGCAAGGGGGCAAAGAGCATCGACTCAATCCAGTCATCGAGCAGCAGGCCAAGGACAGCTGCGGGCAGGAAAGCGACGATAAGGTTCCGGGCCAACCGTCGGCCGTTCGGGCTCAGGCCCAATACGCCCAGGATGATTTGCCAGATGCGCGGCCAGTAGAGGAACAGGACCGCGAGAATGGCCCCGGCCTGGATGACGATGGCATAGGCATCAGCTGCTGCTTTAAGGGTCACCGGTTCCCCGTCCGGCGTCAGCAGGAGGCTCCCGTCCGGATTTCGTAAGGGTTCCGTCGAATCCAGGCCGAGAAGGGAATTTGTCAGGAGCAGGTGCCCTGTGGAGGAAATTGGCAGGTACTCCGTGATGCCCTCGACAAGGCCCAGGATGACGGCATCCAGTGTCCCCAGTTGCTCAACGGGTTCCACTTCCGGCGGCATTACCATAGCTGCCTCGCTACTGTCCGCAGTGGTGGTACTGACCAGTCCCGCGACAAGGAAAAGAACCAATGAGAGGCTTCTCTGGAAAGGTGATTTCATCTAATTGTCACTGGCAGAACCCTTTGCCTGTTCATAAAAGGGTACCAACGTTTCCAAGTGGGTTTGGATGATGCGGGCGATTGTCTGTGCCGGGAGATTCTCCTTGTGCAGCTCAAATATTGAGGTCAGCAGGGCCAGCTCGATATCCACCTTCTTGGGGCTGGCTGCCTTCATTTGGGCAAGGATTTCCAAGGCTTTGGATTCCGCCTTCTTGTAATCCTGGAAATTCTGTTCCTGTGGATTCATGGGGTTCACAGTGGGCATTTCCGGACAAAATGGAAGTTAATCCTTCCCCGAAAAGGCGGATTCGTGCCACTTGTGAAGGGCAACATGGCGAAAGTAGAGAACCATCGCGACAAATATGAAACCAACAAGGCAGCAAATGAGAGTCGCCGCATAAAGGGCGGCAATCTTGAGCTCGGACTTGAAGATCATGATGAGGAAGCCGAGTCCGCCCGAGCCGTTGGTTGAGCCGGCAAAAATTTCCCCGGTGACCGAACCAATCACTGCCAGGGTGGCGGCAATCTTGGCCCCGGTAAAGAAGTATGGGAGGGAATTGGGCACCCGCAGGAGGAACAGTTCCTGGAGCGGGCTTGCCTTGTAGAGGCGGAACATCTCCTCCTGGCCTTCCGGGACGGATTGCAGGCCCTGGAGGGTGCTGGCGACAATCGGGAAGAACCCAATCAGGAAGGCGATGAGAGCAACACTTTGCAGGCCGACATCAAAGAGGATGACGACAATGGCGGCCGTCGCAATGATGGGGGTCATCTGCATGAAGATGATGTAGGGATAAATTCCATACCGCAGCCATTTGCTCGAAACAAGAGCCAGAGCCATGCTGAAGCCGACAATTACCGAGGCGGAAAACCCGATGCCCGCACCAAGCAAGGTAATCCAGGTCGCTTTAAGGAGAACGGACCACTCTTGTGAAAAGGCAACCAGTACTTGATGAGGGGCGGGCAGGATGAAGTCGTGAAGGTCCCAAAGGGACTTGGCCCCGTACCACAGGGCCAGCAGAAGACAACCGGTAATGAACGGCAGAATGACTTTAAGCGGATTCTCCCAGACCGACCTCATGATTGCAGCACCTCCTGGAGTAAGGTGGTTGCCTCGGCCACGCGCTGTTGAAATTCAATTAGCTCCCGGGTATGGGCGTTCCGGGGAAAGGGCAGGGGATTTTCAATCGTCGCTGCAACTCGGCCTGGATGGTTTTCCATGATAACAACCCGGTGGGACAGAAAGACGGCTTCAGAGACGGAATGGGTGACAAAGAAGGCCGTCCACCTTGATTGCGCATGCAGTTCCAGCAGTTCCTCATTCAACCGGTTGCGGGTAATCGCATCCAGGGCCCCGAAGGGCTCATCCAGCAGGAGCAGGTTGGGAGCCTGGCTCAGGGCCCGGGCGATGGAGACCCGCATCCTCATCCCGCCGCTGAGCTGTCTCGGGTAATAGTCCAATGCCCGCTCCAGGCCCAATCGGTTGGCCCACTCCTCAGCGGAACCTCCGTGGAGGTCACTGTTATTCCCTTTCAGGCGGCTGGGCAGGGAGATGTTATTCCGGACCGTTGACCATGGCAGGAGGGTGGGATCCTGAAAGATAAAGGCAGGGTCGACTTCGCTCCCAGAGGCACTGATTTCACCCGATGTGGCTGGCAGGAGATCGGCGATCAGGCGCAGGAGGGTGGATTTTCCGCATCCGGACGGGCCGACAATGGCAACAATTTCCCCGGAACCGGCTGACAGGGAAACTTCTTCAAGGACAAGCGGCCCTTCACCAAACCGCTTGCTGACACTTTGCAGGTTTATGTTGGGCCCGTCAGCCATTTGCGGGCGGGTCCTGCCACTTTCCGTGCTCCCGGATGAGGTCGATCAGGGCATCGACGGCCTCATCCGCCGGGATGTGGAATTTGACGCATTCCTTGCCGACATAGAGGTTCACTTTTCCCGGAGCTCCACCGACGTAGCCAAAGTCCGCATCCGCCATTTCCCCGGGGCCGTTGACGATACATCCCATGACGGCGATGGTCACTCCCTTGAGGTGACCCGTGGCTTCGCGGATGCGCCGGGTTGTCGTCTGGAGATCAAAAAGCGTCCTGCCGCAACTGGGGCAGGCAACATACTCGGTCTTGGTGGTCCGTGCCCGGGCCCCTTGGAGGATGTCGTAGGCAAGGGTCGTGGACTGGCGAATCGAGGGAACAGACTCCACGCTGATAATGTCACCAAGACCGTCACAAATAAGCGCTCCGCTGAGGATGCTGGCCTCCAGCAGGCGGTCCCCGAAGCCTTCCAGTTCCGGCTCGACGGCGGCATCAACCGTATTGCGGATCCAGATGGGGTTTGGCAAATCCATGGCCTGCAGCATTTCCGCCAGTTTGCGGTACTGGCCAAGCTTGTGGTCCGTGGAAGTCCCAACATTACGCGAGGGCAGGGTCACAATGGCGGGCAGTTCCGCTGTAACCAGATCTTCCGGGAAGAGGCTGTTCAAGACCTCCGGACGAACTGCCAGGGCCATGCGGACCCCAAGGGTCGAGGCGGACTCGCTCAACTCAATCCAGTCGACCCGATCGGTGAACTCGTGCAACCAGACATCCCCGGGCCGGGAGGCTCCAACGAGGGATTGCTTTTCCACGGCATCGGATAGGCTCAAGCCGTTCAGGTCCCAGACAACAAAGGGCACGATGCCTTCCAGGGCCTCCCGCCAGGCAGGGAGATCCGGGACGCTGGAGCTTTCCGTCGTTAAAAGCAGCCCTTCCACCTGTGCTTCCTTGAGGGCGGACTGTGCGCCTTTCATGGCCTCGGCGTAGGCTTCGGTCGATCCGACGGCCGAGAGCAGGGGACCGGGCTGGATGACAATCGGCGGCTCCAGTGGGCCAATCTTCAAAGTTCCCCCGATCCGGCCTTCCGCGACCGGGCGCCGGGTGTAGGTAAAGGGATCCAGCAAGTCGGGTTGGGTGCGCTCGGCTTTTTCCAGCCAAAGTTTCTCCGCCTTGTCGGCGAGGGCGCGGGCAACCGGAATTTCCGCAACCGGGTCCTCGGTCAGGGAAACGCGGATGGTGTCACCAAGGCCATCATAGAGAAGCGAACCGATGCCGATAGCGCTCTTGATCCGGGCATCGTCCCCATCGCCGGCCTCGGTTACCCCGAGATGAAGGGGATAATGCATATCCTCCGCATCCATCTTGGCGACAATCAACCGGTAGGCCTGGATGGCCACTTTGGGATTGGAAGCCTTCATCGAGAGGATGATGTCATGAAAGCCGTGCGATTCCGCGATGCGGATAAACTCGAGGGCACTTTCCGCCATGCCCATGGGGCTGTCACCATAGCGGTTCATGATACGGTCGGACAGACTGCCATGGTTGGTGCCGATGCGCATTGCCCGGCCCAGCTCCTTGCAGCGCAGAACGATGGGTGAGAAAGCTTCGTGCAGCCGCTCCAGTTCCTCGTCATACTCCTTGTCCGAGTACTCCTTGATCTGGAACTTCTTCTTGTCCGCATAGTTGCCCGGGTTGATACGGACCTTTTCCACATGCTTGACGGCTTCCATGGCCGCCTGGGGAAGAAAGTGGATGTCCGCCACCAGCGGCACATGCCCGAAACCGGCATCCGAGAAGCCCTTGCGGATGGGACCGAGGGCCTCCGCCGCCTTGACGTTCTGGGCGGTGATGCGGACAACCTCACAACCGGCCTCGGCCAGCGCGATGGACTGTTGCAACGTCGCCTCCACGTCCTGGGTCGGGGTGGTGGTCATGGACTGGACGACAATGGGATGATCCCCGCCGATGGTCACATCACCGACCTTGACGGGTCGGCTGATGCGGCGGACCGTCTGGAATCGGGATTGGCAGTAGCTGTTCATCGAGGATGGATCCTTTCAATCGCTTCAGGGAGCCGGTTCATCCCGGGATGGCCCTTTGAATTCTATGGGCACTCGGGTCTCTTCGGCCCTTTCGGCATCTGAAATGGCAGATTCATTGCGCCGGACACGGCCCACGTCGAAGAAAGTGACATAGACAAATATGGCCAGGAAGAGGAGCATGAAAATCCCCTGGGCGGAGGCAATGACCTGGGTCGAAATCGGGCGCCCGCGCAACTTGGCAATCGTCGCAAAGGCCATGTGGCCCCCGTCGAGAACCGGAATCGGCAGCAGGTTGAGAATGGCCAGGTTGACGTTGATGAGGACAACAATGGAAAGCACCTCCAGGATACCGATCTGGGAGATGACATAAAGCGTGTAGCTGATACCGACCGGGCCGGATAGATTGCTGATGCCGACATCGGACTTCGGATGCAACAGGGCACCGAGAACGCGCAAAGTTGTCTCAACGGCATCAACCACCTGGGTGACAGGGTTATCATGCCGCATGCTGATTACCGGTTCCCAGCGGACCCCAATCATCGGGGTGGTGTCTCCAGCCGTGTTGTAGACGACTTGCTCGGCGGCCAGGTTGACATGAAGGATTTCCTCTTTCCGCAAGACTTCCAGATCGATTGCCGCCTCCGGATCGTCCCGGATAATCCGGCTCAGGGCAATTGTGTGGTAGAGGGGTTGCCCGTTGGCGGCGATGATGGTATCCCCCTGTTCAATGCCAGCCAGGGCGGCGGGGGAATTTTCCATGACCTGGCCGATGCGGAGGGAGTTGGCCGGAGCAATGCCGATGCGCCGAATACCCTCATACTGGTCGAGGAC
>JBFOLZ010000141.1:0-10262 GCA_040830445.1 Puniceicoccaceae bacterium
GTGGATGTCCCGCCTGAGAAAGATGCCTTTGGCTCGGACTGGATTGCCGGACCCAATTCCTTCGCCCAGTTCAACCAGTGGAAGGGATTCCGCGGGAACATTGAGGGTAATTTCAATGGCCCCCTGGCCCCCGTCTACGACCTCCCTGACCGGGTTCCCCCCGACGGCAATGGATTCGTCTACAACCGCTGGGATGATGAAAAGGAATACCGCCTCGACAATTTCCTCTTCCAGGAATTCTGGATCGGGGACGAAGGCGGAGCTACCCCGAATGCCCTCTTCGTTGAAGGCGATGAAGTCGTCTTTTCCGGCTATGCCAGTTACGACCTCATCGCAGCGAATCCGAGCGACATCGGCATCGAGGCTTACATCAAGGTCATGGGCTATAATCAACTCGGCTGGGATAACCAGAACCGGGAATGGACCGAGATCATCGACCTCCGCGCCGACCCGACCTACGGCCGTGGGGAAAACGAATTTGCCTACTTCGAAGTTCGCACTGTCCTGCCCGATCCCGCCAACTGGGGTGGTGAACTGCCGGAGGCCGCTCTCCAGATAATCCAAATCGGTCTCGGGATCACTACCCGCTATGATTCCACCGCGAAGGCCATGGACGATGCCACCATCTATTTTGAGGACCTGGATGCCGTCATTATCAATCGCTCCCTCGGTGGTTGGGAAGAGCATCCCGTTCTCAGCTGGACCTACCGCTACAGTGCACAGTGGGTCTGGAACTATACCATCGGTTTCGCCGAGCTCTCCAGCTTCCCCTGGGTCTATAGCCCGAAGCACGGCTGGTGGTACATGAGTGGGGACGATATCACCGGCGATAACTACATCTACTTCGCCGATACCGACAAGTGGGCCTGGATCACTCAGTCCTATGGCGGCTTCTTCTACTACCTGAATTGCGAAGCTGACTGCTGGGACGACTTCCATTAATCGGACAACGGGAATTCCCCTTTCCCGCCATCCTTTTTCCAAAAGGCCGGTTCCTCCCAGCGGGGAGCCGGCTTTTTGCCTCCTCCTTTAGCCACCATTCTAAATTTATTGCATTTTATTATGCAATTTAATGCAATTATGCATTGACAAACCTCTTCCGGTTCGCGAATTTAGAGATCAATCAACATCTGATATAACCCTTATGAAAACCCAAGCGATGACTAAACGAATCAAAACCTGGTTTCTTGCTGGCCTTCTGGCAGCATTTTCAGCCACAGCACATGGTCAAACTGACGAGGATAACTCCGGTGACGGTGAAGTATTCGAGCTTTCTCCCTTCGAAGTTTCCACTTCAGGAGACCGTGGATATTATGCATCAAACACCATTTCCGGTTCCCGTATCAGCGTTCCTATTCAGGACATTCCGCTGAGCATTGAGGTGATCACCTCGGAATTCATTGAAGACACTGGAGCGACAGATTTGCGCGATTCGTTGAAATACAGCGCGGGCCTGCTGCTTTCATCGCAAAATGATGCCTTCGGCAAGTTCGACAACTTTGGCGGGGTGAACAATCCGGAGGGTTCAACGGGCGACAAGGGGGAATCCTCCTTTAAAGTCCGGGGCTTTGTGCTTGAAAACACCCTCCGCAACGGTTTCCGGCGCAAGCACGCCACGGACAGTATTAACATCGACCGTATTGAATTCATCCGCGGTCCCAGTGCCCTGCTTTACGGGGTCGGTAACTTTGGAGGTATTGTCAATTACTTGACCAAACAGCCCCTGCAAACGGAGAGACAGGAAATCAATCTTTCCTACGGATCGGACAACTTCAAGCGGGCCACCATTGATTCAACGGGCCCGCTTGCGAGCGACAAACTTGCCTACCGTCTCACAGCTGCCTACGAAGACAAGGACGACTGGACGGAAATCAACACTACCGAACATTGGTTTATCTCTCCGGTCCTGCAGTGGAAGCCCTTCCAGCGCGTTACCTTTACCGCTGACTACGAATATGGACGTCAGGACGAGGATGGCATTGGCTTTAAAAGCGTTCGCACACCGACTCTCGAGGGTATCCCGATTTTTCAGGCCGACCGGCTGGAAACCTATGGCATGTTGGAATTCGAAGATAAGGATGTCCGGACGTTCCGCTGGTCAGGACCCGACACCTATCTGGATACTGAATCGAGCAATATCAACTTCTCCGCTGACATTGGCTTTACTGACAACTTTTACTACCGGGGTGGGCTCAACGTGTCCCGCGTACGCTTCGACTCACTCGACATCTTCGGCGGTATCACCACGGATCCACAAGTCCTGCGCGCCTTTGAGCAAATAGCGACTATCCAAGCGCGTCAAATCATCGACGGGAAATCCAACGACTTGGTGGTGCCTGTGGAAAATGCCGTCCTGCAGTACAACTGGAACAAGTCCCACGAGGATATCCACTGGAAGCAAGTCCGGCACGAGGTAACCTACAACAAACGGATTTTCCAAGGCAACCGCTGGCTGGAGTCTGAACACAATTTCCTCGCGGGCTATTCCCATGAAGAGCAGAAATACCGCAGTTCGCTGGACCGGACATCGCCCAATCCATTTGATGGGGATCCCTACATCTACATGAATCCTACGGATAGCAGTTACATCCGTTTTGGCGTCAATGCGGCCGGCGATGAGGATGCAGAAATGATTCCAGCTGAATTTACCGGAGCGACAACTGAAAATGAAGGGCTCTATTTCGTTTACACCGGTCGGTTTCTCAATGATCGCCTCTTCCTCGTCGGAGGGATTAGGGAAGACAAGACAACCAACAGGGACTCATTCTTTGCCGAAGACACGGGTCGAGGAATTGAGCGGACGGACTTCGAGGATTCCACCATCAGGCAGCAAACCAGCCAATTTGGGATCAGCATTGATGTGCTCAGCAATGCAAAGCACAAGGTCAGCCTCTTCGCCCTGCAGGCCGAGGGCGTTGAACCCAACTTTGATGGTCAACGTGACGGCAACGGGGTCGCATTGGAAGCGACCCTGGCCGAAGCCAAGGAAGTCGGTCTTAAGCTCAATCTCTTTGAGGGCAAGATCTCGGGTACCGTTTCGGTATTTAAAATCAAGCGCGAGGGCCTGCCCTTCGGCTACTGGTGGGCTCCTTCACCCGTCAAGGGAAACTTTCGCCGGGCGGATGACATCATTTACCGTCTCGATGAATGGGCGCCGACCGGCACCGGTGCACCCGACGATGAGTGGTTCAAGAACCGCTACCTGAAGGCGGCAACCGAGGAATGGGAAAGAGCCATCGCGGCCCCCGTCGAGAACCCCAAGGGGGACCACGGGATGGAGTTTGCCGCTCAAAAAATGAAGGGCCCCGGAGGAAGGAATGAATTCTGGTATGTCAACGCTTCCACTCCTCAGGGGGCTGCCTTCATGGACGCCGTCTTCGCCGCACTCAGTGCGGAACTTGCCCTGCCCCGTGACCAGCGGACCGACAATGACCCATGGCCGGGATGGCTCTACGAGGGTCAGGAAGTGGGTGACCCGCGGGTCAACAGTGCCGCTGAAGACTGGACGGAAGGCGACTTCTTCCAGTCCATCAATGACGAGTCACAGGGTTACGAAGCACAGTTCATCTTCTCACCAACGGATCAATTCCAGATGATCCTCAATTACTCACACGTGGAGCGGGAGGTGACCAACCCGGGGAACTTTGTCCAGTATCCCTACGAGGAAGGCAACTGGGACCGCTGGGCCATGTGGTACTTCCCCAACAGCAACTGGGGCCTCGCTGGTGTTCCAGCGGAATTGGTCTACCCGGGAGGTACTGACGGGAAACCCAACCAGGACACCTCCACCTGGACCGGTATCGGCTTTGGCAAGGGCGAATCCCTCGATGACTCCCCCTCCGACACGGTTTCCACCTGGGCCAAATACAGCTTCGCCGATGACAGTAATTTATCCGGACTGGACATCGCCATTGGAGGCAACTGGGAATCCGGGCGGGAATATGCCTCCGCGTTTACCACTGCCGGCCAGAAAAAACAAGTGGATGACCGGGTCGAAGCCGGTTCTTCCATCAAGGCAAAAACCAGCTCCAGGATGACGGTCAATGCCATGGTCCGCTACGACTGGATGTTCCGCGATAAGTACGATGCCTTCGTCCAGGTCAACATTGACAATCTCCTCAATGACAAGGACCAGTACGGGCTCCTCTACGCCCCCGGCATCTCCTGGAAAATCAACGTCGGCATGACCTTCTAGAGAAGGATTGTTTTCATAACTCTGAAAAGCGGAACTTTGGTTCCGCTTTTTTTTTGGCCTCAATGCAAGGGAACGGCCTGCTCCACATGAATCTACTGCAAACAGAGGGCTCTTAGGTCAGATTCTTCGGGGCCCCGCTGGTCTCACCTTCGATTGGTCGACCGGATACAAGGATGTGCCGGCGGGGCGCAGAGGGAAGACCCACCCGGCGAAGGAGGGATACAACACTGGAAACGCCAATGTCCCTGAAGGGGGTGTGGATAGTTGTCAACTGGGGCAAGCCGGGGGGCGGCTGCTGTCCATCAAATCCGGTAATTGAAACATCCTCTGGTACCCGTATCCCTGCCTCCTGCAAGGATTTCACCAAGGAATATGCCTGGTGATCCGCCGCGCAGACTATTCCAGTCACCCCTTGTTTGATCAACTGGAGGACGCGCCTCACCACCTCATCGGGTTCAATCTGCCCCTGCCGGTGAACATTGATAATCCGGTCTTCGCGAAAGGGTAAGTGATGGCGGTAAAGGGCTTCCACAAACGCCCCGAACCTGCGCTCCACCCAGGTCGTCGGAACCGCGTACTTCCAGCTTATGAAGGCAATATCGCGGTGCCCCTGCTTGACTAAATCATCCACCAGGCGGTTGATGCCACGCGTTTGGTCAACATCCACGCAGTCAACATCGACGTGCTCGTAATCATCCAGGGCACAGACAGTCGGAAACTTGGAAGAAAGGTTGCTCACTGCTTCCTCCTTGAATGGATAAATCAGGATGAATCCCATTACTTCCGCGTTGCGCATGCCCGGTACAATCCTCCGCGCCCGCGGAGCCAGGTCGAATTCCGCCGGGTCCAGATAGTACACCTTCAGGTTCAACTTGTCGTTTGCCAAGCGACTGCTGATGCCCGCCAGGATTCGCCGCGCAGTTTCCAGATTCTCACCGGCGTTTGAAGGACGCCCCACCAGCACTGTCACTGAATCAGCCTCCTTTGGGCGCTCACTGTTGATGTTGCGCGGTGGCGTGTAGTTGTAACCCAGCTCGGCCGCCAGCTCAAATACCCGCGCCCGCGTTTCCGGATTGATTTTCGGGTGATTCGTAAAACAACGCGAAACTGTCGTCCGGGACAGTTTCAACCGTTCGGCTATCTCTTTCTGGCTCATTTATATCCTGTAATTTCTGTGTTTCCCTCCGGAATCCCGCTCTGATTCCGTAACCTTGGGCATATCACTGGGCAATTTCACCCATGTCAATGCAATCGCTTAAAATTGCATCTTAAACGAACTGCCCGTTTCTCCCTCCATCCCACTTCCAGTCTCACTTTCCGGGAAAGCCAAACCGTAAAATTATGCAAAATATTATTGCATTATATTGCAGCATGAGGCTGACTAAAGACGTACTTCAAAAACAATGGGAAGGATTAATCAACAGGAGTTGGCGCGCCAACTGAATTTATCCCAAACGACCATTTCGCGGTCGTTGGCGAACCACCCTGCAATCAATGCGGAAACCAAGGCGCTGGTGCTGGAAACGGCTGCCAAAATGGGCTACAGCCAGCGTATCAAGCGCCCTCAGCCCGGATTGGCAGAGCAGCGCCCCATCGTTTGCGGAGTCCTCATCAGCATGCCCAAAGGAGCAATGGGAGCATCGGAAACCTTCCAACAGGTCCTGAAGGGTATTGCTGACAAAAGCTCCCTTCATGACTCTATCCTGGATGTTGTTTACAACGACCCGGAGGAAACGGATTCGGCCCAGTTGATGCGCCGCATAAAAACGGCCAAGTGGGCAGGTGTCATCCTCATTTATCCGATTGCCCCGCAGTTGGCACACGAAATCGCCAACCAGACTGCCTGTGTCTCAATTGTGGAGAATTATCGTCACGATCTCATCGATAGTGTCGATGTCGACCAGGCCGATGGGATCCTGTCCATCATCCAGAACCTCCATGAACAAGGCCACCGGCGGATTGGGTTCCTCTCGTGGCGCTACCGCGTGCCGACCCCATGGGTCTTTCACCGCTTCGGCAGCTACGTGGAGGGCCTCTATCAATACGGCCTGGAGTTCAATCCCGACTGGGTCATCAATGTGCGTCCCGAGGAACAGGCCGAAACAGAGGAATTTGCCCAACGGGCTGCCGAACTCGTTCGTAATGGCGTAACAGCCATCGTTTGCCCGGCAGACCACCAGGGCTATCGCCTTGTGGCTGACCTTTCCAATCTGGGAATCCGTGTCCCCGAGGATGTATCCATCTCGGGCTTTGATGGCATACCGCCTCCCATTGGAACAAAGCAGCTGGCCACAATCAAGGTGCCTTATGAGGAGCTCGGACGCTCGGCCGTCCACCAACTCTTGCGCCGCATCGAACAACCGACCGCTCCACGCCGCCACACACTGGTGGACGGCGAATTGCTGCTTGGTGAAACCTTAACCCTTCCAGCCTCCTGATTACAGGAGGAGCGTTACCATGAAAATTGACGAATCAAACTCCCCCGCCTCCGGCAGCGACTCATCAGTCGCATCAAATAGCACTTTAGTCGAACCCTCCGGTCCCATATCGGGTCAGGTCCTGGATCAGGATGGCGAGCTTTGGTACGAGATCCAGCGCGTCGACTGCATGGATCCGTTCCTTATGACGCTGGCCAGTGACAGCGATCACTGGCTTTTCCTGCTCAGTAATGGCGGCCTGACGGCGGGCCGGATCAACCCTGACCACGCCCTCCTGCCCTACTACACACAGGACAAGATGAAGGATTTGGCCGGACAATCCGGAAGCACCACCTTCATCCGGCTGGGCGGTGGAGCCGGAGCACCGGTCTGGGCACCCTTTTCGGAACAGGCCTCGCGGGATGATTCCCTCCATCGAAACGTACGCAAAAACCTCTACGGCAATCATATTGTCCTTGAAGAAATCAATACCAAAGCCGGCCTGACTTGCCGGGTCAGCTGGCGTCCGAGCGAGCGGTTTGGCTTTGTCCGCAAGGTGGAGATCCTCAACACCGGCAACGAAGCCGCTGAGCTGGAGATCCTGGACGGGTTGCGCAACATCATGCCCTCCGGCCTGAACCAACGATTCCAGAATGAGTTCAGTATCCTTGGGGACGCCTACAAGCAAACGGAGCTGGCAGGGCCGGCAAACATCGGGGTGTATCACTTGAGTTCCGTTCCGACGGACCTCGCCAGCCCGATGGAAGCCCTCAAGGCCTCCGTCGCCTGGCAGATCGGTCTTGAAGGGACGACCCAGTTGCTGAGCGAGACCCAGGTAACCGACTTTTACCGCACCGGCAGCGTGACCGGGGAAACCTCCATCCGGGGGATGCGGGGTGCCTACCTCTGTGCGACACGGATGCAAATCCAGCCGGGGGAGAGCAAATGCTGGTACCTTTGTGCTGATGTTGATTACAACAGCGCCAAGGTTGAGGCGTTACAGGCCTTCCTCTCCGGGGATGATGATATCATCGGGGCCATTGAGACAGATTGCCGTGGAACCGGGGAGAGGCTCTCGCAAATGCTGGCCAATGCGGACGGTCTGCAAATGACCGCCGACGCCAGTCGCGCCATGCGCCATACCTCAAACACGCTCTTCAACCTGATGCGGGGGGGAGCATTCCCTACGGGATACAGTCTTCCGGTCCAGGATGTGGTGGCCAACGTCAAACACTTCAATAAGGAAGCGGCTGCTGAACTGGAATCCCTTCTGGAAGGGACGGACGGATTGACCTGCTACGATCCCTGGGACAGCGACCACCCGCTGGCCAAGGGCAGCCCTGATTTGCTTCGCCTGCTGCGCGAGTACCTTCCATTGAGCTTCAGTCGCCGGCACGGGGATCCCAGCCGGCCATGGAACCGGTTCAGTATTGAGATCAAGGAAGCCGATGGGTCTCCCCGCTTCTACTACCAGGGCAACTGGCGGGATATCTTCCAGAACTGGGAAGCCCTCATGCATGCCTATCCCGAGTATGCGGAAGCCGGCATCTGCCGATTCCTCAATGCCAGCACCGCCGATGGCTACAACCCTTACCGGGTGACCAAGGATGGCTTTGACTGGGAAATCCTCGAACCCAGTGATCCCTGGGCAAATATCGGCTACTGGGGTGACCACCAGATCATCTACCTCCTCCGGCTTCTGGAAACCTCCTTGAAATTCCACCCCGGCCGGCTCAACAAGCTGCTCAAGGAAGACACCTTTGTCTACGCCGAGGTTCCCTACCGGATCCGCTCCTTTGAGGAAACCTATGTCAATCCGCGGGAAACGGTTGATTACGATACGGAGGCTGAGGAACGCATCGAGGAACGCGTCGGGCGCATCGGGGCCGACGGCAAGGTTCACCACACCCGCGACGGCAGGATGATCCATGTGACCTTGCTCGAGAAGCTGCTCAATCCCCTGCTGGCCAAATTATCGAATTTCATTCCGGGCGGCGGTATCTGGATGAACACCCAGCGCCCGGAGTGGAATGATGCCAACAATGCGCTCGTCGGTTACGGCATTTCCGTGGTTACCCTGGGTTATGTGGCGCGCTATCTCCGTTTTCTCATCGACCGCTTTGGTGAGGACCTGAAGAGCGAGTCCTTCCAGCTTTCCTCTGAGCTGGCCGACTGGCTGGAGCAACAAGCCACCGTCTTTGGACAAGCGCCTGCCCAGTTGTCCGGCGAGGAACGCTACAGCTTCATGCAGCAGCTGGGTGAACCGGCTACGACCTTCCGCAACAATCTTTATGATGCCAGCCTTTCCGGCCAGAAGCAAACAGTGGAGGGCGCAGGTATTCTCGCTTTCCTCGAAAACGCACTGGCTCATGCGGACGCATCGCTTCGTGAAAACAAGCGACCGGATGACCTGTGGCATTCCTACAACCTGCTCAGGCCGGATAACGGAGCTGCCGGCATCGGGCACCTCGTCGTCATGCTCGAGGGACAGGTATCCATCCTCAGTGCCGGTGTCCTCAACACCGATGAAGTCCTGGCTCTTCTGAAGAGCCTGCAGGAAAGCGACCTGTACAGGGAAGACCAGGACAGTTTCCTCCTCTACCCAAACAAGTACATGCCGGCATTTCTGGAAAAGAACCGTGTCTCCCGCGCCGAGGCGGAGACGATTCCTTTGCTCGCCGGGCATTTGGAGAGCGGGTCGGCTACCATTATCAATCCACTTGGCGCGTCAGAAGTTGCCTTCAACGGGGACTATAACAACGTTGGCGATCTCGCCGCCGCCCTGGATGGCATTGAATGTCCCGAAGAAGACAAGAAGGCTGTCATGGAGTTGTTCGAACAGACCTTTAACCATCATGCCTTCACCGGACGCTCCGGAACCTTCTTCGCCTACGAGGGACTGGGCAGTATCTACTGGCACATGGTTTCCAAGCTGGTCCTCGCCGTTCAGGAGAACTACTGCGCCATTAAGGACAACGGCAGTCCCGATAAGGCGGAATCCCTGCTGGGCTACTTCCGGCAATTCCGCGACGGTCTAGGGGTTGGCAAGAATCCCGCCCTCTACGGGGCCTTCCCGACGGATGCCTACTCGCACACACCCGCCCATGCCGGCGCCCAGCAACCCGGAATGACGGGGCAGGTCAAGGAGGACATCCTTATCCGCCTGCTGGAACTGGGGGTCCACATGGAGGAAGGCAATGTGACCTTTGCCCCGGACATGGTTGAGGAAACGGAGTACCTCGGTGAAGCAAGAACCTTTGTTATCCCTTCACCTGACGGCGCTCCAATAAACCTGGAACTGGAAGCGGGTTCATTGGCCTTCTCCTTCTGTCGGGTACCGGTCATCTACCAGAAGGGCCAGGACACGACTTCAGTGGAAATTCTCTACAGCGATGATTCCTCCGAATCCATCGAAGGGCTCCAGCTACCGGATTCCCTGAGCCGTGAACTATTCCTGCGCACGGGTAGGATTAGGCGGATTACCGTTCGCTTCCCCTGAGGGTCGCCTGACAAAAGCCTGTCCAGCTACCGGTTCTCGAGAATCTCAAGCTCGTACCCGTCCGGGTCCGTGAGGAAAGCCATCTTCCTGCCGCCGGAAGTGAACTTTTCCTTCCAGTCTCCCGGCCAGATCTCGAAGCCGGCAGATTCCA
>JBFOLZ010000142.1:0-20332 GCA_040830445.1 Puniceicoccaceae bacterium
ATTCCCATCCCCTCCGCCCAGTTTCTCAGTGCCGCCATGTTGCTCCGCTTCAGTTTCGGGCTTGAGAAACAGCCCAGTCCCTTTGAACAGGCCGTCCGACAGCCCGTCGAGGCCGGTCCCCGTCCCGGCGACATCCCCTTCGCCCTCGATTCCGTCAATCCCCGCCAGAGGGCCGATGCCATCCTCTCCCGCCTCTAAGATGACTATCCCTTGTAGCGAGCGGGTTTATCCCGCGATTTTGATTGTCGCGGGTTAAACCCGCTCGCTACGATCTAACAGACCTACGACCAATACCGAAATGACCTCCGCAGAAGTCCGCCAGTCTTTCCTCGATTTCTTTGCCGGCAAGCAACACCACATCGTGCCGTCTGCCTCCCTCATGCCGACCGCACCCAATCTGCTCTTCACCAACGCTGGCATGAACCCGTTTGTCCCTTATTTCCTCGGGGAGCGGGAGGCCGCCCATTCCCGGGTCGCGGACACCCAGAAATGCATCCGGGCCGGGGGGAAGCACAACGACCTTGATGACGTTGGGCTGGACACCTATCACCAGACCTTTTTCGAGATGCTGGGCAACTGGTCTTTCGGGGACTACTTCAAGAAGGAGGCCATCGAGTGGGGCTGGGAACTGTTGACCGGGGTCTGGGGATTTCCCAAGGAGCGCCTCTATGTCACGGTCTACAAGCCGGGTGACGGCGATCCGGCGGAGTTCGACGAGGAGGCCTACGGCTACTGGGCGGAAGTCCTGGAAAAGAGTGGCCTGGATCCCAAGGAGCGAATCCTTACCGGCGGCAAAAAGGACAATTTCTGGATGATGGGCGACACCGGTCCCTGTGGACCCTGCTCGGAAATCCACATGGACCTGACCCCGGACGGCGATACCGGGGGCAAACTGGTCAACGCCGATTCCCCGTTCTGTATCGAACTCTGGAATCTTGTCTTCATTCAGTTCAATGCCGACGAAAACGGCAACTTCACCCCGCTGAAGAACAAGCATGTCGATACCGGAATGGGCTTTGAGCGCGTTTGCGGCATCCTTGGCACGACGGGGAATTTCACGGACTTCTCCAAGCCACCGAGCAATTACAACTGCGACCTCTTCACCCCGATCTTCGACAAGATCACCGCCATGTGCGGCAAGTCCTACGGCGCCAGCCTGCCGGCGGATCCTCACAAGCCGTCAGAAGAGGAGATGCTGGACATCGCCTTCCGGGTCATTGCCGACCACATCCGCACCCTCTCCTGTGCCATCGCCGACGGTATCCTGCCTGGCAACGAGGGACGCAACTACGTTCTCCGCCGCATCCTCCGCCGCGCCATCCTCTATGGACGCCGGCTGAGCTTGAAGGATGGCTTTTTCACCGAACTGGTGGAACCCGTCATTGCTATCCTTGGGCCCGTTTTTCCGGAGCTGAAGCAACAGGAAACCGTTATCCGCAAGGTCATCGCCAGCGAGGAGGCGGCATTTGAACGGACCATTGAACGCGGCCTGCTGATGCTGGAAAAAATCTTTGCCACCAAACCGGAACAGATCAGCGGTGAAGATGCCTTTACCCTTTATGACACCCATGGCTTCCCGCTCGACCTGACCCAGATTATCGCTGCGGAAAAGGGCCTCACGGTCGATACCGCCGGATTCCAAAAGGAAATGAACATCCAGCGGGAGCGCGCCCGTGCCGCCCGTCAGTCCAGTGTTATTCGGGTCAGCGAAGAGGATGATGGCAGCGAACCGACCCGTTTCAACGGCTATGAGCCGGAAAACCTCAGGGGCACGGAGGCCACGGTCCTCCGAATTCTCTCAGAGGGTGACCAATCCTTCATCGTCCTCGACAAGACACCCTGTTACGCTGAAATGGGCGGCCAGGTCGGCGACAAGGGCATCCTCACCATCGACGGTGAACAGTATCCAGTCACCTACACCACCAAGGATGACAGCGGTCATGTCCTGCATGAGGTACAGGGCGAGTTGGATGACCAGATGACCGGCAAGGCGGCCGTCATCGACGTCGACCTCCCCTACCGCAAGGCCGTGCAGCGCCATCACTCCGCCACCCACGTGCTCCACTGGGCCCTTCGCTCAGTCCTGGGAACCCATGTGCAGCAGGCAGGCTCCTTCGTCGGACCGGATCGCCTGCGCTTCGATTTTTCCCACTTCGAGCAGATTTCCGCCGACCAATTGCGGGAGATTGAACGGCTCTGCAACGAGAAGATTCTCGAGAACGATCCCGTTCAATGGTACGAGGTGCCGTTCGACCAGAAGCCGGAGGATGTCATCGCCTTCTTCGGGGAAAAGTACGGGGACGTTGTCCGCGTGGTCGACATGGGGGGCTGGAGCAAGGAGCTCTGCGGAGGGACCCACGTTTCCGCAAGTGGCGAAATCGGGCTCTTGAAGATTGTCTCCGAATCGGCGATTGCCGCCGGAACCCGGCGCATCGAGGCCGTCTGTGGAGAGGCTGCCGCCCATCTTGTCGAGCAGCGCTTCGACATCCTGACCACCCTCGCGCAAGGCTTCTCCGCCAAGCCGGAGGAACTGCCGGAGCGTTTCAAGGACATGCAGGACCGCCTTGTCGAGGCGGAGAGGGCCATCAAGGCCTCCAAGTCCCAGGCCCAGGCTGACCAGGCGGCCGCCCTCAAGGACGAGATCCGCTCCATCGACGGAATGGATGTACTGGCAAAACAACTACAGGCTGACAACCCGAACGACTTGCGCTCCCTGACCGCCAAGACATTCAAGCAATTGAACAATGGCCTGCTTGTCACCGGAGGCGTATTCGGCCCGAAGGTCACCCTCATCGCCATGGCATCCGAGGAAGCCATCAGCAAGGGCTTCAAGGCCGGCGACATTATCCGCACCCTGACCGCCGAACTTGGCGGCAAGGGGGGCGGCAAACCCGACTTCGCCATGGGCGGCGGTTCGGAACCCGACAAACTGGAGTCCGTCCTCACCGGCTGGCTCAATTCCATTGGAAATTGATATGGACCTTCCTCCCGCTCCGGAACTGACCTCAGCCGAGCGCAAGAAACTGCGCGGCCAGGCCATGAACCTCAAGCCCGCTGTCCTCATTGGGAAAGCTGGCGTCAGCAAGACCGTCGTCGATGCGCTGAACACGGCCCTGGCGCGGGATGGATTGATCAAGGTCCGTCTCGAGGTCAAGGACAAGGCCACCCGCAAGGAGTGGCTGGCTCAGGCGGCGGAATTATCCCACTCGACAATCTGCGGCGAAGTCGGCCACACGGCATCCCTTTATCGCCCCAAGCCGAAAGTCACCAAACCCTGAACAACAGGTCGATCCCATGCCCAACTACTGGTTGATGAAATCCGAGCCTAACGTCTTCTCCATCGACGATCTCAAGAACGCTCCCCGCAAGACCGAGCCGTGGGACGGAATCCGCAATTACCAGGCGCGGAACTTCATGCGGGATGACATGAAGAAAGGCGATGTCGTCCTCTTTTATCACTCCAATTGCGCGGAACCGGGAATCGTCGGCCTGGCAGAGATTGCCTCAAAAGCCGCCTATCCCGACCCGACCCAGTTTGATAAGAAGAGCAAGTACCACGATCCCAAGTCGGATCCGGAGAATCCACGCTGGCTGCTTGTCGACGTCAAATACCGGCGCAAATTGAAGAAGCCGGTCACCCTCAAGGCGATTAAGGAACACAAGGTTCTCAAGGACATGAAAGTGGCCCAGCGCGGCATGCGCCTCTCCATCCAGCCGGTGGAAAAAAAGCATGCGGAGATTGTCCTTAAGTTATCGGGGCAATAAAGGACTACAGGCGTCCCGCCTGTAGGCAGGCACGTACAGGCGGGACGCCTGTACTCCATTGGCCCCTACTCCACAGCCTTTACCGGCAGCAGGGCGGCGTCGCGCATGCCGTGGATGATCTTCTTGTCAGCCGGACAGAAGGTGGCGAGGATCCCCCCGCGGCTGACCCCGTCTCCCTCGACAAAGTAGTACGGGCAGAGCCGCATGCGCCCTTTCATGGGATACAATTCTCCTTCGGGACTGAAGACCGGGTGCTTCAAGAGGCCGGGCTTCCTGTATTCCTGGAGTAGATACAAATTGTCGGCAGCCCCTTCCAGGGCCTCATTGATCCCGTCAACCCATTCCTCACGGGAAGCGTCACTTCCGTAGAGGACACTGCGCGCGCCCCAGGCATTTTCGTGGAAACCGCTCAGCTTCATGATCAGGTTGCGCTCCTTCTGCGAGGCATCCCCCAGCTGTTCCCAGCGGTAGATGGGGCGCCCGCTGACCATCGGGGCATCAAGGACCGCGTTGGGCGGCAGGTCCACCGGGTCCATGATCCAGCCTTCGGGAATGATGCGCTTGAGAAGCTTCCAGCTCGGTTTGCTCAGGTTCTCCCGCCAAAAGTCGGCCAACCGTGGATGATGGAAGAGTGCGAGGTTGAGCTTTTCCTCCTGGATGTGGCGCATGGGAGGCGTGACGGCCAGTGGGGATCCGTTCTCCAGCATCTGGAAGATATGACCGGCGACGGGAATGTTATCCAAATCGAAAAGTTCCCAGAAACGGTAGATGACATCGATTTCCTCGGGATCCCCATCGATATCCGCACACAGGGTATCGCCAACAGGAAACAAATCGCCTGGATGGAGGCAGTAGACCCTCTTGCCGCGCTCCTGCAACCGCTCCGCAAGCCAGTCCATTTCCGGCCGGTAGGTGGAGGCTTCATCCGAAACGACAATCGTGATTAGCGGCAACTCCTTGTCCGGCCGCAGCGAGGCCATGGAGGCGTAAAAGGCATCGATCATCCTGCCCTGCTCGCCCACGATCCCCTTCTCTGAGCCATAGAGCTCATTCAGGAAAGCGGTCAGCCCGATACCGCCGGGAACCGAATCAATTTCCGTCAGGGCCAATCCGTCATCGGTTGCCAGCAGGTCCGGCCGGATGACCATCGGGTGGCTCCGCCGCAAGGGCTTGGAGCGGGCATGGGAGACAAGATGGGCCGGCTTTCCCCGATCGAGGTAATCAGCCACCCACGGCACCTTCAGGTCCGCGTTGCGAAGAATGGTCTTCCCTTCGTGGGAACGGGTATACAGGAGCTCGGACGCACGATAGAATTCAAGGCAGGCCTGGCCGACCATTTCGACTTCCCGGATCTGCCTCGCCGTCAGGGGCCAGGCTTCGGGCGAGATCCGCCAGGTCTTGTCTTCAAACAAGGCTTGTCCGGCAAAGGCCTCCTTCAATCCCTCAAATGTCAGCTCACTGTTTTGTTCGGTACTCATTAGCAAAACCGGTCCTTAGTCTTCAATCTTTATATCCTTGTTGCGGGAAGTCGGCCCACCGGCTCTCAACCAGGAATGAATGAAGCGATTCAAGTCACCGTCCATGACCTGCTGGATATTCGAGGTGTCGACCCCGGTGCGCAGGTCCTTGACCATTTGGTACGGCTGGAAGACATAGGACCGGATCTGGTTGCCCCAGCCGATTTCACCCTTTTCGCCATAAAACTTCTCCATCTCGGCCCGTTTGTCGTCCTCATACTTTTCATAGAGGCGGGACTTGAGCATTTTCATCGCCGTGTTGCGGTTCTTGAGCTGCGAGCGCTCATTCTGGCACTGGACGACAATGTTGGTCGGGATGTGGGTCATCCGCACGGCGGAGTCCGTCTTGTTGACATGCTGGCCGCCCTTTCCGGAAGCGCGGTAGGTGTCGACCCGGATATCTTCATCCTTGATTTCGATATCGATATCGTCGTCCAGCTCGGCAATGACATCGACTGCGCAAAAGGAGGTGTGGCGCCGCGCATTGCTGTCGAAGGGACTGATCCGGACAAGACGGTGGACCCCGCGTTCCGCCTTGGCGTAGCCATAGGCGTTGGGACCCATGATCCGGATGGTGGCGTGGCTGATGCCGGCCTCTTCACCAGGTGCGAGGTCATCGGTTTCCACTTGGTACCCGTTGCGCTCGGCCCAGCGGACATACATGCGGTAGAGCATTTCCGCCCAGTCGCAGGATTCCGTCCCGCCGGCCCCGGCATTGATGGACAGGATGGCATTGTTCCGATCCATCTTTCCACTGAGGAAACTCTGGATTTCCAACTCCTCGATTTCAGCCGAGAGCTTCTCCACCGATTCCTTTATTTCGCTGAGAAACTCGTCGGCCTCGTCGCCTTCCGAATCCTCGACCAGCTCAATGAGCGTCTGGACGTCCTCAATCCGGCTGTTGAACTTGATAATAGGCTGAATGCTGCTCTTGAGGTGGCTCGCCTCGGTGACAATCTTGTTAGCGGCTTCCTGGTTGTCCCAGAAGCCCTCAGCAGCCATCTGCTGCTCCAGCCCGGCTATGTCCTCCTGTCGCTTGGGGACGTCAAAGATACCTCCACAGGTAACCGGCGCGACGCGTGATTTCCTCCAGTTGATTACGAATTTCTGAATCGATGGTCATGCATAGGAGAAGTGATTCAAAGTCCCGCGTATTTCAAGTCACAAAGGGGAATCCTTTCCAGAGGGCGACAAGGCTTTGACGAATCGGCCGGATTGGGTCTCATTGGTACCAGGCATGGAGATGAATGAGCTGGCAGTCTTGGGCGGAATCTGGATGAGCCTGCTCTACTCCGCCACCGTCGTGCCGGCATCGGTGTGGGTCATTCAGCTGACCGTCAGCAGGGGTTGGCTGTGCGGGCTGGCCTGCTCACTTGGCCTTACACTGGGACAATTGCCATGGGCGATCACAGCCGCGGCGGTCCTGTTCCAATTTCCCGGTCTTTGGCAGACCCTTGACCTTGGCCTGCGGGCCCTGGCGGCCGGATTCTTCATATGGATGGCCCTGCGCAGCGCACGGGCCCCCGCCGTCCGGGGATTACATGTGGAAACGGACGCCGGAACCTGGGCCCTCATAAAATCGAGCTTCTGGCGCAGCCTCGTCATGCCCTGGCGCCTCCCCCTATGGGCCGGACTGATCATCTCCATCAGCGTCCACTTGACCGGCCCTGGATGGGGGCTGGCCCCACAATTCGGGCTTGGTGCATTGGCCGGACAAATGGGCTGGTTTGCCCACTTTGTCCTTATCGCGGGTCTGTTCGGACGGCGGGTTCCGGAGGATATCTCGCTGCGTTCGATCAACAAATTGCGCCTCTTGGCGACCGTCGTCCTTGCCGGCCTGGCCCTGATCATTCTCGCCCCGGTAGCCTTTCCGCCCGCGCCTTGACTCATCCCGTACATCTGGCTTTCTAAATGGGCATGCCTAAACTCGTCGCCCTTGACAGTGAAACACTCGACCTTCCGGATTCCGCATGGGCTCCACTGGAAGCCTTCGGAACATTGGAAAAGCACGCCTTCACTCCCCGAGATGAAGCGGTCATCCTCGAGCGCTGTGCCGGGGCGGAGGTCGTTTTCTCCAACAAGGTGCCCTTGATGGAGCCGGTCCTGCGCCAACTGCCGGAACTGAAGCTGGTCTGCATCCTGGCAACGGGGACCAATAACGTGGACCTGGCCGCAGCCGAACGCCTTGGTATTGCGGTGCGCAATGTGCCCGCCTACAGCACCCAGTCGGTGGCCCAGCATGTCGTTGCCCTGTTGCTGGAAATCACCAACCGGGTGGCTCATTACAGCGCTTCGGTCCACTCCGGGGAATGGAAGAGCAGCCGCCAGTTCTGCTATTGGCACCACCCGATTCCAGAACTGGCCGGACGCACAGTGGGCATTATCGGGTTTGGCCAGATTGGCCGGGCTACAGCGGCCGCCCTTAATGGATTGGGCATGCGGGTTCTCGCTTATGCCCGGACGCCACGGGATGCCCCTGTCTGGGAAGGATTCGCCTTCAAGTCGATCGGGGAGATCTTCGCCGAATCGGATGTCATCTCCCTCCACTGCCCACTGACCGCAGACAACCAGGGATTCGTCAATGCGGAGCTCCTTGCCACCTGCAAGCCCGGAGCCATCCTCATCAATACGGCCCGAGGACCCTTGATCAACGAGACGGATTTGCGGGAGGCATTGGAAAGTGGCCAGCTTGCCGCAGCCGCCCTGGATGTGCTGACCGAGGAACCGATGGCACAGGATTGTCCCCTCATGGGTGCTCCCCATTGCCTCATCACACCACACCTGGCCTGGGCCAGTATAGAGGCCCGGGAACGGCTCATGGCGATCACCATCGAGAATGTGCGGTCTTTTTACGCAGCCTCATGAGGCAACTGGTTTCCATAGGCCTCCTTTTAATGGTCCTTGCCGGCAGCGGATGTTGGCGACCGCAGGGAAATCAAGGGGCGGATTTCAGCAAGCTGGAACTGGTGGCGGCCTATGCCATCGATATGGACCTGCCGCTCGAGCCATCCGGCCTGGTCCGTCTTGATGGAGAGCTCTACACCGTCGCCGACAAGGACAACCGGACCATCTACAAAGTCCAGTTGGAGGGGAATTCAGCCCAACTGGTCCCCGCTCTCCGCTTTCAACCACCGGGCTACTATTCGATGGACTGGGAAGGGATCTCCACCGATGGCAGTGGATCCTTCTATCTCATTTCTGAAACCGAGGCCCGCATCCTTGAAGTGACGCTGGATGGCCAGGTGCGCTGGGCCACACCACCGCTTCGCGAACAGCTGGAGGAAGCAGGTCTCTATGCAAAGAGCAACGCCGGATTTGAAGGGATTGCCTGGCTGGGGCCGGACCATTGGCTGGGAGCTGTCGAGCGGGAGCCCCGGGGGTTGGCGGAAATTCGTCTTGTTGATGGCAAGTTGAAGGTCACCGCCACCCAGCAGGAGCATTCGCCCTTCAGCAATGCCCTCCCCTTGCTTCGGCTGCCTGATTTCTCCGGACTCGATGCGGATGGAGGCAGCATCTATGCCCTTTTCCGCAATGCCCATCTCGTTGTCCGGATTGAACGGGAGGGGGAAGGGTTTGTCGAGGCGGAGGCCTGGAGCTACCGCCACCTTGAGACCGACCCTCGCTGGGCCTATCGCTCGCAGGTCTACGGGCAGGCCGAAGGGCTGGTGGTTGAGGAACAGGATGTCTACCTCATCTTCGATAACAACCTCGGGCCCAGAGCCGCCGATCCCAATGATGGGCGGCCGCTCCTCATTCACGCACGCATCCCGGGAAAGTCCTAATTCTTGAGGACTTCGTAAACCGGCTCGTAGGGCAGGCCAAAGGCCTCCGCGACCCCCTTGTGCGTCACGGTCCCACGGACAATATTAGCTCCCGCGGCTATGCTCCGGTGTTGGCGGATGGCGTCGGAATACCCCTTGCCGGCCAATTGCAGGGCATAGGGAATGGTCGCATTGGTTAGGGCCAAGGTGGAGGTCATAGGCATCGCACCGGGCATGTTGGCGACACAGTAATGGATGATCCCGTCAACCGTGTAAATCGGATCCCGGTGGGTTGTCGGCTTGGAGGTTTCCGTTGATCCTCCCTGGTCAATGGCCACATCGACGATAACCGCACCCGGCTTCATGATGGCCAGGGTTTCCCGGGTAATGAGCTTTGGCGCTTTCCGGCCAGGAATGAGGACGCTCGAGACAACAAGGTCTGCATCCGAGAGGGCCTTGCGCAGGTTGGCCTTGTTGGACATCATGGTGATGACATTCGACGGCATGACATCGCTGTAGTACCGGAGGCGCTCGAGGTTCACATCGAGGACATAAACAAGGCTGCCAAGTCCGGCCGCCATCTTGGTGGCGTTCATCCCCACCACCCCGGCACCGAGAACGACCACTGTGGCAGGCGGGACACCCGGAACGCCGCCAAGGAGGATTCCACGGCCGCCATGCGCCTTTTCCAAATATTTGGCCCCCTGCTGGATGGCCATCCGGCCGGCGACTTCGCTCATCGGCGTAAGCAGCGGCAACTGACCCTTCTGGTCGGTTATCGTCTCGTAGGCAATGGCAATACAACCGGACTCCAGAATTCCGCGGGTCAGCTCCTCGGATGCTGCAAAGTGGAAATACGTGAACACGATCTGGTCTTTGCGGATACAGCTGACTTCCTCCGGTTGGGGCTCCTTGACCTTCAGCACCATCTCCGCTTCCTGCCAAACCTCAGTCGCTGAGACAATGCTGGCACCCACCTCAATGTACTCGGCATCAGCGAAGCCACTGCCTTCGCCGGCTCCGGCCTCAACCAGGACCTCATGACCCCGGTCAGTGAACGCCTCCGCACCAGCAGGTGTCATGGCGACACGGTTTTCATCAGCCTTGATTTCCTTAACTACACCTACTCGCATAACATGAATTTGGGTTATCGAAAGGATGCCCCACAAGTGTTGCCGGGTCAATTTCCCAAATCAATATTTGCCGTGGGCCTGAATTCCACGGGCCATACAAACATCAAACAAAATACCCGCCCCCGGGGAAGGGGCGGGCATTCAATGACAACGAAGAACAAACCAAAGACTGTCTGAACAGCCTCTATTCAGTCTATTTCATAATATAGGTCCAGGCCCCCGCTTCGGTCACCCCGGCTTCAGGGAGGTAGAGGTACTTGCCGAGGCTGTAGCTGTAAACCCAGTCTCCATAGGTAACGTTCATCCAGCCAAGCCAGGCGCCTGTGTCCACGGCTTTCTCGGGGGTAACCGGGTAACCGGCCCAGTAGTCGGATTGCGCCTTGAGCTGCAGCTCTTGTGCTCTCTCTTCCGGGTAACCGAGTTTGGCAAAGTTCATGCGGCTGCCAAAGGTATGACAATCGACACAGTCGAGGGACTGTTCCTTCGGAGCAACCATGTGGTTGGAAATCCAAGTGAATTCTGTCTCAATGTAGCCCACCGGCCCGTCGAAGGTCCGGCCATCGGCTTCCATACCGGCGGTCAAGGCCTTCTCCCAGTCGAACAGCATCCAGAAGGCGGACTTCTGGTCGGCCGGCCATTCCTTTTCGCCTGCGAAGGGGAAGAGGTGCGGGATGGCCAGGTTGCCAACTCCGTCGCCATTCAGACCGGTGTCGTATGGCTGGATACCCGTAAAGCGCTTAACCGGGAAGATGAGGGCAGTCGGATCATCCACATCACCCTGCAGTTCGTTGATCATGACGACTTCTCCTTCCATCACCGGATCGTCGAGAGTAACATGACGGACCTTGCCGTTGGCCCAGACATATTCCGGAATGACATTCTCCTGCCACTCGAAGGTGCCCTTCTTGGCGTGATAGAGGACATTCCCGTCGTCATCCTTGATGACCAGATCGACCATGTTGCCGTTTCCGTCATCGACTTTTTCACCCTTGGCAGTGGTCCAGTCCCAGAACATCTTGGTCGCTTTGCCGCCGCGGGCAAATGCCGGAATGTGACAGGTCTGACAGGCCACGCGCTGGGCGTGGTTGTCCATGAAGCCACCGTGCGGGGTGGCCGTGTGGCAATCCTGACAGAGGGCGGCATCGTTCCGGTCCTGCGAATAGCGGGTACCGAGATACTCATGCTTGTTGGAAGCGCCTTCAGCAATGTGACAATCGATACAGGTCATGTCCATGGAACCGCCCATGTGGACATCCGCGTCGCGGGTCGGATTAGCCATCGTGGAATCGAGGGTACCGTGCTTGACGGCATCACCGCCACCACCGAAAAAGTGACAGGCGCCACAGTTGTCCCGGTCCGGGCTGCCAATGGAAGAAGTAATTGCGGCATAGTCCAAGCCATCCACCGGCGCTCCGGCACCAGTCGGGATTTTCTTGTAGGTACCCGTTGTGTCGTGACAAACCAGACAGTCGATGGAGTCCCGGTTGGCTGCCGGATCCCATGATGTGTCGCTCCAGCCAATACCAACGTGACAGCTGGTGCAGCGGGGTTCGTTGGACTTAACCGCCACGCAGTAATTATTGATCACGTTGTACTTGCCGACTTCCTTGCCGGTGAAGGAGTCCGTCTTCTCCCATGTCCAGTGGATACTGGCCATGACCTGGTCGGCATGCAAGCCACCGCCGCCAAAGGCCTGATCGTGGCAGCTTTTACAGGAAGCGTAGCCGTTATATTCGCTTATTGAAGCGTGCTGGGCCATAAGCGGCCCGCTCATACAGAGACCTCCGATGAGGAGGGCAATCATCTTGGGGTTCATTTTCATAGCTGGTTATACTTTACGATTTTATAAATTAGTAGTTACTTTTCCATGACCGCCTGGCCATTTGCTAAACCTGCATAATTGCCGGATCCAAAAGGTTCAAGTATTCGCCATTAGAAACGCTTTTTAGAACGCCGAATTATCCCTCGAATTAGTCTCCATAATTGCGTAATTCATAAAGCGATTGCCACGGGGGTGCTATTCTTCACCTTGAATTGCGAGCATGTTACAAACCTTCCAGACCTTGTTTCCGGTGTTTGCAATTATCGGCCTGGGCTACCTTCTGGCCATGAAGGGATTCCTGGCCAAGCCCTTCCTCGACGACCTCAACAAGCTGGTATACTGGGTTTGCCTGCCTTCGTTGATCATCAACAACCTCGACCGGGCCGAGAACATAACCGGAGACTCCCTCACGATCATCCTCATCTATCTGGGCGCAACCCTGCTCGTCATGGTGGTAGCGCGACTGGTTGCCTTCACGCTGGGACTGGAAGGCTGGCAACACGGCACCTTCATCCAGGGCTCGTTTCGGGGGAATCTCGCTTTCATCGGCCTGCCAATCCTGATCTATGCCCTGCGCGATCTTCCCTCAGGCGAGCAGAGCCGGATTGTCGCCCAGGCGATCTTCGTCTTCGCCCCGATCATGATTTTCTACAACATCGCCTCCGTGCTGGTGTTGTCCAAAGGCAGGAACAGCAACACAGAGTCCTCCCCAGGTCGCTCCATCCTGCGGGTCGCGACCAATCCGCTGATTCTCGCCGCGGTCTCCGGATTGTGCCTCTATCTCCTGCCACTGGATTTACCCGTGATTTTCGGAGACACCTTGCAGTTCATCGGGCGTACAGCTGCTCCGATGGCCTTGATTTGCGTGGGCGGCGGCATGGCCCTAACCTCAATGGAGGGCCGTTATCGAAGCGCCACCTATGCCGCCTGCCTGAAGGTGTTTGCAACACCCTTGTTGGCCTGGTTGATCAGCCTGCCTTTTGATTTTTCCCATACCGATACATTGATCCTGATGATCTTTGCCGCCACCCCGACAGCCGTGGCCAGCTATGTCATGGCCAAGCAAATGGATGGGGACGCCGCCATGGCCTCCGGTGCCATCATTCTCAGCACCCTGTTCTCCCTGATATCCCTAAGCGTGGTTGTGGGAATTTTCTAGGCGAAGCCGCGAAAGGCTTTCCTTGAGCCCTCCCTCACGATTGCGGTTTAGCCAGACCTCCTGGAACTGATCCGCAAGAAGCATCCATTCGTCATTGGGGAAGTCGCATTTACCCTCCTTGAGGGTTGTCTCCGCCCGCTTCAAGGCAGCACGGGTCATCTCAAGGGCCAGTCTCGACTCATCCAGGAACAAATCGCCGTCCGGACAAGCGGGTTTCGCTTTCTCAAGTTGCTTGGCACAATCTTCCAACTGGGACAGGGCGGGGAAAAAGACATCCGGGTCCAGGTGGCGGACAAGGTGGCGCAGGTGGGCCCTTGACGCATAAACAGCATCATAGGGGAAGCTGCTGTTTGGGACATGCAATTCGCCCGGTAGATGGGAGTCGATCCGGGCCAGCTTGACCCAGAATGACCCCAGCTGTTCGGCTCCATCCTGGAAGACAATCTGATCAAGGGCCTTTGCGATATCCATCTGCGGTAATGCTGAAGGATTCCATGCGCCGGCGGCGAAGCAGAGCAAACCGGGGAGTTGCGCCGGCCAGGTCTGCTGGTGACCCTGGTCGCCCCAGCTGGTCAACAGCAGTCCCTCCGCCTTGTGGCGTTGAGCCGCGGCCACCGCATTCTCAATGTTCCGCAAGGCGGTGACGAGACGCCCGGAGAAACTGTTCCAGGAGGAGTCCCCCGGGGCGATGAGGAAGGGATGATCATGGGCAGCGTAAGCGGCGCATTCGGTGTCGAAATCGTGGTCGCCTTCATACCCCCAGACAACCGGGATCATGTCCTTGGGAAATTCCCGGATCCGGGAAGGTTCCCCGCGCAACTCATCCGACCAGAAGAGCATGCGCCGGTTGTGCTTCCGGGCCAGGGAATGGAGCGCGAGCAGGTGCTCCTTGTACACGCTATGCCGCCCATCCTGTTCAACCCTTTCCGAGCTGAGGCCCTGGCCCAGCTCCCACGGCTCATCACAACCGAGGTGAAGCAACGGACTGTTAAAGCAGGGGAGCAACTGTTCCAACAGCTCATCAACAAAGGCCACCGACTCGGGGCCCGGGCGAAGGACCGACCCGTGTGGCTTCCATCCGGCGAACGGGTGCTCGAAACCATCCGGACTCTCCGCCAGGTGGCGGTATTGAGGATGACGCAACCAGCGCTCCATGTGCCCGAAGGCATTCTGGTTGGGGACCAGCTCGATGTAGCGACTGGCACAATACGTATCCAGCTCACGGACTTCCCCTGGAGTCATGGGGGAAGCGTCCTTCCAGACGGTCTGATGCCCTTCATAGGCGAACGTATGCTCCGTGTAGAGCTGGAGCTGGTTGAACTTGAACAAGGCCAGCATGTCGACCAGCCGGAAAAGCTGTTCCATGCGGGGAACCTTGCACCGGCTTATATCGAGCATGTACCCCCTGACGGGAAAGGCGGGAGCGTCTGAGATATGAAACCCCGGGTAACTGCCTCCGGTGATGCGGCGGAGCTGGGTAATCGTCTGCCGGGCATAGAAGAACCCCTTCCCGCCGGAGGCCTCAACGAGAATGGTGGAACCGTTGGTTGAAATGCGGTATTCCTCGACACCGAGATCCTCAACCCGGGAATGTTGCAGGGAGGCCTCGCGCCACAATCCGCCCCTGCCAGTGAGGCGGAGCTCACGCGGCAAGGGGACCAGCCTCTGTAACGAGTCCTTCATTCCTGCATTCAATCCGGCCGGAAATCGCCCCGCAATGCAGAAATGTGGAAAACGGGGTTTGGCAATCCAGTAGCCATCCTGTAAGGTTTCCCCACACCTTTAACTGTCATGTCACTTCACGGCCTTTCCCTTATTGGTTCCACCCATGCGCAAGCGAAGGGTACACCCTTTCACGGCATCAACCCCGCTACCGGGCAACAGCTTGAGCCACCCTTTTATCCGTCCAGCTCAACCGATACCGGTGCCGCCTGCCAGCTGGCGGCGAAAGCCTTCCCGGTGTACCGGAAGTTGGCCCCGCACAAGCGGGCGGAGTTTCTCCGTGCCATTGCCTCGGGTATTGAAGGATTAGGGGATGAACTGATCAACCGCTACAGGGAAGAAAGTGGCCTGCCGGAAGAACGGGCGCTCGGGGAACGCGGAAGAACCTGCCTGCAATTGAATCAATTCGCGACCCTGCTTGAATCGAAACACTGGAACCGTGCGCATTCAGAGGAAGCGGATCCCGGACGGCAACCCCTGCCAAAACCAGCCCTTGCCCGGCAGCTTGTTGCGATTGGTCCAGTGGCCATATTCGGACCGGCAAACTTCCCGCTGGCCTACGATGTTGCTGGCGGGGATACCGCTGCCGCCCTGGCCGCCGGGTGTCCGGTTGTCGTCAAGGCCCATGCGGGCCACCCGGGAACATCCGAGCTGGTTGGCCAGGCTATCTTGAATGCGGCGGATACCACCGGGATGCCCGAGGGCGTTTTCAGCCTTTTGTTCGATAGCGGGACGACCGTTGGCTCGGCCTTGGTCCAACACCCCGTCATCAAGGCAGTTGGCTTCACGGGAAGTGAGCGAGGCGGTCGGGCCCTTTTTGATCTTGCTGCCAGCAGACCGGAGCCGATTCCCGTCTTTGCGGAGATGAGCAGCATTAATCCGGTCTCCATCCTTCCACGCAAGTTGAGCCGGGATGCCCGATCTCTGGCGGCCGGTTTTGTCGGCTCGCTTACGCTCGGCGTCGGCCAGTTCTGCACAAATCCCGGACTGGTGCTGCTACCGGATACCGCGGATGCGGAACGGTTCATTGATGAAGTGCTGAACCTCCTGCGGGAGCGGCAACCGGAGGTAATGCTCAATGGTGGCATCCATGAAAGTTATCTTTCCGGATTAAAGAGGCTTTCCGGAACCGGGGGCGTCACCTGCCTGCTCAATTCCGGGGAACTGTTAAACGCTCCCGGATTCCGGGCGGGACCCGCCCTGTTCAAGGTCGACTCCGGTGTATTCGCTTCACAGCCGGAATTGAGAGAGGAAGTTTTCGGGCCGGCTTCCTTACTCGTCATCTGCCGGGAAAAGGCGGATTACCTAACTGTTCTTGAGGCAATCGGCGGACAGCTGACGGCCAGCATCCACGCCATGGATGAAGACCTGGAAGACTTCCCGGAGCTAATCGGGAAACTGGAGACCAAGGCGGGGAGGATAATCTGCAACGGATGGCCCACGGGGGTGGAAGTCTGCCCGGCAATGGTTCATGGCGGTCCCTACCCCGCCACGACCGACAGCCGCTTTACAGCGGTTGGGATTCAATCCATCAGTCGCTTCCTGCGACCCGTCTGCTACCAGAATTTCAGCAAGGAAGCGTTGGAGGAAATTTAGGGAGGCGGGAATCCGCCCCGCCCACGTCCAGGTCCGCCACCAAAACCAGCTCCACTTTCCTGGTAAGCCTTGAACTGCTCCTCCGTAAGAATTGTCGAGAGCCTTTCGTTGACGACTTCGCGCATATTGTAATCGGATCCGGTCTGGCGGGAAATCATGGCCTCCTGGGCGGTAAAGTGGATTGCATCATAAACGAGGCCCTCCTGCTCGGAGGTCAGTTCGACCGACTGGGATAGCCGGACCATCTGCGTCGTGGCCATCAACTCGGCACGATTGTAGATTTCCTGCTGCGAGGTCTCCAGGTACTGCTCGAACTGTTCCGGCGTAAGGATACTCTCCACCGCCCCGTCAAAATTGAAGGGAGCCACCTCTTCCCCGCTCCGCCGGGCCCGGATGTTTTCAAACTGCTGGCGGTAGACTTCCTGCAGCAACTGGCGCTGCCCGTCATTCAGGCCAAGATTTAGCACCATTTCCTCGACCCGCTGGTTCATCCGCTCCTCCATCCGGGAACGGAAGAAATCTCTCCGCGCGTTCTGCTCAGCCTCTTCAGGATTCTCCTCCGCGACGTCCGTTTCCGGCTCATCGCCGGACAAGTTGCGGGCCTTCAGAACCGCAATTTCCGCCTCCTGGTCACGGATGCGCTTCAGCAGCACAGCCCTGTCATCCTCTGAATAGCTGGCTACGCCTTGGTCTTGCGCGGAGGATTTACCGGGGACGGTCTCTTCCGCATCACTTGTTCTGACATACAGCGATGTTATGCCTCCGACGAGTGCGCCCGAAACGAAGGCAAGGAGAATGAATTTAAAGGACTTCATCGGGGTTATTGTGGATGGTGGATATGATAGGCTTCTGCAGAAATTGGTCAAGCTGGCCCACGCCATTCAGACATGGGCCAGCTGCTACTAGAACTCCCAAACAACCAGGAAACTATCCTTCTTGAGAACGGGGGCCGCCGGGTCGACGCCCGGGCCGCGGCATACTGGACAGGGCTTCCACCAACTCCTCCTCGGAAAGTAGTTCGTCACCATCGGCATCATGCCTTTCCAGCATCCGTTCAGCGACTTTTTCCGGAGCGGGGGGCTCGCGGCGCGGCTTCATTTCCGGGCGGTTTTGCGGCCGGGGCCGGTTCTCCCGCATAAAAACAAGGGCTTCTGCCAGCTCCTCCTCATTGAGGGTGGCACTGCCGTCCGCATCAAAGTCGGCAATCAGCCTGGCCGCCAACTCTTCAGGATCTGGCCGCTTCGGACGTTCAACATCCGGCTCGGCGTAAACATTTGCGGAAAGGACGATTCCCACTGTGATGATTGTGATTAATTTCTTCATGTTTGTTTCCATTTTGATGTGAAAGATTTGATTTCAGGAGTGCAGTCTAACCGACAAAGATGAACCCTTCATGAACGCTTTGATGACAAAAAATTAATGTTAGAATCCTTGCCCGGATTCGCTTGATATCGCATGGTTGGGGAGATGAAAGTGCTTCTAGTAGAGGACGAAGCGAAGATCCGGAGCTTCATGGAGAAAGGTCTCAAGGCGACCGGCATCAGCTTCGATTCGACCGGGAATGGCGATACCGCTCTCGAGCTCGCCCTGCATACCCCCTATGATGCCATCATCCTCGACATCATGATACCGGGCAAGGACGGCCTGGGCGTTCTCAAGGAGCTGCGGGGACGGAAAGTCAACGTGCCGGTCATCCTCGTCACGGCCCGCGGCGCCCTTGATGACAAGTTGGAAGGCTTGAACCTGGGCGCGGATGACTATCTGCCCAAGCCCTTCCACATCGATGAACTGATCGCCCGCCTGAATGCCATTGTCCGCCGCACAATGGGCAGTGGGATGAACCTTATTGCGGTTGAGGACCTGTCCATCAATCTGGCCACCCGTGAAGTCAAACGCGGTGAAGAGAGTATTGAGCTCACTCCCCGCGAGTTCAATCTGCTGGAGCTTCTCCTGCGCAATCCCGGTCGCGTCTACAACCGGACCCAAATTCTTGATGCGGTCTGGAACTACGACTTCGACCCCAATACCAACCTTGTCGATGTATATATAAAACGACTACGCCAGAAGGTTGACACCAAGGATATGCCGCTCATCGAAACGGTCCGGGGTGTCGGTTACCGGATCCGGAAGGGGGAAGCATGAACAGCCGCTCCCTCTCCTGGCGCTGGCGCCTGGTCCTCATCATGACGCTTGTCAGCGGTTTAGCGCTGGGCAGTTTCATCGGCATTTCCTGGCAGCTTGTTCGCATCGCGGCCATCCAGAAGCTGGACGCTGAACTGGTGGCCATCTCCATCAAGGAGGGGTGGCGTTTCATGCTCTCCGTGAATCCGGACCGGTTTCGTCCGCCCCCTCCTGAAGAGACAGTCACAGGAGAAGAAACTCCCGGCCATGCCTTCAGCTTCATCCATCTGCCCGATGAAAAAGTCCACCAGGGTGCAAATTGGCCGGACGAACTGGACGCGGGTTCCATTGCTGATACCGTTCCTGACATCTATGCGCGGGATGGCAAAGAGCTGGTCCGGTCCCGGTTGTTCGATCTGCCTGACCGGATTCCCGGGGAAAGACCTCCCCCGCCGGAGAGACGAATGAGGCCCCCTCCACGTCCACATCTCCCCAGCATGGACAAGGCCGTATTCACGACGGTCGACGGCAGTGAATCCCACTGGCGCATACTCGGTTTCTCGGACGGCACCGGAGTCCTCCTTCTGGCCGCGGACATGCGCCCGGTGGCAGAGTCCATGGCCAGCTACCGGAAGGCCATCCTGCTGGCTCTGCCGGTTGCCTTGCTGGTCATCGCCCTGGTGGCATGGTACTTTGCCGGCAAGGCGGTGGGACCCGTGAAGCGGTTGACGGCAGCGGCCTCTGGCGTCACTGCCGAAGGACTGGACAGGCGCCTCGATGGGCAGGGAGCCTACCCCGAGTTTGCCGAGCTCATCCAGGTCTACAACGAGATGTTGGACCGGCTGGAAAGGAGTTTTGAACAATCACGCCGTTTCAGCGCAGATGCCGCCCATGAATTGAACACGCCCCTGACCATTCTCCAGGGCCACCTCGATCTGCTGGTCCAATCCGGCAGTATTGACACGGAGTCCCAACAGCAGTTGGCGACCATCTTCGAGGAAGTCCACAATCTCAAGGAAGTCGTCCGCAAGTTGCTCCTGTTGTCCCTCGCTGACAGCGGGCGACTGCCCGTCGAGGCGGAGGCGATCGATCTCAGCACGATGGTTGAGGAAATCATGGAAGACACCGTCCTCATTGACCCGGACCTGCAATTTCATCAGGAAATTGAGCCCGGCGTTATCTTCAACGGAGACAGGGACCTTATTCGGCAGGCCATCCTCAATGTCATATCCAATGCCATCAAGTACAACCGGGTGGATGGATTTGTAAAGGTGCTGTTGCGGACCAGGGAGGACATAGTGGAAATCGAGGTCATCAACGCCGGTGCGGCGATCCCCGAAACCTCCGCCGGCAAGTTGTTCGATCGGTTTTTCCGGAGCGAATCCGCACGGGAAACCGGGAAGGAGGGCCGGGGCCTCGGCCTCTCTCTGGCCAGGGAATCCATCAAGGCCCACAAGGGACGACTGTCACTGGAACGGAACAACGAGGACGATATCGCGTTCCTGATCCAACTTCCGGGAAACAAAGGCCCAAAATGAACAAAATCCTTAAGATCACCGCTCTTTCCATCCTGTCACCGGTCATACCCGTTTCAGCTGGGGTGATGGTCGCCCCTGAGGTAACCCTTTCGCCGTCCGGTATCTCGGTTAGCTGGCAGGGCAAGGGTACGCTCTTCTCTTCAAATGCGCCTGCTGGTGGAATCATGGTCGAGGAAGCTGGTGAGTCCCCCTATGCGG
>JBFOLZ010000143.1:0-2778 GCA_040830445.1 Puniceicoccaceae bacterium
GCCGGCAATCCCAACCTTGCCGATGCCCATACCATTGCGCCGCAGTTTGTCCGTACCGGCAATGTCCTGACACTCCGTTACAGGATGCAACGCTCCGACCTCAGCTACCGTGTCCTTACCAATACGGTCCTGCAGGATCAACCTTGGACAACAACCGGTGTCATTCAGACGCCGGATCCCGACACCGCGGCCGAGGGCACCTTGATCGAAGCCTCCGCGACCCTCGACGGGAATCGCCGCTTCCTCCAGCTGGAGGTGATTGAACCGTGAACGGGGATTAATTGGGGACAGCAACGAAACGCACGAGGATGGATTCATCCGTCATGGGCAGAAGAAACTGTTCCAGGGCCAGGACCCTGCCCCCGGATATCAGGGTCTCCAGGCTGAGGATCGATTCCGCCGCTTGCCAGGTACTCCCGTCGAGGCTGTAGATGAGTTCCAAGGTCGATTCCGCCGCCAGATTCCGCCAGTAGAGAAGGGAATAGCCACCTGCCGGATCGATGGTCTGGGAGATGGAGGGCCGGCTGCCGGCATCGCTGGGATCCGATGCAAAGAGGTATTCCATGTACTGCGACCAGCCATCCCCGTCCGTGTCAGCGTTTTCCCTTGGCTCCAGCGAAAATCCCCCGCTCCAGTCGGAAAAGGAGATAACCGGTATCGTGACTGGATTGAGCACACCGACCGCATCCAAATCAAATCCGGCTGTAATGATCGTTGGATACGGGTCATAAACCGGGAATCCCTCGCAGTCCAAACGGGATCCATCCCCGGGAATGTCAATCAGGCGGACATACTGGATCGCCTCTAAATTCAAATGGGGAAAGTTTTCCCGCAAAGTGTCGCCGTAGGCCTCGCTGAACCGGTCATAGCCCTGCAGCAGGGCAGCATGGGCCGCGGCCAGCTCCGAAAGGTCAAAGGGGGTTCCGAATCCCCCCGCATGCTTGCCGGCAAATCCCTCAATGTACTCCGCTTGCAATACCCCGAATCCACCGACGGGATCCGCAGTCAGGGAGTAATTGGGAAACCGCACAAAATGGACACCATCCGAGGAAACCTCCACGTAGGCCAGTTCGAGAAAAGTCCCACTGAAGCTGTTCTCGAAAACGGCAAAGTCATAGCCATCGCCATCCCGGATCGAGGGCATGAATTCCAACACGGCCGAGCCGCCCCGGCCGAGCACGACCACGTCGTTGTCATTAAGGAAGGCCGGACCCAGGGCTGCTTCCGGGGTTTTCCACTCCTCCGCCACTTCCTCGCCATACTCAACCTCGATCCCGGTTGCCCATCCCTTGATAAGCGGATCTCCGCTCCAGACAGCCACGGTCCCCGGGTCGCCGGCAGCCGGACTGAAGGGAAACTGCGGTGCTTCATACGCCCATGCCGGCATGGCCGCATATCCGGCCATCACCACTAGCAAATATGGGAGAAATCGCTTCATGTCGTCCTAGATGGCATAACTGAGCCGGATGAACGCTTGCCGTCCGGGGCCGGGATAAAAGCCCCCGCTGTAGGCGGATACGGCATGATTTCGATCGAGCAGGTTGCGAATACCCCCGGTCAGGACCAGTTGAGGCCTGGGATTCCAGCGGATCATCAGGTCCACAATCCCGTGGGCGGGAATCCTGCGGAAGGTATTCCCGAAATCGTTCCCCTGGACCTGCGACGACAGGTAGCGTCCATGGAGTTGTAGTCGCAGTGAATCGGCCGGCTTAAACCAGCCGGTGACACTTCCCTCGTACCGGGGAACCAGCGGCAGCCGCTTTCCCACCGCCTCGTCCTCAAATTCCGCCCTCACCACGGAGGCGTGGATGGAAATACCGTAGCGATCTTTTCGATACGAAGCATCCATCTCCAGCCCGCTCCGGATGGTGTCCCCAATATTGACGTTCAGGCGTCTGGCTTCGGAAAAGCTGATCTCATCCTTCATGCGAAGGTGGAAGACAGTCGCGGAAAGGTGCCAGTTGTCCTCAAATCGCTTCAACCCGGCCTCGAAATTATGACCGGTTTCCGGCTCCAGGTCCGCATTGAGGGGATCACTCAGGGGAAACCCCTGGTAGGAAGCCGTTTCATCAAGCGCCGGATACCGGTAGACGCGGTCCCAGCCGGCCCAGAAATGAAGCCCTTGGGAAACCTTCTGCACCAGCGATACCTCCGCCGACCAGCCGGACTTGGTGATCTCGCCGGTAAACGAGGATTCCTCATCGATATCCGGGTTCTCCTTGTAGTCGGGATTCGGGAAAGTGCCCCGGTTTGTCTCGATGACTGGCCTCAGCTGGTTCTCCACATAGCTGACCTTTTCATTGTCCGTGCGGGCTGTTTCCAGTCGCAGTCCCCCCGAAAGCTCCAGGGTGGAACTCAATTCCCTCGATGAAAATATATATCCCCCCAGGGTCAGGCGGCCGATATCGGCAAAGGAACGAAGGGTGCCTCTTTCTTCATCTGTATAATCCTTATGCCGCACTTCATCACCGGCAATGTCCAGACCCGTCATCAGGAACCCTTTGTCACCGCCCATGCGGACCCGCGGGGCGATTGTCAGTTGGCGCTGGCGATTGTTGCCAAATCTTCCGTCAAGGTTGGCCTGACGCTGACGCTGCAACACGCCGGCATGCATTTGCCAGCTGCCCCACGCTTCCTTGTCCTCCCCCAGCACGGTCGCCTGCCAGTTCTCAGCCTCCACCCGTTCATCGCCCGCATTATTCGATTGGCGCGGATTCGCCCGGAACTGCTCATAGGTCAGCGGCCCGGGAAATTGGATTGCCGAGTCGCCGCCCGTCA
>JBFOLZ010000144.1:0-6377 GCA_040830445.1 Puniceicoccaceae bacterium
CCAAGCGGTGTTCACCACCAATGACGACGCTGGCGGATTCATCCTCCAGCTTGCGCTTCGTGAATTGCTTCTCGAGCCGCATTTTATCCACGGCGGCGGATTCCGGAGTCAGGGAAATGATCTTTCCCCGGATAAAGTCGAAAGTATGGAATTCGCTTTCCTGGGATACAGTACGCTGATTCCACAACATCTTGAATTGGAAGTGGTTATTCTTGTCGAGACGCAGGTCCGTGTTGATGACAAGTCCGAATCCATCGGTTGAGTTGGTCCGGGTTCCTGCCCGGAAGCGGGCCAGCAGGCGTTCCTTTTCACCCGTTTCAGGACTGGTCCGCAGGGGCCATTGGTTCAAAACGCGGAGATCATCGTTGGCCGTATTGTTACGCAATCCGTTGAGGGCGACTAGAATCCCCAGGCGTTTCCCGGAATCACCCAACTGGAATGGCTGGGCATGGGCCACGTTGAGGCGGTGACTCCAGCTGTTGCCTTCCTCTTGGTAGGAACTGCGAAAGGCAAGGGAACTGCGGGGAGTCCTGGAGTCAGCGACGTGGCTTGTCTGCAGGTCGACCGTGCCCCCGATGGCATCGGCATCCATGTCCGGGGTAGGGGCCTTCATCACTTGGATGCGGTTGAGGAATTCCCGGGGAATCTGGCTCATGACGCGAGCTCCGCGGGTTGTGCCGCGGCCTCCACCACCAGCCACGCTTTGTCCGTCCAAGGTGACCCGGGTTTGCTTGGGCCCGGCCCCACGAATGTTGATACCGCTTACCGATCCCTCCTCTGTATCAACCGTCACGCCAGCTATTTTCTCCAGGGTGTCGCCGAGGCCATCATCCGTGATGTCCTGCAGTTCTTCACCGGATATCTGGTCCATGGGAGCGACGGACTGGCGTCTGGCGAGGATATCCCGGTCGGCATCGGTCAGGCTTGCGGAGACTTCGAAGGCCTCCATGTCCAGGATGAGAGGGTTGAGATAGACCTCCTTGCGGATGGACGGAACCTCATCCCTGATTTCCAGTCGCAGTCGGCGGCTGATGTATCCGTTTGCAGAAAGGACGGCGTCAAAAATCCCCGGTTCCATGACCTCCATTTCGATCCACCCGCTGGCGTCGCTTCGTCCCTGCCGACCGGCGTTCGAGAGTATCATCACCGCATCCCCGATACCTTCCCCTGTTATCTGGTCGACAGCCCTTACAGTGATGTTTTCACCATTGGCCAAAGACAGTGAGGTCAACACTACCAAAATAGTGCAGATGGTCTTCTTGAGCCGTGACTGTGGGGCAATTGGCATTAAACAAGGCCTTAACTGGACGGAATGTCCGGAAGATGCAGGAATAAGGGGCACTGACGGGAAAGCAAAAGTCAAGGATGCGAAAAAGTTAAATCTCTGACCGTTTGACAAAAAAAAGAAGCCCCGGTTACCCGGGGCTTCTCGAAGAATATATGAATGAATAATGGTTACTGGATGGTGATCTTGCGGGGCCGGGCCTCGGCGGCGACGGGCAGAAGCACGCGCAGGATACCATCCTCGCTTCGGGCTGTGATGCCCTCGGCATCGACATCCACATTGAGCTGCAGGCGAAGCTTGTAAGGCTCGATCGTGATTTCCCGGTGGACCCACTTGGCGTCCGAGGGAATCGGCAGGACCTTGCGGCCCTCGATCAACAGCTCTTGGTCGTGCAGGGATACATTGTAGTCCCCCTTGGCCACACCCGGCATGAAAACCTCAACGGTGTAGGATTCTTTGCCATTGCCGCCCAGCACCCGGTAATAGGGGCGGCGGCTCATGTCCGGAGTCCTCACTTCGTTTTTCTCTTTCTTGGAAATTTCCGTCGTCATGGATGTGGTCCTCCTAGCTGATGGTTATTTGCTTCGGCTTGGCCTGTTCCCGCTTGGGCAGGCTGATGGACAGGATTCCGTTCTCGAGGTGGGCCTTGATCTTCTCCGCGTCGATGTCGTCACTGACCGAGACCGACCGGCTCAGCTCGATTGTCGAATCGCCGGATTCCGTCTTTTCGATGCGCTTTGCCTCCACGGAGAGGATGGCGTTTTCCAGCTCCAGCTGGATATCATCCTTTTTCACCCCGGGCATTTCGAGCCGGATTACGCGCTCGTCATCCCCTTCGTAAACATCCAGCGGAAGGCTTCTCACCCGTCCGCTGATGCGCAGTGGACTCCACTGGTAAAGCTCCGGGAGCGTTGTCTCGAAGAGCCGGTCCAGGTCGGTCCACGGATCATTGAAGAATGAGTCGTGTTTGATCAGTTTCATTGATTTTCCTTTCTTGGTTCAATTAATGTGCCCTTAATAATGCAGGCAGAATGCCAAGGATTGGAAAATCGTTAAAGCATTGATATAAAGATAGTTACGTATCCAATGATTCGATCCGTATGTGCCAGAATTGCACACTTTTCCGGGAAAGCTGTGCCGGGCCCTTCAAGAAAGCGCCATTTTGACCCAAAAAGGTCGGGAAGGTCTAGTCAGCGGGACTGCCGACCTTCTCATCGGGGATGGCTGAGTGGGAGCCATCACAGAAAGGGGCATTGCCGGTGGCCTTGCACTGGCAGAGGTAGGCGGTGCCGGATTTCTCCGCCTTGAAGGGTTTCGGCGCCATGCCGCTGCCCTTGTGGGCACCGTCGCAGAAAGGCTGGCCGGCGGACATGCCACAGGGACAGAAGAAGTAGGCTTTCCCTTCCTCAAGTTCAACGGGAACGGGCCTGTTCTGGGCGACGACAGGTTTGCTCATGAATGACTCTCCTTTATTGGTTATGGATAAGCGGGTGCTTTGTGTTCGTGGGAAGCCTGACAGGTTTTCGGAGGCACTTCAAGCAGTAGTCCGGAGCGCGGAACGAATAATTTGAGATGGAGGAAGTCCAGTTCCTAATAATGCGGGGGCCGCTCCTCGGAAGGCTTCCTGTCTTCCTGCAAGGGACTCTCGCCCCCGTCTGCATCCAATCGGCCCTCCAGTTTCTGGAATCGTTTCTCCAGTTTCTCAATGATTTTGGAGAGGCGGAAGATTTCCTGGTCCTGTTCGGCGACATGACCACGCAACTGGTCCAGTTTACGCTCGAGATGGGGGAGAGAATCAGGTCCGGAGTCCATTTAGGGGACACTATGATCATGGAGAGTGGATGGGCCAACTCCAAAAGCAAATGATCCGCTTAAAAGGCTGCCTCGACGATGCGCAGGCGGAAGAGGCCAAGATTGATATTGTCCACCGGGAAGACGGTCCGCTCGGTGACCCAATAGACCGACGCATCTGCATTGGCCGGTTCCATGCTCTGGACACGGGTCAGCTGGCTCCAGTTGAGGAGGTCGGTTGAGAATTCAAGGACCAAGCGGGCCTCGCTGGCATCCAGGTTCCGCGGATAAGTGAGGTCCATGAAGGTGAGGCCGTTGATATCGACCAGTTTCACGCGCGGGTAGCTGCGATCCCATGACAAGGGATCGGAGCCCATGGTGTATTCGAGAAGATTGCACATCCCGTCGCTGTCCGGATCCTGATCCGGACCGCACTTGCTGAAGTCGTTTTCGGCGTGGAATGTTGAGAAGTTATCGCTTCTCCAGATGGCGAAGGTGAAGGAATTGATGAGAGAGAGGGGAGCAACGAGGCCGCCGCTTTGGACGACGGTCAGGTTGAGGGCCGTGGGATCGAGGCTGGAGGATAGGATGTAACCACTCTGGGTCAGGCCGTCGACCGTGGTGAAACCGCCGGATGAGGAGGCGTAAGTCATGGCCGGGAAGACGACGGACTCCAGTTCCTCAAAGCCCTCGGCGAGGGTTATTTGCAATGGGCCGTCAAGGGAGGCGGTACCGGTGACCGCGAGGGCGGTGTGATTCAAGCCCGCACCGGAACCCAGCTTCAGTTCCGTCATGGAAGAGGTCCCGATGGTGAGGTTGCCATTGAGAGTGAAGTTGCCCGGCCCAGCGGTCAGCATTTCCCCGATGGAAATTGATTGGCCAAGGGAACCGGACTCGAGGGAAAGGGTACCTGAGGCAAAGGATAGGGCACCGTTGGAGGTCAGGGTTCCGCCAACGACTTCTGTAAGTGCCAAACTATCCGTTTGGGCGAACTGGTTGTAGACATTGAAGGTGCCCGATTCAACGCGGATGGTTCCGGTGTTTTCCATGACAACCGGGTTCGAGACCTGTGTCAGAGTTCCCTCACCCCGCTTGATCCATGTACCGGCATTCTCAATACGGTAATTGGGACTACCGTTCCATTGGGCGAAGTCGCCTCCACCATCAATGACAAAAGTCCCGTCAGAAGCATTCTCGAGACGGCTAATCAAGTTGCTGGCATCGACCCCGAAGCGGACCTCGGTGCCAGTGTAGGTCATTGTGCCGTGGTTGCGCAGGGTTCCATCGATCCACTTTTGACTGGATCCCGCGAGGGTCCCAATGCCTCCATTGGCGAGGGCGAGGGTGCCGCCATTGGTGATGGTACCCCGGATGAAGCTGAGGGTGTTGGTGGCGGTGAGGGTGGACCCGTTCTGCATCGTAATTCTACCGTTGCCCTGGATGGTGACATTGGGGATGGAGCGGTCTTCGGGGAAGACAATGGTGGCGGCGTTAGCATCCAGAGTATCGATAGTCGGGTAGACGCCGGTTCCGAAGATAACGGTTGAGTTGGTTGTGAGCATGGAACCGGGCTAAAAAGACATGCCGTCAACCAAAGTATGGGATCCGCCGTTGAAGAAGATAGTTCCTGCGCCCTCAACGGTACCCGAGAGGTTGGTCGACTGGGTGAAACGGAGGGTGCCTTCCTCGATCTGGATCGTCCCGGTACTGTTGAAGCGGATGGGATTGGCGATCCAGGTTGTTCCAGCGCCGCGCCGGATCCAGATGCCCTCATTGATGATCGAGTAATTGGGGCTGCCGTTCCACTGTTCGAAGTCGCCGTCCCCATTGGCGATGAACGTCCCGTCGCTGGCATTGACGAGCTGGCTGGTAAGGTTGCCTGCGTCGACACCAAAACGAATCTGGGCGCCGGTGTAGGTGAGGGTACCGTGATTGCGGAGGGTCCCGTCGATCCACTTTTGGCTCGAGCCAGAAAGGGTTCCAGTGCCGCCGTTGGCCAGAGCGAGAGTGCCTCCATTGGTGATGGTACCCCGGATAAAGTTGAGGGTGTTGGTGGCCGTCAGGGTGGAGCTGTTCTGCATTGTGATCCTACCGTTGCCTTGGATGGTGACATTGGGGATGGACCGGTCTTCGGGGAAGATGATGGTGGCGGCGTTGGCGTCGAGGGTGTTGATTGTCTGGTAGACGCTCGTTCCAAAGGTAACCGTGGTTGATGTCGTCTGCATGCCTCCCGGTTCAAACGTCATGCCGTCGCCGAGGACATGGGAGCCACCGTTGAAGAAAATCGTACCAGGGCCTTCAACGGTCCCCGAGAGGTTGGTTGACTGGGTGAACCGGAGGGTGCCTTCCTCGATCTGGACTACCCCGGAGCTGGTGAAGCGGATGGGATTGGCAATCCAGGTCGTACCGGAGCCGCGGCGGATCCAGGTGCCCTCATTGAGGATGGAGTAATTGGGGCTGCCGTTCCACTGTTCGAAGTCGCCGTCCCCATCTGCGATAAAAATCCCGTCGCTGGCATTGACAAGCTGGCTGGTAAGGTTGCCTGCGTCGGCGCCAAAACGAATTTGGGCACCCGTATAGGTGAGGGTCCCGTGATTGCGGAGGGTTCCGTCGATCCACTTTTGGCTCGAGCCAGAAAGGGTGCCGGTGCCGCCGTTGGCGAGGGCTAGAGTGCCGCCATTGGTGATGGTACCCCTGATGAAGCTGAGGGTATTGGAGGCGGTGAGGGTGGACCCATTCTGCATCGTGATCCGGCCGTTGCCCTGGATGGTGACATTGGGGATGGACCGGTCCTCGGGGAAGACGATGGTGGCGGCGTTCGCGTCGAGGGTGTTGATTGTCTGGTAAACGCCGGTACCAAAGGTAACCGTGGTTGATGTCGTCAGCATGCCTCCCGGTTCAAAGGCCATGCCGTCGCCGAGGACATGGGAGCCGCCATTAAAGAAAATCGTGCCAGGGCCTTCAACGGTACCGGAGAGGTTGGTCGACTGGGTGAAACGGAGGGTGCCTTCCTCGATCCGGACTGTCCCCGTACTGGTGAAGCGGATGGGATTGGCGATCCAGGTCGTGCCGGCGCCGCGGCGGATCCAGGTGCCCTCATTGATGATGTGGTAGTTTTGACTGCCGTTCCACTGCTCGAAGTCGCCGTCCCCATCGGCGATGAAAATCCCGTCGCTAGCATTGACGAGCTGGCTGGTCAGGTTGCCTGCGTCGACACCAAAACGAATCTGGGCGCCGGTATAGGTGAGAGTCCCGTGATTGCGGAGGGTCCCGTCGATCCACTTTTGGCTCGAGCCAGAGA
>JBFOLZ010000145.1:0-36967 GCA_040830445.1 Puniceicoccaceae bacterium
ATACTCCGGCTGGCGAATTGCTCCGCCAGCGACTGGAAGGCGGCATCGCTCTTGGCCACCAGCAGTAGGCCGCTGGTCTCCTTGTCCAGCCGGTGGACAATGCCCGGCCGCTCCTTGCCGCCAATGCCGCTTAATTGTCCCCGGCAATGATGCAGGATTCCATGGACCAGCGTGTCCTCGCCGGTCCCCGCCCCCGGATGTACCACCCGGCCCGGTTCCTTGTCGATGACCAGCAGGTCCGTGTCCTCATGGACAACCGTCAGGTCCATCTCCACCGGGCGCAATTCCAGCGGCTCCATCGGCGGTATCGAAACATCAACGACATCACCAGCCCGCAGGCGCGTCTTCTGCGACAACACCCGCTCGTCCTGCCACACCCGTCCGTCCTGGAATAGCTTTTGCCAGCGCGAACGGCTGAAGGTTGGATAAAGACGGGCCAGCATCTTGTCGGCCCGGTCGGACCGCGCATCCCCCGGCACAGTCAGCTGCAGCTCTTCCTCCCCGCCGGCCATTGTTCCCTAGTCGCTCTCCTCGAATTCTTGCACCAGGTCACCGATCTCCCGGATGGAACCGGCAAAGGCGGCTTCCCCGTCGATAGCATGCCGGAATCCGTTGCAGGCCAGCTCGCCCAGTTCAGCAAAACTGAAGCCCAGTTCCTGATAGAGGGCGGTGTACTCCTCGCCAAGGGTATTGCCAAAGGAAATCGGGTCGTCCGTGCTGATGGTGCAGGTAATCCCTTCCTTGACCAGGTCGCGGATCGGATGGTCCGCCATCCGCTCCACTACGCCCAGCTTCACGTTGCTAATCGGGCAGACGTCCAGAACCGCCCCGATTTCCCGCAGGTGCTGCACCAGCTTCGGAGACTCGATCGAACGCACCCCGTGCTGGATGCGCGTCACGCCAAGTTCGTCCACTACCTGGCGGACAAATTCCGGCCCGTCAAACTCCCCGGCGTGGGCCTTGGTCCGTTTGCCGCTTGCCCGCACCCGTTGCCAGATGTCGGCCGTCCAAGGTTCCAAAGGGGTTGTTTCTGTTCCGTGCAGATCCACCCCGTCGAGGCTGTCCCAGTTGACGCAGTCGTCAATGAACGCTTTCGACCGTTCGGTATAGCCATCATGATGGATGCCCATGAACACCCGGACCACCATCCCGTCCGGCACCGCCGCCTTGATGGCCTCGCTCACCGCTTTGCCGTCAAGTCCCAGAAACTCCACCATGCCGGAAGCAAAACTGGTCTCAAGGTAACGCACGTTTTCCTCCTCGTGCAGCCGGGTGAATATGCGTTGCGCCGCCTCATGATAGCGCTCCGGCGAGGTGTACCAGGCACAGGCCATTTCCAGCAGGGCCTTTTCAAACTCCGCAAAGTCGGCAAATTTGTAGTGATCATCCCATGACGAGGGCGGCGTCGCAAACCGGTCCGGATCCAGCTCGTTGATTAGCTCCCACGGGAGCGCTCCCTCAATGTGCAGGTGCGTCTCGGTCTTCGGCAGCCGCTTGAGGAAGTCCTTCAATGGGGGTTGCGGCTCGTAGGGCATCTCAGGCCTTTCCCAGCAGATGGTCCGGATTCAGCTTTTGCAGCGACTTGGGAACGAACAGGCCATCCTTGCGGATTAACTTTCCGTCAAACCACATTTCCCCGCCGCCGTAGTCCTTGCGCTGGATGCAGGTGATGTCCCAGTGGACCTGCGATCGGTTGCCGTTGTCAGCCACCCCGACGTACGCTTGCCCGGGAGTGAAGTGGAAACTGCCGGAGATCTTCTCGTCAAAGAGCGTGTCCCGCATCGGCTCAAGGATGTGCGGGTTGACCCCGATGGCGAACTCCCCGATGTAGCGGGCTCCGGGATCGCTGTCGAGAATCGCCTTCAGCTTCCGGTTGTTCCCTGAGCAGGAGGCGGCGACAATCTTCCCCTTCTCGAATTCAAAGCGGATATTGTCAAAGGAGATGCCTTGGTAGACAACGGGAACGTTGTACTGGATGACCCCTTCGACACTGTCCTTGACCGGGGCCGTAAAAACCTCCCCGTCGGGAATGTTCCGCAAGCCATAGGACATGATGCCTTCGAGCCCCTTGATGGAGAAACGGAGATCCGTCCCCGGGCCCTTGATGTGGACCTGGTCCGTCTTGTCGAGCAAGCGCTTGAGGACCTTTTCACCCGGGATCAGGCGCGAATAGTCCATGCAGCAGACCCGGAAATAGAAGTCCTCGAACGACTCCGTACTGGTCAGGGCCTGCTGAGCCATCGCCGGCGTGGGCCAGCGCAGGACCACCCACTTGGTCTTGTCCACGCGCCAGTTCTGCATCGGGCGCATCTTCTTCAGGTACAACTGCATCCGCTTGCTCGGGACATCCGAGGTCTCGAAGATGTTGTTTGCTCCCCTGAGGGCAATGTAGGCGTCCATCCCCTTCATCCGCGCCAGCTCCAGCTTTGCCTGGTAACTGACCTGCTCCTCCGTCACGCCCATCAGCAACTCCCGGCTGATGCGAGCACTGTTGATCTGCACGTGGGGGATGCCGCGCTTCGCCCGGACCGCCCGGACAAGGGCGATGACCATGGCCTCCGGCACATCGTAGGCGTCAATTAAAACCCGCTCCCCTTTTTTCAGGGCAACGGAGTGATTCACAAGGTTCAGGGCAAGGGTGTCATATCTTGGATCCATGCTGCCCACTGTGACCCCGCCTTCCCGAATTGGCAAGTTCCCCGATCGTTTCCCGGCCCGGGGCCGGAAAACAAGAAAGCCCGCTCTTGCCAGCGGGCTCTCCTGTTCTGTGATGAACTCTCTCGACTACTCCTAACCAAAAAACATCATTCTACAAGCTGGGTAGATGGGCAGAGAATACCAGAATTCCCTGTCCCTGACTATCGGGAAGAAACCTGAGATGCCGCTCGGGTGTTCCCTATTGGCCGCGGCGAATAACCGATCCCTGGAAATGGACGCTGAAGCGGAAAACCTTCTTCCGCCTCGTGTGGATGCGGCCGCTTTCAAGGTCAATGCGGTAGGGCACTTCCTCCTGGCGGATGTTCACCGCCGCGTGGTAGCCCCGCTCGGAAAAGATGTCGATGAACATCGCCAGCGCTATCGGGTCATTGAATAACTTGTCTTCCGAGTTGATGTAGGCCCGGCCCGAAACGGCATGCCGCAATATAATCGGCATGAACTTCTTCTCGATGATATCCACAATCTGCTCAAAGAGATCCATGTGGTGCATCGTGTACTTCTCCAGTCGCTCAACGAGTGCCTGGCGGGCATGCACGACAATGTCCGATGCCACCGGAAGGCGCGAGACAAGGTCGTTGGTCAACTGGTCGAGCTCAAGGGTGGACTGGTACTTCAGTTCCTCGACGATGCTCTGCTGGACTTCCTCGATCGACCGCTGGGCATTGATAAAGTGATAATGGAAAATCGCCCGCAGGGTCGTCAGGGAGTCATAGGTGATTTCCTTGAAAGTCCGGTAACGGTTGCGGGCTGCCTCCACATCAAGGTCGGTCTTGCGCACCTCGCGGCGTTGCCCGGTACCGGTTGCCTCCACCTGCCGGTTGTGTTCCTCCACCCGCCGACCACGTTGCATCTGGCGATCCACCGAGACGGCTTCGTCCACGTAGAGCACCACAATATGGAAAATCGGCATGTGAAACTGCGTCTCAAGGTCGGTGCCAAGGTACTTCGTCCGCAGGGAACTCAGCCTCTGGTAGAAATGCTTGAGACACTCCACCTGCACTTTCGTACGCGGAAACCCGTCCACCACCACTCCGGTTGTGTTCCTCGGATCCAGCAGCTGACGCAGGAGCAGGACAGTGACCTCCCGGTCACCCACCATCATCCCGGCATCCTTCAGTCGGCGGGCCTCCGGGCTGTTCAGCAAATCCGAAATGACGATCGGCTTGGCCGTCAGGCCGGTGTACTCCATGATGAAGCGGGTCTGGGTCCCCTTACCGGCACCGGGTGCCCCGTTTAGCCAGAAAATCTCCCTTGGAAAAACCAGCGACTCCTCGCCGTATTCCTCAAGGAGCTCGTTCCAGACGGAATTGAAAATCAGCTGGGCGTCCTTGATCTCAAGGTCCATCGCCTTTTGCTGATTCTTCTTTTCTTCAACTGCGGCAGTGTCTTTGGGCATCGTCCTCTTCAATACAAGGGACAAGGGTATGGACACCTCCAGTGGGCAACGCAAGCCCTTAGCATACCCCCCTTAGTATGGATCGATTCCCGGACTCAGGGCGCAAGTTCCGGCCCGAGAACCACCCGGAATCCGATGGAATTGCGCTTCGTCCTTCCCGGCGCTCCCTCGCGGGCCGCCGAACGGACACGGTCCGCACTGTCGCGCCAGCTCCCCCCGCGGAGGGCGTAGCCTCGACCGGTCCGCAGGTTTACCGGATCCTCCACAGTCCCACCGGGGTGGCGGTCCCAGAACCGGTCGATGGCCCATTCGGCCACGTTGCCATGAACATCGTGAAGACCAAAGGCATTGGGCTCGAAGCTGCCAATGGGCAATGTCCCGTAGCGCTCATCCGCCGACTTACCCCCAAGCTCGCCACCGGCGTAGGTGCTGTGGAAATTGCCCTCCTCGGGACTGGCTTCGCCTCCGAAGGAAAACGGCGTTTCCGTCCCGCCACGGGCCGCGTATTCCCATTCCGCCTCCGTTGGCAAGCGGTAGGCATAGCCCTCCGGAATCCGTTCCGCACTGGCTTCAAACTCGGATAATCGACGGCAGAACTCCATCGCTTCATCCCAGGAAACCGTGTCTACCGGCAGATTCTCCCCGGTGAATTCGCTCGGGCGATCGCCCATGACCCGGAAATATAGATCCTGGGTGACTTCATACTTGCCCATCCAAATCCCCTTCGTCAGGCGGACGTTTGTCACCCGATCCTCATTCGGCAGGCGCATGAATTCATCAATCGGGCTGCCCATCGTGAATTCCACCGGCGCCAGCCAGGCCATCGGCATGTCGAAATACGGCGGCGACCAGTCTTCACCCTTCTCAGGGCCGGGAATGCGCCTTAACGGAACTTCCCAGTCCATGCGCTCGTTGGGCTTGCCGGACATCTGCTTGATAACAGTGAGGTAATTCCGGATGACCGCCTCCACGCGGACCTCGCGGCTTGCCGGAACCGGCAGGTACCCCGCCTCGGCAAGGGCTGTTTCCTCCCCGTCCACGTAAAACCTAACCGGCACTTCATCGAGGATAGTCGGATTCAACCGCACCGGACGCGGCTGAAGGGTCAACACGACCTCCGTCTCCTCCCGGTCCATTACCGTTACCCGCTTTTCGAGCGGGAAAAAGTCCGGGTGCTCGAGGATCACCTGATGGCCACCTTCGCGCAGGGTGAAGCTCTCGGTCTCCTCGGCGCGCCGGGTTTCCCCGTTGATGCTCAGCATCAGCTCCCACAGCTCCGGAGCATTCGGCATCGACAAATCGATCCGGTAGCGGAGGGTACCAATCTTCAGCTCCAGTGGATCCGGGCTGAGCACGATCTGCTGGCCAGGCTCAAAGCGGACTTCGCGGAATACAGCCCGGTAAGCCTCCTTCTCGATGCGGACCTTGAGCAGGCGACCGGTGTCCAGCCTCTCCACGCTCATCGGCGTCACCCCGACCAGGCTACCGTCGACAAAGACCATCGCCCCCTCCGGTTCCGTGTTGACAACCAGCTCCGTCGGGCGCGGTGGTTGGCTCAAGGAGACCTCGACCTGCTGCCGGGCCAGTTTCAGGGGCTCCGTCAGGGCCGGCATGAGGCTCTTGTGCAGCCCCACCAGCTTGTAGGTACCTGTCAGCAGCCGGTCGTTAATAATCAACCCGTCACTGGATTCGATGGACCCCAGATGGAGCAGGAAGTTCTCCTCCCCAAGGACATAGACTTCGGTTCCGACCGCCCCTTTAACCAGCAAATTGGCAAAATCCGGCCGCAGGTTGATGTTGATCTTCATTGGATCCGAGGCAATCAGCTCAATTTTCCGCTGAATCGTCCGCATCCGCGGCGCCATCACCGTTATCGAGTAATGACCGGACTTGCCCTTCAGGAAAAGCGGGAAGCCCCGTGGCGTGAAGCGGCCGCTTTGCGGGCCCCGGATTGTCACCAGGGCATCCCGCGGGGAAACATTCACAATCATGTTGGCCATGTCCTCGGTGGCCACCCGCCGGATGGGAATGTCCCGCACCTCTTCCACGTCATCGGAAAAGATAATCTGGTAGAACATCGAGGCTGAGCCAATCGTCAGGACACCCACTACGCCCAGCAGGATCAGGCGCACGAATATCAGCAGACGCATGCTCAGAAGGCTCTCCAGCGCCTGCGGCAAGGGAACCCGGCTCAGTTTGCGGAACAGTTGCCCCGTTTCCGGCCGCTTCTCCGCTGTCAGGTCATCAATGTTGTCGAGGTCCTTGAGGAACGCCTTGTAATTCGGGAACCGGTCCGCCGGCTTGGCCTCGAGACAGTGGCTGATGAAAAGGTCCCATCCGTCGCTCACTTCCTTCCGGGCCTTGGTCGGAGTCGCCCAGCGCCTCTCCGGCTTGCTCCCGGTCAGCATGAAGTAGGCACACATGCCAATACAATAGAAGTCGCTCCGCAAGTCCCGGGCCTTGAAGTTGCGGATTTCCGGACTGAGGATCTCCAGCGCGGAAAAGCTCTTCTTCTTGTCCCCGGATATCGGGATTACCGCACCACTGACAAAGCGTTCGAACGATTCATACTGGATCGACTGGAAAAGGCCGATTCCGGCAATGCGCAATTCCCCGTTCTCATTCAGGAACAGGAAATCGGGTGACATGAAATAGTGACCCAGATTCAGTTTGCCGGCCTCGGTCAATCCCTCGGCAATTCCCCGCAGGAGTTCCCGCACACGCTCCTCAGGCAGCGGCTCACTGCGCTTCAGGATAACGTCGTTCATCGACTTGTAGTTGCCCTCCGGATACTGGATGACAAGATTCCCGCTGACCCGCTGCACTTCCTGGGCCGCCATCGCCGTACTGGACGCCATCCGCTTCTGCCGCTGGATGGACTCCATGTAGGATTGCTGGAACCGCGAGTCCGCCCGCATCAGCGCTTCCGGCACAATGTGCAGGAGCACATTCTCGTGCTTCAGCTTGTTCGTGGCCTGGTAAAAACAGCCCAGAATACTGGTCGACAGGGTCTGCCGCAGGACGTAGGGACCTACCGTTTCCCCTTCCTTTGGTAATTGGATGAACTCAGCCAGCATCGTTGCTCAGGGATTTGTAGGGGTTTTGCCGCTGATTTCAACAGGAAACGGTTTTGTCACGCTTCCGGTGTAAAGACTGAGGTGCGGGAACGGTATCTCGATGCCCTCGCTATCGAAGCGTTCCTTTATCTCCCGCATGATGCTGTTACGCAGCTTCAGGTAGTTGGATCGCTCGAACCAAAGCCCGTAGCGGAACTCGAGGGCGCTGTCGCCAAAGTTGTTGAAGAGGATCAGCGGCTCCGGGTCATCAAGGGCATAGGGGTTTTCCCGGGCCAGCTCCTTGAGGATTTCCATCACCTGCCCCACGTCCTCCTTGTAGGCCACCCCAATCGTCATGTCCATCCGTCGGATGGGATAGCGGGTGATGTTCGTCACCTGGTTCTTGATCATCGACTCGTTGGGGATCCGGACGAAGAGGTTCTCGAAGGTGCGGATCTTGATCGAAAGGAGGTCGATGGACTCCACAAAGCCGGTTGTGTCCCCGGTCCGGATGAGGTCGCCTATCTTGAACGGCTTTTCCCCGATGAGAAACAAGCCGCTGATGAGGTTGCTGAGGCTCGTCTGGGCCGCAAAGCCTATCGCCAGGGTGGCCACCCCCGCTGTTGCCAGCAGGCCGGTCAGGTCAAAGCCCAATTCGATCAGGACGGAAACCAGAATGATCACCGATCCCACATAGAAGATGAACTTCCGCATCAATTGGGAAAAATGCGGGGTCTGACGGCTGGAGAACATCCGCCCGGCGGCATAGGAAACCGCATAAAGGAGCGCCAGCCCCATCACCACGAACAGGGTCACCCGCAGCCAGTGGGCAACTTCCGGTGCCCGCAAAAGCTCTTCCCATTCCAGGACAGCCAGCGGCAGTGGGTTATTTCGAAATAATAAGGTCATTCTGAAAGGCTGAGCTGAAGGTCAGGCGGTGCAGGCCGCGTTCCTCGCGCTTCAGGGGTTTGCTGACTTCGTTGAGGCTCTTCTCGTAATCCGGAACCTCGGATGAATAGTGGATCGTCGTTCCCTTGAAACCGCCCTCGTGGCGAATCTTGACTGTGGAACCCCACAGATGCTCCACCCCGCTGTAGAGGGTCGCATAGGCGGTGCGCAGGCAGAGCTTTTCCACCACCAGTCGCTCATCCGAGTGGTTTTCCACTTCCACAGGGAAGACAATATGATGGGCATGGGGTTCCAGTTCCTCGAAATCCATGCCCGCCGGGATTGGAACCGTGTAGCACAGGTCCCCCTCAGTCACGATGCCAAACCAGGTGTCCGAGAGGGTCTGGGTGGAAATTGTCCCCAATTCGACTTCCTTCCGCCCGGAGAGAATCATCACTTGCAGGAAAACCGGCACCTGGACGAAAAACTGGCCGGATTCCCCCCTCGGTATGGTTACCGGATGGGCCGGCTTGACCACCACCGGACGGTCCGGCACTGTCGGCCGGAGGCAGAACTCGCGCGGGGCTTCATGGAACAAAAGGTTGGACCAGTCGAGGCCTTCTGGAACGACATCCCCAGGCACCTGGGCAATGTCCCGGACCCCATTGGCTTCGCCCCGCTCGAAGGCCAGGCCCCATTCCTTTTCCGCCCTGGCCAGCCACAAGCGCAGCGGACCCAGCCGCACCAAGGTCACCCGGTCCTCGCCAATTCGCCTCACCGACCAGAATTGCTGCAGGCTCCTCATGAAAATCAGGCAAGGACTTCCTCGATCCGGGCAAAGACCGTCTCAACCGGGGCCAGCTTCCCTTTCCCCTCATATCCGCAGGCCAGCATGCCTTCGGCCGTCTCCATGACAATGTTGCCCCGCCGCTCGAGGGTCTCCAGGTTCCGGCAGGTCGCCGGATGGGCCAGCATCTTCCCGTTCATGGCCGGCGCAATCAACACCGGGGCCTGGGTGGCAAGGTAGATGTTGCACAAGAGATTCGGGGCAAGGCCATGGGCGAAACTGGCTATCGTGTTGGCGGTGGCCGGGACGACCGCCAGCAGGTCAGCCGAGTCGGCAAGGTCAATATGCCCCGGCTGCCAGCCGTTCTCCTCCGCCCAGATGTCCACCGCGACCGGGTTGCGGCTCAGGGTTTGCAAGGTGATGGGCGCCACAATGCGCGTCGCGGCCTCCGTCATGACAACCCGGACATCCGCCCCGGCCTGGACCAGCATGCTGGTCAGGTCGGCTGCCTTGTAGGCCGCGATGGAGCCCGTTACTCCGAGGACGATGGTCTTGTCTTTCACTGTTTTGGCAGTGGTTTATCGAGATAAATGACGTAGGAATCCGCAATCAGGTCATGCAGCCCACGCTTCTGCTTGTGGAAGGCAACGACAATACAGCTGATGATCATGATGGCGATAAAGACATAGGAGGCGATGTTGAGCATCGCGTTCGCTTCCTGAAAGGCGGAAATGGCCTCCGGGTCCATCTTCGGGATGCCCTGCTCGATCATCTTGATTTGGGTCACTATCCCCGGGATGGAAGGCAGGATGAAGAGGCCGCTGCGGACAAATCCCCCGGCAATGCCAAGATGTTGGCCGGAAACGTTTATCACCCGGATACCCAGCGCCAATTTACCTGCCGTCCCCCCAAGCATCCCGTCAAGCAGGGGCTTGTAGGCAATCATCGGAATGGCCAACAGCAGATAGCCACCCACCGAGCTCATGAAATAGGCCCCCACCGTTGGAATCAGGAGGATCAGGAAGTCGATCAGGTAGGCCGCCAGTCGAATCCCGAATCCCGCAAGCCGCATCGAGCTCAGGTCAAATTCGTTCGTAGATGTTTCATTCTCCAACATAGCGCTTGATTTATAGGGATTTAACGCACCGTGGAAACAATAATCTCCCGCCCCTTGGCACAATCTCCCAATTCTTGACACTGCCAAATCCATCCCTGAGGCTGTTTGTTTCCGCTCATGCAAAAGCATCCTATCACGAAATACACCCCCTACCCGCCGGTCGATCTCCAGGATCGCCAGTGGCCGGGCAAGCGCATCGAGAAGGCACCGGTCTGGTGCTCCGTCGATTTGCGGGATGGCAACCAGGCTTTGCCGATCCCCATGACAGTCGAGGAAAAGATGGAGCTATTTGCACACCTTGTGGAAATCGGGTTCAAGGAGATTGAAGTCGGCTTCCCCAGTGCCTCTGAGACGGAATTCCGCTTCCTCCGCACCCTGATCGAGGAAGGGCGCATCCCCGACGATGTCACTGTGCAGTGCCTCGTCCAGTGCCGCGAGCACCTCATTCGCCGGACCTTCGAGGCCATCGATGGGGCAAAAAACGCCATCGTCCACTTTTATAACAGCACCAATCCGCTCCAGCGCCGGGTCACCTTCAACATGGACGAAGCGGCCATCAAGGCCATCGCTGTTGAGGGTGCACAATTGTGTCGCGACCTGATGGGCACCACCAGCTGCGAAAATGTCCGCTTTGAATATTCCCCGGAAAGCTTCTCCGACACGGAACTGGCCTACTCGCTTGAGGTCTGCGAGGCGGTCAAGGAAGTGCTCCAGCCGACTCCGGAGAACAAGTTGATCCTCAACCTGCCGGCAACGGTGGAGCTCTTTACCCCCAATGTCCATGCCGACCAGATTGAGTGGTTCTGCCGTAATATTTCCGGCCGGGATTCGGTTCTGATCAGCCTTCACACCCACAACGACCGGGGAACCGGCGTTGCTGCCACCGAGCTGGGCCTGATGGCCGGAGCTGACCGGGTCGAAGGGACCCTCTTCGGCAACGGTGAACGGACCGGCAACCTCGATATCGTGACGGTGGCCCTCAACATGTACACCCAGGGGGTCGACCCGGGACTGGATTTCAGTAACCTCGGCCGGACTCGCGAGATTTACGAGCGCACCACCCGCATGGGTGTCCATGAGCGTCATCCCTACGGAGGCGATCTCGTCTTTACCGCCTTCAGCGGCTCCCATCAGGATGCCATCAAGAAGGGCATGGATGCCCACAAGAAGTCCGAATCGGAAAACTGGGAGGTCCCCTATCTGCCAATTGACTGCCAGGACATCGGCCGCACCTACCAGGCTATCATCCGCATCAACAGCCAGAGTGGCAAGGGCGGTGTTGCTTACGTCCTTGAACGCAGTTACGGCATCGAGATGCCCAAGCGCATGCATCCGGAGTTCGGGACGGTCGTCACCGCTATCGCCGATGACCAGAGCGCCGAGCTCAACAGCCTGCAGATTTACGAGGCCTTCGAGCAGGAGTACCTCAACCGTAATGAGCCTCTGGAACTGATCGACTACGATATCGATCACAAGCCGGACGATGTCCACAGGGTCCACATGGAGGCCAAAGTCCTGCTTAACGGCCAGGAACAAATTCTCAACGGTCGTGGCAACGGGCCCATTGCGGCATTTGTCAGCGCCCTCGACGAGGCCGGCCTGAAGGACTTCCATCTCCAGAACTACTCCCAGCACGCCATTGCCCGTGGTAGTGCCGCCGATGCGGTCAGCTTCGTGGAAATCCAACGGGTCAGCGACAACCGCTCCTTCTGGGGCGCCAGCATCGACTCCAACGTCGAGAATGGCGGCTTATTGGCCCTTGTCAGCGCCTACAACCGTTCCCGGTCCTGAATCAACGGCGGATCAGCCGGATTATCCCGCTCTGCAGCAGGTAAGCCGCCGCTGCGACAAGGATGATGGTCGGACCCACCGGCCAGTCGCTGAGGAAACTGAGCAGGATCCCGCAAGTGACGAAGACCAGGGTCAGCAAGCTGGAGATGCCCATCATGGATCCCAGCGAACGGACATGGTGACCCGCCATCGCCGCCGGGATGGTCAGCAGGGCCACCACCAGGACAACCCCAACCACGGAAACCAGCAGGACCACTGTACAGGCTATCACGCACAGGAGCAGCGTGTAGTAGGCCCCCACCCGGAGGCCGCGCAGCCGTGCCTGTTCCTCGTCAAAGCAGAGGGCCTGCAGTCGGTTGTATCCAAACACCATGACAAGCAGCAACACAAGGTCCATCAGGGCGACCAGCACCAGGTCAGTTTGCGAGAGAATGAGGATATTCCCGAAGAGGTAGCTCATCGGATCCACGAATCCGGGCGTCCGGGCGATAAACACCAATCCCGCCGCCATGCCGGTGGCCCAGACCGCGCCGATGACGCTGTCCTCCCGCTCGAAGCCGGAGGCGCGTATCCATGAAATCACGACAGCGGCCAGGAGGGCTGCCGCCAGCGCACCGATTAGCGGGTGCAGCCACTCGATTCCATGGGCTTTCTGGAAGTACAGTGCCGCCCCGATGCCCCCCAACACCGCATGGGAAATGGCCCCGGCAACGTAGCTGATCCGTTTGGCGACGACGAGGCTGCCGGTCATCCCGAAGGCCGCGCTGGCCAGCAATCCCATCAGGAGTGCCGTGCGCAGGAAGGTCACGTCCGGATCAATGAGGGCCTGCCAGAATTCAAGCATCAGGTTTCTCCCCTCCTTCCTCCTCCTCGAGCTCATGTCCATGATGGCAGTGGTCCCCGTGGATCACCGCTTGTACCGGACCGCCATAGAGGTGCTCAAGGGCCTTGTCCTCGACCTGCTCCACCGGGTGAATCTCCGCTGTCTTGTTCACGCACAGCACCTCGTCGACTAGATTGGAAACAAAGGCAGCGTCATGGGAGACGAGGAGAATCGTCATCCGGTTATGGAGCTCCTTCAGGTGGGCCAGCAGCTTGGCCTCAATGTGGGCATCGACCATTGCCGTCGGCTCATCCAGCAGCAGCACTTCCGGATCGTTGACCAGCGCCCGGGCGATTAAAACGCGCTGCTTCATGCCGCCGGAAAGGTTGATGAACGACTCCTTGCGCTGGTCCCAGAGGTTCACTTCCTCAAGCGCCCGCTGGGTCGCCAGCCGGTCAGCCTTGTTGTAGAACCCAAGCCCGCTGCCGCTCAGGCGCCCCATCCGGACAATCCCTTCCACGTCAATCGGGAAGAGCGGATCGATGTGGATATGCTGCGGCATATAGCCCACCCGAAGGCGGGACTTGCGCGGGCTCTGCCCGAGCACCTTGACCTCCCCTTTCTGGGGCCGGACCAGCCCGAGGATAACCTTCAGGAGGGTGCTCTTGCCCCCGCCGTTCGGTCCTACCACGCAGAGGGTTGTCCGTTCAGGCACCGAAAAGCTGACCGACTGCAGCACCGTAACCGGGCCGTAGCGAACTTCCACATCCTTGCATTCAATGACCGTGTTCATTCCTCGATTGGGGCATCTAAAGAGGATGCCGGGAAAATCCCAAGCCTTAATCCTCGGCAAAGGCGCGCATGAGGGCCTGGCCTATTTCCTCAAGATTGGCCTCCAGGTCTGTCGACATCGGATCAATCTCCGCCAGTTCGGCCCCAACGGCCCGCGCGACAACTTCCGCGTGCTTCCGGCTCTCCTGCGGCTGGATAAAAATGGTGCCAATGCCTTCTTTCTTGGCCTGGACGATCAACTGGTGCAGTTCACGGGCGGAGGGACCTTCCCCGCTTGCGGCAATTGCTACCTGCTCCAGTCCGTAACGGTCGGCAAAATAGGCCAGTGCCGGATGATAAATGTAGAAGGCCCGGCCACGGTAGGGCCGCAGTCCGGCATCCAGTTCAGCATGGATGGCCTGAAAACGCTTTGCCGCTTCCTCTGCTGCCCGGATAAACTTTCCCCTCTCCTGTGGGCGCAGCTCGCCAAGGCGGACGGCTATCCAGCGGGCCATGTCGGCCAGCCGCAGGGGATCCAGCCAGATATGGGGATCAGTCGCCTCACTGGCATGGCTGGCACAGGATGCGCAGGCATGATGCTCATGGTCGTGATGGGCATGCTCGCCCAGTGCCAGGACCGGGACCGCCAGACGCAGATCAAGGACCGTGAGCTGAGGAAAACGGCTTTCCACCTTTTCCAGGATTGCCGGTTCATAACCCGCCCCGACCCGGAAAAAGACATCTGCCCCGGAGAGCCAGCGAATGGTTGAGGGCCGCGGCTCGAATATGGAGCAACTGTCACCCGCCTGCTGCAGGGACATCACCTCCACACTTTCCCCGCCAATGCTTTCCACCAGCTCTTCCAAGGGAAGAACACTCACACCCACCCGGAGCACCTCCGCCTGGACAGTTCCGGGGATGGCGCAGGCCATAATCATCATTAAAGGGACTGGTCCCAATTTCATAATCCCGTAATGAGGAATCGGGATCGCCCTCCGGGTCAAGCGCAAGGGGAACGATTTGGGGTCGCTTTCAGTGAATAACTCACTATGGATTGAAGGCATGCCGGACACCTTCATGAACGGATTATGGGAATGGGCCATTGCCGCTGCACTGCTCTTTTTCCAGGTGGCTGGACTCGTCCTGGCCGCCCGTGTCATCCTCACCAACCGTTCCACCCACGGGACCATCGCTTGGGTTATCAGCCTCATTCTGCTGCCCCTGGCTGCGGTCCCCATCTACCTTGTCTTCGGCAGGAACCGCCTCCATTCCTACATCGAGGCCCGTCGCAAGGTCGATCTTGAGTTTGCCCGCAACCACCCGGTCAAGGCGGTCCGGGCCGTCAATGAACCCGCCACCAAGTGGGCTCTCCTCGAAGGACTGGCCAACACACGCATGACCGAGGGAAACGATGTCCGCGTGTTCTTTACCGGCCGGGAAACCTTTGACGGCATGCTGGCCGACATCCAGACCGCCCGCGACTACATCATCTTCCAGTTCTTCATCTTCCGCGACGATGAGGAGGGGCGCAAGTTCCTCAAGGTCCTCAAGGCCAAGGCACGTGAAGGGGTCCGGGTCTATTTCATGGTCGACGCCATCGGATCCATCGACTTGAAGAAGCCCTTCTTCCATGAACTGGAGGAAGCCGGGCTCAAGATTGGCCGCTTCTCACCGGGCAGGACACTGCGAGGGCGTCTCCGCCTCAACTTCCGCAATCACCGCAAGGTGGTCGTCGTTGATGGCCGTGAAGCCTGGATTGGGGGACACAACATCGGGCGGGAATACGTCGGAAAGGATCCCAAAGTCGGTCCATGGCGCGACACCCATGCCCGCATCACCGGGTCCGCCATCAACGCCATACAACTCTCCTTCCTCGAGGACTGGTATTGGGTAACCCGGGAAATGCCGGAACTGACTTGGGATGTGCCTTCTGAGACCGGGGGGGCGGTTGAAGCGCTCTGCCTCTCCACCGGACCCAGCGATCCGGAGGATACCTGCACGCTCGCCTATGTGCATCTCATCAACCGGGCTGAGCGCCGCTTGTGGATCCACAGTCCCTACTTCGTCCCCTCGGAGGAGGTCATTATCGCCCTGCAATTGGCTACCCTGCGCGGGGTTGATGTCCGCGTGCTCATGCCGGCCCAGCGCGACCACCTTATGGTCTGGGTCAGTTCCTTCTACTTCAGCGCCCTCCCCCAATTGAACAAGGTGCGGTTTTTTCGCTACAACACCGGATTCTTCCACAGCAAGATGCTCCTCATGGACGACAACCTGCTCTCAGTCGGCACGGTCAATTTCGACAACCGCTCATTCCGGATAAATTTCGAGTCCACCCTCCTGATGCACGAAAAGGCAATCATTGAGACCTGCCATCAGCAAATGGCCAGGGACTTCGCCAATTCTACCGAGGATCCGGTGGATCCGCTGGCGACCCGGAGCATTTTCTTCCGCCTCGCGGCCAGGGGCGTGCGTTTGCTGTCCCCGCTGCTCTAGCTCCCATCAATAAAATACCCGGTCGAGGAAAAGGCCTTCGGCGGGAGCCGTCTGGACTGTGTTGGTCCGCTTACGGCTCTCCAGAATCTGGCTCATCTGCTCGGGTTCCAGCTTCCCGATCCCGACGTCAAAGAGGCAACCGGCGAGGCTCCGTACCATGCGGTAGAGAAAGCCATCGGCTTCCGCCCGCAGGAATACCCGCTCCCCTTCCCGGGTCACCTCAAGGACGCGCAAGTCCTTGACCGGGTCATCATCCCGCTGCTCGCCGGGATTGGCCGTGAAGGAGGAAAAATCGTGCCGGCCGATGAGGGTCACGGCCGCCTCGTTCATGCGCTGAACATCCAGCCGCCGGTTCCCGGTCGACCAGCACCAGCGTGTTTCAAATGGTCCGGCAAATCCCTCGAAGAACTGGTAGACATAGCGCTTGCCAATAGCCGAGTAGCGGGCATGGAAATCATCCTCAGCCACCTCCGCATGGTAGACCTGGATGCTGTCAGGATAACCGGTCCGCAAGGCCTTGATCAGCGCTTCCGGGCCATGGGCCCAGTCCCCGTCAAAGTGAAAGACCTGTCCCCGCGCATGCACCCCGCTGTCCGTCCGCCCGGAACCGTAGACCGTCACTGGTTGCTTGAGGATGACCCGGAGCCGTCGCTCGATAAAGTCCTGCACGGTATTCCCGCTTGGCTGGACCTGCCAACCTTCATACTGCGTCCCGTCGTAGGCACAGGTGCATTTCCAGCGCATCCCTCAGTCCTCCTCGTCCTCGAAGGGTTCGAAGTCCGGCGGGGTCACCTGCATCGACAGCCAGTCCTGCAGGATCAGGGTTGCCGCCCCGGAGTCGACAATACCGGTCTTGCGCAGGGCACGCTCCTTCTTCCCGCTGAGGCCAAGATCGGACTCCACCTTGTGGGAGGTCAGGCGCTCATCGACCCGGTGCACCGGCAGGGAGAAGCGTTCTTCAAGGATGCCAATGAAGGCATCCACTTCCTCCGCCTTGAAACCGACCGTCCCGTCCATGTTGTAGGGATAGCCAACAACCAAGTCTGTCACCTTGCGCTCTTCGACCAGACGGCTGATTTGCTCAAGGCGCTGATCAGCGGTCCCTTCAGTCGCTGCCGGCAGGGGGGTGGCCACGCCCAGCTCATCGCCCCAGGCAAGGCCGATCCGCTTTTCACCGTAGTCAATCCCAAGGCAGCGCATAGGCGTCCTCACAATAAATGCTTCAGGCCTTCCTTGGTGCCCAGCAGCTTGACCAAATCCTTGATTTCCTGGGCCTTATCCTTGGGACAGACCAGGGTGGCGTCCGGTGTCTGCACGACGATCAGGTTGTCCACCCCGACAACTGCTGTCAGGTGGGTCCCATCGTTGACCACGATGTTGCCACTGCCGTCATGGACCACCACTTCTCCCTTGGACACGTTGTCCTGGGCATCCTTCGGATAATGCCGCTCCACCGCGGGCCACTCCCCGACGTCATCCCAGTCGAAGGACGATTCCACCACCTGGACCGATGCCGCCTTCTCCATGATTGCGAAGTCGACCGATATCTTCTCCAGGTTCGGATAGTGTTCAGCCAACAGGGCATCCAGTGACTCCCCGGCGGCTAGTCCGGAACGAATGGCCCCCAGCGCCGCCCACAGGCCCGGGGTGTGTTGCTCGAACTCGGCCGAAATCACCGGCACCCGCCAGAAGAACATGCCCGCATTCCAGTAGTACTCCCCCGACTCCACATAGGACGTCGCGGTTGCCAGATCCGGCTTTTCGCGGAAAGCCTTCACCGCATAAACCGGGCGCCCGGCAATCTCCTGTTCCACCGCTCCCCGGTGAATGTAGCCATAACCGGTTGCCGGATAGGCTGCCTGGATGCCGATTGTCACCAGCGTGTCAGCCTGCTCCGCAGCCCCAAAAGCGCTTTCCAGGACAGACTGGAAGCCCGCCTTGTCCTGGATGATGTGGTCCGCCGGCAGCATTGCGAAACAGCCCTCCGGATTGCGGTCTGCCACCAGCACCGTCGCCAAGCCGACCGCGGCAGCCGTATCGCGCCCCACGGGCTCGGCAATGACGTTTTCCGGCGGCAACATGGGACAAGTCTCCAGCACCGCCTCCCGTTGCTCGCTGTTGGTAATGATAATCACCCGCTCCGGCGGCACCAGGCCTTCAAGGCGCTTGACCGTCTGGGTCAGCATCGGCTCATCCCCGACAATCGGCAGCAGGTGCTTGGGCCGGGCCAGCCGGCTCTGTGGCCAGAACCGTTCCCCCTTTCCCCCCGCCATTATGACAACGTATCTGTTTTCACTCATTGTGGGAGGCAAGGTGGAGAGCTTCCTCCCAAATGGCAATGGAAAGTCCGCCCATATTTAATGCCTTGTGGCATTGCCGAATCGGAAAAAGTGACCATAGCTCTCCTCCCATGGACGCATTGAACCAAGCCGGAGAGCAGCAAGGCCTTCCCCTGGAGATCGATGTCAGCGAGACAGCCACCAGCTTGAAGAGCGGGGATGCCCCGCTCCTCCTGGATGTCCGCGAGCCCTCCGAGCGGGCCTTTTGCCACATCGGCAATGACCTCCATATTCCCATCGGAGAGATTCCGTTACGCTGGGATTCCCTGCCAAAGGACAAGCATCTTCTCGTCTATTGCCACCACGGCATGCGCAGTCTGCGAGTGGCCCACTTTCTCCGCCAGGCTGGCTTGCCAAATGTCCAGAGCGTCCGGGGGGGCATCGAGGCCTGGTCGCTGCAGATCGACCCCGGCGTCCCGCGCTATTGAACCGGGACGGCTTCAAGGGGGGCTTCATCAACCGGAAGTCCCAGGTTTTCTTCCGAATAATAGATCTCCTCAACCGGTTCCAGCAGGGCCGCCCGTGAGGACTCGCTCTCTAGCAACACCGGCAGGGCGGCGGCAGCTTCCTCTGGGGCAGCGCGGATCCATTGCCGGCCAATGAGGATCTCCAGCATGCTCCGCTCATCCAGATCAAAGACGGATTGCGCCCACACAAGCGCCGTAGCGGGATCAAATTCAGCCGTGCTCAGGGCCAACCGGGCGATGGCACCGTCAAGGGTGGAGTCGGGCCCATGGGTATTGAGCCAGCCGGCCAGCGGGGCCGGTCCGTCATTGGCAATCCATTCATCGGAGACGACATCCATCAGCTCCCGCCGGGCTTCCCCGGAGTAATTGCGCCACGCGTATTCGGCAGCGGCCTCCGGATCCACATAGACCCACTCTCGCAGGACATCCCCCATTCCGGCAATCTGGCCCGGAAAGGCGCCACGCATCCAGCGGGCTGCGGCTTCAGGCTCGGCAGTCGCCCAGGTAACAGCAAGGTAGGCGGCCGCATAGGGACTCGAGCTGGCCGGAAACTCGCCCAGCCAGGCAATGGCTTCACGCGGGGTCAGGCTTTGCAGGATGCGGTCCATCACCACCACCGCCATCCGGTGGCGAAAATCCGACTCAGCCATTTGCTCGAGCAACTGGAAGGCCACGGAACTGTCATCGGCCGAGAGGCTGGAAACAACAACTTCCAGCCAGCGCTCGGCCCGGCGTGAATTGCCGGCCTGCTCAATGACCCAGGCCCAGGCATCTGCCGCCTTTTCACGGCTCCAGCCACGCAAGGCCGCCTGGGTCGCCAATTCACGCTCCGGAATCGAGGCCAGGGAGGAGGCAAAGGCTACTGCCCGCCGACCGTCCTCGCTCGCCCAGGATTCCAGAAATTTCCCCAGGACCTGGTTCCGGCCGGGATTCGGGGGAATTTCCTGCAGGAATTTAATTGCCGCCATCACCTTCCGCGAAGGCAATCCACGGGCCAGCCGTTCCGCATCCATGGCGCGCTCATCACGGTCACCGGAACGCATGATGGCCCGGAGGGTGTTCTCCATCTGCTCCGTCAGGCCATCCCCGGAACCCACCGACATGATGCTGCTGATGTCAGCGGCCGTACCGGTGTAGCGCTCGATGATCAGCATCAGCTCACGCTGCCCGAGGGTCAGGTCGCTCGAACCGGAGCTGTCAGCCCCGGGACCAAGATGAAAAGCGAATGCGGACAGGATGCCGAGGACGAAGACCACGCCGAGCGAGGCCATCCAGCCCAATCCCAGCATTACTGCATTCACTTCCTTGCGTTTCATGGCCTATTCCGGTTGGAACTCGGGGCGTGCCCTGTCCGGTACTTCCTTGAGGTAAAGATCGCGCTGCGGGTAGGGAATTTCAATGCCCGCCTCCTTCAAGTGGTCCCAGATGATATAGTACAGTTCGCTCTTGAAGGAAGTCGGTTGCAGGGTCCACTCAACGGTCCAGACCCAGATTTCAAAGTCGAGCGAGGAGTCCCCGAAGGCAATGAACTTGGCCGAGGGCGGGGGGTTCTTCATCACCCCGGGATGCGAATCGGCCGCTTTCTCAAGGACTTCCTTCACCTGATTGACATCGCTGTTGTAATGCACCCCGACCGGCAGACGGAAGCGTACCTGGTTGTCACTGTGGCTCCAGTTGATCACCGCGGCCGAGATAAAGCGGGAATTCGGGACGATGACCTCGATATTGTCGTTGGTCCGGATGGTCGTGCTGCGCGCCCGGATGGACGTGATGGTCCCGTTGGTCTCGTCGATGCTGACCCGGTCCCCAACCTTGATCGGGCGCTCCAAGAGGATGATCAGGCCGCTGACGAAGTTGTCCGCGATGTTCCTTAACCCGAAACCGACACCAAAGGAGACCGCCCCAAGGATGACCGAAAGCGTCGCCCAGTTGAACCCGTCGAGCGTGATCGGGAGAATCAGCATCAGGGAGACAATCAGGAAAATGTAGCCAATGAGCGTGGAATAAGCATTGGCCAGGCCCGGATGCATGTTGAAACGCGGGAAGAAGCGCTTCGTCAGGAGTCGTTTGAGCAGCCTTTGCAGAATAAGGGTCAGAATGACCAGAATGAACCCGAGCAGGATCGACAGCGGCGTGAAACTGAGCGTCCCCATGTCAAAAGTGCGGGTCCAGAAGGTTTCGATCGACATGACCGGATAATAGGAGGCTCGAGGGTCTTCCTTCAACTGCAAAAAACATTGGACGAAAATGTGTTCACACAAACGGGAATTTTCGCATCCTTTCAACCATGGCCAAACGCTACATCATCTCGGCCGGCCATCCACTGACCGCCGATGCCGCCCGCCACGCCCTCGATGCGGGAGGGAATGCCTTTGATGCCGCCCTCTCCGGCTGGTTGGCGGCCTGCCTTGCCGAACCGGTCCTGACCTCCCCCGGAGGGAGCGGCTTCGCCATGGTCGCCCCGGCCTCCAGCCCGCCCCGCTTGTACGACTTTTTCTCCCAGACGCCCCTCCGGGCAAATCCGGACGGGCACGCCTATCCCCTTGAGGCCGACTTTGGCTCGACCACCCAGATATTCCACCTCGGTGCGGGAACGGTTGCCACCCCGGGCTGCGTCGCCGGAATTCTCCAGATCCAGGAAACCCATGGCCGCCTCCCCCTTGAGGAATGCGCTGCTCCCGCACTTGAACTGTCCCGTAATGGCTTAATCATTACAGAGCATGCCGCGACCCTGCTTAAGGTGGTGAAGGACCTTTATCTCGCCACCCCGGACTCGCGCCGGCTTTTTCAATCGAGGAGGGAACAAACGGGATGCCTTCGCGAGGGGGAACGGTTCCTCAACCACGATTTTGAGGTCTTTATCGACGCCCTCATTGCGGAAGGCTCACGGTGGTTTTACGAAGGGGACATTGGCCGCATCATTTCCGACTACTGCCAGCAGCATGAGGGCCATTTGACCCGGGAGGACTTTACCCGCTATAAGGTGGAAGTCCGTGATCCCCTCGAGATTCGCCGCAATGGTTCCACGGTCTGGCTCAATCCTCCCCCCTCCATGGGCGGTACACTCATTGCCATCGGACTGCTTTCCCGCGGAAAGGCCGCTTCGGGCAGCTTCCCCGTCCAGGGCCGGTCTGCCTGGTTGGATTGGGCGGAACCGCTACGCCTGATGAGCCTGCTGCGTTCACAAGAGGGCTCACGGCAGCTCGACGAGGAGGACGGCATCCTGCTCCAGAAGGCTTTCCAACTGAATGAAGATGTGGCCGGCGCAGCGGCACAGCTCTTTCCGCATGCCCTCGAGCAGGTCCAGTCCATGGGCACGACCCACATCTCCATCATGGATGGGGATGGCAACGAAATCGCCATGACAACCAGCAACGGGGCCGGCTCGGCAATCATCCCCTCCGGCACCGGCTTCATGCTCAACAACATGCTCGGGGAGGATGACTTGCAGCCGGAGGGGCTCGGCACATGGAAACCCGATACCCGGCTTTCCTCCATGATGGCCCCCACACTCGCCCGGCTCGCCGATGGCAGTCGCATCGCCACCGGCTCCGGGGGCTCAAACCGCATCCGCTCCACCATCCTGCAAATCCTCAGGCACCTTATCGACCATCGGCTTTCCCTGGCGGAGGCCGTCGAGGCCCCGCGCCTGCACTGGGAAAACGGTGAGTTGCATGCGGAGACCGGGGCCGCCCAATTGCTCCGCGAGCTGGATCAGTCCCTCCCATGGCCGCTGGTGGAGCACTCTGTGCCAAATCTCTTCTTCGGCGGGGCCCATTCGGTCGCATGGTCGGACAAGTCCGGATTCAGCGGCATTGGTGATCCTCGACGCGGTGGTATCAGTATCGGCAAGTAGATTGCCCTTTGCGGTGGACAAGCCAGCTGCATCGGGAGACAATTCCCATCATGGCAGTCAAACCCCAACTTCTGACATGGGTCACCTGCGATTCGGTCCACATTGATCCGGCAACCGGCAAGCATTACCTGCTCGGTTGCTTCTCCAACCTGCGGGCCCGCAAATTTCCCGCCACCCACCCGCGAATGGTCTGGTTCCTCACCTTGACCGATCTCAAGCCGGGCAAGCACCAGCTCCGGCTCTCCTACGGGCAGGACATGGAGTCCATCCGCAAGATTGTCGAGCGGCCTTTCGAGTCCCGCAATCCCCTCGACAAGATCAACCTCATCAACGAGCTCCGGAACCTTGTTTTTGATACACCCGGTGTGTACCAGATACTCATTGAGGTGGATGACGAGCCCCTGCTGGTCAACTCCCTCACCGTTTCAGAGTGAAGTAATGGCATTGATTTCATTTGGCCTATTTGCCAGACTCACCTTGAACCCCTTAAAACTGAAAGCCTCTCACATATGTTAAATACAACATACGAACTCGTTGGTGTCGGCTCCCCGATTATTGATATCCTCGCCCAGGTACCGGATTCCTTTCTGGAAATCGTGGGCGGTGGCAAGGGAGGCATGGTCCTGACCGATGGCGAAACCATCGGCAAATGGCTCGGGCAGCTCCCTGGTCCGCGTACTGAGGCCCCCGGTGGTTCGGCCGGCAATACCATCTTCGCGGCTGCCCGGCTCGGCCTCCGCACCACCTTCATCGGAAAGGTTGGCATGGGGGAAGGCGGTGCCTTCTGCAAGGAAAGCCTGAAAGCCCTCGGCGGTTACATCAGCCGATTCAAGACTGGCGATATCGCCAATGGCCGCTGCCTCAGCCTCATCACCCCGGATTCGGAACGCACCCTGCGAACCGACCTCGGGGCCGCCGCGACGCTTTCCCCGGAGGATATCACCCCGGCTGATTTTGTCGGCTGCACCCATGCCCACATCGAGGGTTACCTGCTCTTTAATCCCGACCTCATGCTGAAGGTCCTCAAGAGCGCCAAGGAAGCCAATTGCTCCATCAGTCTGGACCTCGCCTCCTATGAAGTGGTCGAGGCTGCCCGCGATTCCCTGCCCATCCTCCTCAGCGAATACGTCGATCTTGTCTTTGCCAATGAGGAGGAAGCCGCAGCCTTCAATGGATCCCCCGCTGAACCGGGTGATCTCGCCGTCAAACTAGCGGAATACAGCGACCTGGCAGTGGTCAAGGTAGGGGCCAAGGGCGCCTGGCTGGCCCGAGGTACCGAGGCCATCCACTGTCCGGCGGTCGCCAGGGTTGAGGCCGTTGATACAACCGGAGCGGGTGACTACTGGGCTGCTGGATTCCTCACCGGCTGGCTCCACGGCAAACCGTTGGAGGTCTGTGCCGAATGGGGTGCCCGCCTTGGGGCCGAGATTGTCCAGATCATCGGGGCCGAGCTGCCCGAGGAAACCTGGCAGCGGGTGCTGGCCGATTTAAAGTAAACCGCCGCTTGCCTCGACGGGCAGTTTGCGGCAAAACCCATTCATCATGAACGAGAATGAGGTAGAAAGTGCCATCCGTGACATTGCTGCACGGTCCTTACGGGCCTCCCGGCAACTGGCCGCGTTGAGCACCCGGCAGAAGAACGATGCGTTGATCCGCATCGCCGAACTCCTGGAAGCTCCGCAAACCCTGCCCATGCTACTGGAGGCAAATGAAAAGGACTTGCAGACCGGTGCCTCGCTGGGCCTGTCTGATGCCCTCCTCGACCGGCTCCGCCTGACACCGGAACGCATCCGGGGAATGGTCGAGGGCACCCGGCAGGTGGCTGCATTGGAGGATCCGGTTGGCGCCATCCTTGAGCAGAAAACCCACAAGAAGGGCTTTTCCATTGAAAAGGTCCGCGTCCCCATCGGGGTTGTTGGCATTATCTACGAGTCCCGTCCCAACGTGACCATCGATTGTGCGGTGCTCTGCCTCAAGAGTGGTAATGCCACCATCCTTCGTGGTGGACGGGAAGCCTATCACAGCAACATGGCCCTGGCCCGGGTCATCCAGAAGGCCCTTGAGGAAACAGGCCTGCCCGGTGATGTTGTCCAGCTGGTCCCGACCGTCGACCGCTACGCCCTCAATGTCCTCCTGAAACTGGATGACTGCATCCACTGCCTCATTCCCCGCGGCGGTGAGGGGCTGATCCGTTTTGTGTCCGAAAATGCCCGCATGCCGGTCATCAAGCATTACAAGGGCGTCTGCAACGTCTACCTCGACAAGGATGTTGACCGCCAGACGGCTATCAAGGTCACGGTCAATGCCAAGTGCCAGCGGCCCAGTGTCTGCAATGCCGCGGAAAACCTGGTTGTGCACGAAAGCCTTCTCGGTTCCACCTTTCCCCTTGTGGCCAAGGCCCTCAAGGAACAGGGCGTCGAGTTGCGGGTTGACGAGCCGGCGGCCAGGGAACTCGAAGCCTTCGGGAACATCCCCTACAAAATGGCGACCGAGGAGGACTACGACACGGAATATCTCGATATGGTCATCGCCGTGAAGACGGTCCCCGACCTGCGCTCAGCCATTGATTTTGTCAATACCTATGGCTCCGGCCACAGTGATGCCATTCTCACGGAAGACCCGGACGCCGCCCGCCAGTTCCAGACCGAAGTCGACTCCGCAACGGTCTACTGGAACGTCTCCACCCGCTTCACCGACGGATTCGAATTCGGGCTCGGGGCGGAAATCGGGATTTCCACCGACAAACTGCATGCCCGCGGACCCATGGGGCTCAACGAGTTGACGACCTACAAGTATCTCATCCGTGGTCACGGGGAACTCAAATGAGCGCACCGCTCATTGCTGACCGGATTGCTTTCCGCCTGAGCTGGGAGGACCTCGACCCCTCGGCCATCAGCTCCCTTGTCCGCATGGCCCGGGCGGAGGACCTGGCCGGCTTCGGCCTCGCCCGGCAGCCCGCCCAGTCCGGCGACGTCACCAGCAAGGCACTCGGGAAAGGTGACCAGCCAGCCTCCGCGCGCCTGATGGCACGGGAGGACCTCGTCGTCAGCGGTTTGCCGCTCATCCCCCTCATTCTTTCAGCCTACGGCGAAGGCGGGCAGTTCAAGGCGGCCGTCGAGGACGGTCAGCACTGCCCGACCGGGACAAGTCTCGGGACACTGAAAGGCCCCTCCGGCCTCCTTCTTCAAGCAGAACGGGTGCTCCTGAACTTCCTTCAAAAACTCTCCGGGGTCGCCTCCATGACCCACCGGTACGTTGATGCCCTCGGGGATTCCCCTACCCGGCTCCTCGATACCCGCAAGACCACTCCTGGATTCAGGGTTCTCGAGAAATATGCCGTTGCCTGCGGCGGGGGATTCAACCACCGCATCGGACTCTTTGACCGGGTCATGTTGAAGGATAACCACCTCGCCGCCGAAGGCGCGCAGCACGGTCCCGCCCTCGCCGACCTCGTCCGCAACACGCGCGGGAAATGGCCGGAGCTGCTCGTCGAACTGGAAGTGGATGCCCTCGAGCAGATTCCTCCCGGCCTCGGGGCGGGTGTGGATGTCTTTCTCCTCGATAATTTCCAGGTCGATGACCTGCGGAAAGCCGTTGGCCTCATCGGTCAAAAGGCCGCCACCGAGGCCAGTGGCGGTATCACTCTCGACAATTTGCCAACCCTTGCCAATATTGGGCTGGATTTCATCTCCACCGGCGCGACAGTCCATCAATCCACCTGGAAGGACATCGGGCTCGACTGGAATTAACCACACCATGAACCTGGACGCTAAAGTACTCCTTTCCTTCATCCGTGCCGGGGGGCAGTTTGTCTCCGGTACGGAAATCGGGGATTCGCTCGGTTTGTCCCGGGTCAGCGTCCATAACCATCTGGAAACCCTGCGCAAGGAGGGCTTTACCTTCTCCGCTATCCGCAACAAGGGCTACCGGCTGGAAGCGGAACCGGTAACCTTCCACCCCGCCCTCTTCGCCGCCCTCCTGGAGGACAATCCCTGCCCGTTCTTCGATTCCTACATCGCCCTCACTGAGGTCGATAGCACCAACAGCCTCGCTGAACTGGAATTATCCAAGGGCCGCACCACCCCCTTCTTTGTCGCCGCCGATGAGCAGACCGCCGGCCGCGGCCGGCGCGGGAGAAATTGGTTCAGTCCGGAGAAGAAGAACATCTACCTTTCCATTGCCCTCCGGCCCACCTTGCCCCCGTCCCGGCTCCAGACCATTACCCTTTGGCTTGGCATGCGCATCTGCCAGCTGCTGCGCGACAAGTTTGCCCTTCCCGTCCTCATCAAGTGGCCCAATGACCTCATCCTCCATGACCGCAAGATCGCCGGGATGCTGACCGAGGCCCGGGTCGATGCCGAACAGACTCGGGACCTCATTTTCGGACTTGGGCTCAACGTCAATGCCCGGGAGGCCGACTTCCCGGAGGATATTGCCAATATGGCCAGTTCCCTCGCCCTCAACACGGGCAAGGCCATCAACCTTTCCCGCCTCGCCCACAGCCTCGTGCACTGCCTCGCCTCTGCTGTCCAGGAATACCTCGACGACCAGTATGTCGATGAGTTGGCCGCCCTCTGGCCCGAATACGATTACCTTCGGGGCCAGGTCGTCGAGGCCGGGGACATCCGGGGCCGGGTGCTCGGCATCAACAACGCCGGCTCCCTCCGCCTGGAACGGGAGGATGGCTCCACCATGCTCCTCCACAGCGGCGAAGTCTCCATCGGCTCAGGCAATCTTGCCTAAAAAAATCCCCCGGTTTCTCAGGCCGGGGGATATCAAGGCCAATTTACTTGGCCACTTCTCTCTCTCTGTATTTGGGTTATCGGTGTAGGAGCCGATTAAAGTCTTTCTTCATCAAACGGTCAGGGTTCGTTGTCGCATCCGCCGGCGAGCCACTGGCATCGGCCGGGCCTTGTCGGTATGGCGGATTTCGTAATTCTTCACCCGGCGCTCAATATAGTTCCGGATGTCCTCAAGCGGTTTGTGGGGGAATGCCGGTCGCCCCTGCAGTTCCGAACGCAGGGGATTGGAGGAAACAAAGTCCTGGACCACAAACCGGTCCGCCCCATGTACCAGCTCAGCGATCGCCTTCAGTTCACGGGTCGTGTGCAGGCCGGGTACCACGGTCGTCTTGAACTCATGTGGAATTCCCGACTGCTTGACAATCCAGACGCTGGTCCGGATGAGCTCCGTGTCAATCTGACGTCCCACCAGGCCGGGATAGTTGGCTAAGGGGGCCTTTACGTCCATGGCCACATAGTCGACCAGGTTTTCAACCAGCAGCTCCCGCAGGACATCCGGTTTGGTTCCATTTGTGTCCAGCTTGGTCGCCAGACCGAGGGCTTTCGCTTTTTCCAGGCAGGCCTTCAGGTCTTCCTGCAAGGTCGGCTCCCCGCCGCTGAAAACCACCCCGTCAATCCGGTCGAGTCGCTTCCGGAGGTAATTCTCCACAAAATTCCAGTCATGCCCGCTTTCGGTATCGCAGTCACCCAAAAGGCTGGCATAACCGCAGTAGGAGCAGCGCAGATTGCAACCGCGGACGTATATCACGACGGCTTGCTTGCCGGGAAAATCAAATTCTCCCGCTTTCTCTACGCTCCCTATCAACATAACCAGATATTCTAATAGTGTGTGTGTTTTATTATCAGTTTTGGTTATGTCATCAAGAAAATTTAGAAATCGTAAGCTCTGCTAATAGCCTTAATTTCCATACCTAATTTAAGATATTTGTAAAAGTGCCCCCGCTCCCGGGTTCCCACTGGACAAGCGGTATGGCAGTTGGTTTCCTTGGCCCATGGAATCATCCACGTTGAAACTGACGGTATGGACAGAAGGATTGGGCGAGTTCTGGGGCATTGCCACGGAGCAGAAGGAGCGGCGCCAGCGCGGGGAACTGAGCCCGGATGAAGTTGTCTCCATCATCGGCAATATCATCGAGGAAAACACCCACGACGCGAATGGGCTTTTCATCCTCGAGTCGGGGGGACGACGGCTCAACGTCACCCTCAGCAACGGGGTGGTGGAGGTCTCGGACCCGCGTAATGCCAACTACCAGAATGTGGCTATAGCCGAGTCGGAACTCACCGATTACTTGACCACTTTCTTTGCCCCCACGGTTGCGGAAACAGGAGAGCAATTACGCACCCCCCTCGTACAAACGCTGGAATACGTTGTCGCCGTGGCCGCGGTTGTCACCCTGGCCCTGACGATAAAGTTTGTCATCGGATTCATGCAGGAGAGCTCCCAGTTCATGCCCGAACCGGAGGCCGTGGAAATTGGTGACAGCAAGCAAGTGCAGAACCTGACGGTTCAATATGCCGGAATTTACGCCACCCGGATGCGCGACGGTGAAATGATCATCGAATTGCGGGATGACAATACCTGGAATTACTACGACATCCAAAGTGGTTCACTGGGGTCCTTTATCCTCAGCCCGGTGAGCAGCGGGGAATTCCGCCCGGTCTATGAAGCCGGCCGCCTCGCCATCCTGACCGACACCCGCTACCTTTTTTATCCCAGCACCACGATGGAGGAAGGGATCACCTTCCTGCAACGGCCCTTCAAGAAAATCGCCAATTCACGCGACGACCTGCCATATGTTTCCTTCCCCGATGAGATTTCGGGAAGCGTGGCTTACCGGTAAGCCTTCCTGAAAAGGGTTCTTGCTGAAGGACCTACTGGACGATGCCACCTTCCGAGAGGAAGATGCCCTTGAGGTTCATTTCCAGTGCCTTCGGATTGGGTGAGGCCTCAAGGCCGACCTGCTTGCTGACCAGTCCCTCCTTGATCAGGCGGTAAAGATCCTGATTGAAGGAACGGGAACCGGAATCCTTACTGGCCTCAATGACCGCCGGGATCTTCTCGAACTTGCCTTCCTGGAGGATAGTCCGGGCCAGGGTGTCGACGACGAAGGCTTCCAGCACGGGCAGGCGACCGGTTCCCTCGAGGGCCGGAATCAACCGCTGGGTGATGGTGGCCCGCAGGGTACTGGCAACCATGCGCCGCAGACCGGCATGCTGGTCCGGCGGATAGTATTCAAAGAGTCGCTGCACGGCCTGCTGGGCATTGGAACTGTGCAGGGTGCCGAAGACATAGTGGCCGGTCTCCGCCGCCGTCAGGGCTGTGTCAAATGTATCAGCGTCACGCATTTCCCCGATGAGAATCATGTCCGGGTCCTGGCGGAGAACACTCTTCATGCCGTGAAGGAAGGATGGGGTATCAATGCCCACCTCCCGCTGGTCGAAACTCGACTTGATGTCGGAATAAGTAAACTCAATGGGATCCTCAAGGGTGACAATGTGCTTGTCCACGTTGAGATTGATCCAGTTGAGCATGGCCGCGAGGGTGGAACTTTTACCACTGCCGGTCGGTCCACAAACGAGCATGATGCCGTCATTCTCATCACAAAGGTCCGTGAACAGCTTCGGATCGAGGTTCAGGCTTTCAAAGCTCGGCGGTCGGTCCTTGACGTAGCGGAAAACCATGCTGGGCGTCCCGCGCTGGTAGAAGGCGTTGACACGGAAGCGGCCGACATCCGGCAGCCGGTAGCTGTAGTCGATCTGGTTGTCGGTCTGCCAGCGCTCGACAAACTGGGGCGGACAGGAGTCCTCCACGAAGGCGAGGATCTGGTTCACCCCCAGCGGATCCATATCAATGGGCTCAAGGTGGCCGTCAATTCGCAGAAGAGCCGGCTTGTTGGTTTTGACGTGCACATCGCTGGCCCCGTTATCCACGGCGAGCTGCAGCAAGTTGTTAAAAAGTTCAAGCGTTTCAGACATGGCAAATTAGCGTTTGAAATCTAAACGGTGCCTACATACGGTGGCAAATTCATTTTATTTAGCAGCACTATATGTCTTCAAATCAGATATTTCGCGGGGTTTTTACAGCATTGGTGACCCCGATGGACGAAGCCGGCCAAATCGACTGGCAGACGCTTGGATCATTGGTGGAATCCCAGGTCGCCAGTGGCATTGACGGGCTGGTCCCTGTCGGGACCACTGGTGAATCCCCCACCCTTGCCACGGATGAGCACATCCGGGTCATCGAGGCGGTGGTCGAGGCCGCCGCGGGGCGCGTTCCGGTCATTGCCGGAACCGGGGCCAACAGCACAGAAGAAGCGCTTGAACTGACCCGGGCCGCGGACATGGCCGGGGCAGATGCCTTTCTGCAGGTGGCTCCCTACTACAACAAGCCCAGTCAGGAGGGGGTTTTCCGTCACTTTGAGAAAATCGCCAAGAGCACCAACAAGCCGATTGTCCTCTATTCCATTCCGGGACGTTGTGGAATTGAAATCGGGGTAGAAACCGTCGCCCGCCTGGCGGAGGCCTGCCCCAATGTAAGGACGATCAAGGAGGCCGGGGGTGAAGTCAGCCGGGTCGGTGAACTGCGCCAGGCTTGCCCGGAAGTGACTGTCCTCAGCGGGGACGACGGGCTTGTTCCGGCATTTGTTGCCGCCGGGGCCGAAGGGGTTATCAGTGTTGCCTCCAACCTGGCCCCGGAAGTGGTCAAGGACCTGACCGCCGCCTGCCTCAATGGCGATCAGGCAACCGCCGACAGCCTTTTCACACAGTGGCAAGCCCTCCTGACGGACTTGGTCTTTCTCGACGGCAACCCGGTTACGATCAAGGAAGTGATGTTCCAGGCGGGTCGCCTGCCCCACCCAACGGTCCGCCTGCCGCTGGTCCGGACAGCGGAAGCCAACCAGGCCCGAATCGGCGAGTTGCTTCAATCCCTCAACCTGAAGACACCATGAGCGACCAACTTCCTGTCATGATTTGCGGCTACAAGGGACGGATGGGGCAGACCCTCCTCTCCCTCGCCGAATCCGAAAACGCGGTCGTCAAGGCCCAGAAGGATCAGGGCGATGATCTCGGTGGCGGGTTGGAAGATGTCCGGGTCGCCATTGATTTCAGTTTTCACACCGCCACCGCCGACTTGGCAGAGGCCTGCGCCGCCAACGGCGTTGCCCTGGTCATCGGAACCACCGGCCATACGGAGGAGGAGCGGGCCCGCATTCTTGCCTGCACGGACCGGATCCCGGTTGTCTGGGCGGGCAACTATTCAATCGGGGTAAACCTCCTTTTCCACCTGACGGAGTCAGCCGCCCGGGTTCTGGGTGACCGGTACCAGGCGGAAGTCATGGAAATCCATCACCAGCACAAGAAGGACGCTCCCAGCGGGACCGCTGTCAACTTGGCGGAGGCCATCGAGGCGGCACCGGCCTTCAAACAGGACCGGCGCGTCCATGGCCGTGAGGGCGATACCGGGGCGCGGACCAACGATGAAATCGGCATGCATGCCTTGCGGGGAGGGGAAGTCATTGGCGAACACACCGTCTTCTTCTTTGGCGAGAACGACCGCATCGAGTTGACCCACAGGGCCAGTGATCGCCGCATATTTGCCTCCGGTGCCTACCGGGCAGCCCATTGGGCGACCAACCAGAAGCCGGGCCTCTACAACATGCGGGATGTCCTCGGGCTGGGCGCTCCCGGAGAAAGCGCCGTATGATCAGTTTTATTGAAGGGATTGTTGAGTCATCCACGCCCCTGGAGGTTGTCCTCAATTGCCAGGGCGTCGGCTACTGCATTCATGTTCCTGTAACGACCGCGGAAAAGATCCCTCCCATCGGTGAAGGTGTACGTCTGCACATCCATCCGGTTTACCGGGAGGACAGCCAGGCCCTCTACGGTTTTGCCAGCCGGGATGAACGGGACTTCTTTAATCTCGTCACCAGCAAGGTCAGTGGCATCGGACCAAAGATCGCCCTCAACCTGATGAGCCGGCTCTCCTTCCAGATGCTCCAGGAGGCCATTGCCCGCAGCGATGCCCCCCTTCTCGCCAAATGCCCCGGTATCGGCAAGAAGACCGCCGAACGGATTTGCATTGAGCTGAAGGACAAGGTCGGCCTGCCCGCGCCGTCTGCAAGTGCTGCCCCGGCTGCCGCAACCGGGACCGAAGGCTCAACTTCCCCGGGCGCATATTCCGATGCCGTCCAGGCCCTTATGACCCTCGGCTTCAAGATGGATGCAGCCGACAAGGCGGTCCGCAAGGCCAGTCAGGAACTCGGCTCCTCCGCCTCTGCCGACGCCCTTATAAAGGCGGCCTTGAAGAGCAACTGACTCAGCTTCGCCCGCGGGACAATTCCTGGGCGAATCCGTGCACGCTTTCCCCGTTTAGGCCAAGGGAACGGCTGAGGCAGCTCCGGGCCCGGGCAATGCGGCTCTTGACCGTCCCGATGGGAATTTCAAGGGATTCCCCGATCTCCTCATAGCTGAGGTTCTCGAGCAAGCGCATGGACATGATTTCCCGGTGGGCCTCCGGAAGACGCTCGAGATGATTCTCAACGGACTCCTGAAACTCATTCCAGCGCATCCGGTCGCCCGGGTCGGCCTCGTCATCGGGAAGGATATCCTTGAGGCTGAAACCATCCTCCGTGAGGGGCAGGTCAAGGGAGAGTCCGCGGTCGCGCTGGCGGCGTTTCCAATACCAGTAGCGGTTGCGGGCAAGATTGCTGGCAATCTGGTAGAGCCAGGTCGAAAAACTGGCCTCCCAGCGAAAGCCGGGCAGGCTCTCATAGGCCTTGGTGAAAGCATCCTGGGTGACTTCTTCGGCATCTTCACGGTTGCCCAGCAGTTGGTAAACGCGGGCAAAAATCCGGCTCCAGTAACGCTCGATGAGCTGGTTGTAGGCCTGATGATTGCCTTCGACAACGGCTTCGGCGATACGGCGGTCCGGGTCAAGGGGCAGGGACTCACGGAGGGCAAGATTGGAGGTAACCATACCCTACTCTACGCACCACCTCCCCATTTGGATGCACCCAACCCCTAATTACTTAATCCTAATCTTAATCTTAATCTTGATCTTAGCCTTAATCTAAAACCTAAAATTCTGATTAAAAACAAGTTACATAACTTTTCTAAACCAGCCTCCCCTCCTCAAGGTGGTACTGGCGGAGTGTCCGCCCGGCATATCCGGAATGGTGCGTCACCAGCAATAAACCCGTCTTGTGGCGCTCGACGGCGGCCAGCAACTGCTCCATGACCCGCTCAGCGGTCTTTTCATCAAGGTTGCCGGTCGGCTCATCAGCCAGAAGGAGCTTGGGGGAATTGACAAGGGCCCGGGCAATCGCCGTGCGCTGGCGCTCACCACCGGACAACTGCTCCGGTCGGCTCTGGAGGCGCTCCCCGAGGCCCAGCTCATCCAGCAGGTGCTCTGCCTTTTCCCGGGCTTCCTTCAGCGGTTGACCGGAAATGCGGGCGGCCAGAAGGACATTGTCGAGGGTATTCAACTCCGGGATGAGATAGAAGGACTGGAAAACAAACCCGAGGTAGCTGGCCCGGATCTCCGGCCGCTTTGAGTCCGGAAGGTCCCCCAACGAAGTCCCGTCCCAGTGCACCTCCCCTTCGTCGGGGGTCTCGATGCCGGCAAGGATGTTCAAGAGGGTGGTTTTTCCGCTTCCCGACTCGCCGCGAATGCTGATTGTTTCACCGATTCCCAATTCCAGGGTCACTCCATCCAGCACCTGGATCTCCCGGGGTCCACTCCGGTAGTGTTTCCGCAAGTTGTTTGCCTGCAATATGATGGAACTTCCTTTGCTCATTGCTCGATGCGGAGGGTTTCAGCCGGCTTGAGCCGGGCGGCCCGCCATGCCGGAAGCAGGCTGGCAAGGGTTGAGAGCATGACGGCCAGAACACCAATGCGGAAAATCTCTCCCACATCGTAGACCACCGGAAGGTAGGTGAAATAGTAGAAACGGACCAGCGTGTCCTTCGTACCGCTGATGGTTGCCAGGCCCTGGATAATCGGATCCCGGAAGGAGAGGCAGAGTATGGCCAAGCCAATCCCCAGCAGGGCTCCCAGCAATCCGATGAAAAATCCCTGGAAGCAGTAAATGCCGACCACTCCCCGTCGCCCGCCCCCAATCACCGCCAGCAGGCCAATCTCTCGGGTCTTGCGGACAACCGTCAGCAACTGGGCAATGGCAATGGCAAAGACCGCCACCGCGACGATGAAGAGATTGAGAAAGAGCATCATCGTTTTCTCAAGGTCGAGCACCCAGAGGAAGTCCGCCCAACGTTCCTTCCACGTCTGGACCATTTTCCGCTCGTCCACCCGTTCCTGGAGAGAGGCCACCGCTTCATACTCATCCACTCCGTCCTGCAGGCGGACTGCAATCCCGTGGACGCCATCCTCAAGTCCATACAGTTCCTGCATGGTCCGCAGGGTGCAAATGATGCCCGGGATGTATTCCTGGTTCCAGTCGATGTTGTAAATCCCGGCGATTTCAAACTCCCGCGGCAGGACAACTTCATTTTGTTGCAGTCGGTCTATCATCACCGGGCTGAAAACCTCGATAGTGCTGCCAACCCAGACACCGAGGCGCCGGGCCAGACTGCGGCTGACAAGAACCGTGTCATCATAAAGGTCCTCCATCGAACCCGAGGTCAGGTAATTGTTGACCGCAAATACCGGCTGCTCGTCATAGGCCATTCCATAAATGGCCGGGAAGACGGGAATATTGGCCCGTTTGGCCATGACAAAGCCCCGGGCATACGGCGTCACGTGCAGGACGCTGGGATCTTCGAGCAGGGAATCGGCAAGGGCGAAGGCCTCCGTGAAGGGATAGCCGCCCTCGCTGATGTCAAGATGACCAGAGGTATCGACAATCCGGTCCCGGTGGACTTCGCCGAATCCACCCATGACACTCTGGACGATGACCAGCACCGCCACCCCAAGGCCGACCCCAAGAACGGAAAGGAAAAAGAATACCGAGCCCAGCCGCCTTCCACTGGGTACCAACTGCCGCAAGGCAAGGTACATATACCACGGCATCTTCATAAAATCTTAATCTTAGCCTTAATCTTAATCTTGATCTCAGCATCAATCCCTCACCACGGGCTTCAGCGCCGGAAACAAAATCACGTCACGGATGCTCGGCACACCGGTCAGCATGATGATTAGGCGATCGATCCCGACGCCCATCCCGCCGGCCGGCGGCATGCCGTGCTCAAGGGCGAGGAGGAAGTCCTCGTCGATCTTCTGCTGTTCCTCGCCGGCCTGGCGCTCCAGTTGCTCCCGCTGCACAAAGGGATCATTCTGCTCGCTGTAGGCCGGAGCAATCTCCTGCCCGTTGATGCAGAGTTCGAAGACCTCGACGGTTTCCGGATCGTCCGGGGAAATCTTGGCCAAGGGAATCAGCTCCTTCGGCAAGTGGGTGACGAAGGTGGGCTGGATCAGTGTGGGCTCGATGCGCTTTTCAAAGACGGCATTGGTCACCTCGAAGTCTTCGCGCTCCGGATCAACCTCGATTTCCTCCTTTTCACACCAGTCGAGCTTTTCGGCCTTGCTGCGGGAGAACCAGTCCGGATCACCGGTATGCTCGATGACCAGATCCTTGTAGCGGGCCTCGCGCCACTCCCCGCCCAGTTCAATGACCTGTCCGTCATGCCGCTCAATGGTGGTCTTGCCGAGGACCTCTTCGCAAATCGCCCCGACCATGCCCCGAATGAGTTTCATCATTCCCCGGAAATCGCTGTAGGCCTGGTAGACTTCGAGCATCGTGAATTCCGGATTGTGGCGCCGGGAAAGCCCCTCATTGCGGAAGTTGCGGCCGATCTCAAAGACCCGGTCATAGCCGGCTACCAGCAAGCGCTTGAGGTAAAGCTCCAGCGCGATACGCAGGTAAAAGGGGCAGTCGAGGGCGTTGAAGTGGGTCGTGAACGGCCGGGCCGCCGCTCCGCCTGCCTCAGGAGTCAGGATCGGGGTTTCCACCTCCGTGAAATCCTGTGACTCAAGGTAGTCACGAATGCAGCGGATGATCCGGCTGCGGGTCTTGAAAACGTTGCGCGACTCCTCGTTGCTGATCAGGTCAAGGTAGCGCTGGCGGTAGATCTGGTCGTCATCCTGCAGGCCATGCCACTTTTCCGGCAAGGGGCGCATCGCCTTGCTGACCATCTGGAATTCCTGGACCCGCAGCGTCACCTCGCCGGTCTTGGTCTTGAAAAGCGTCCCCTTGACCCCGATGAAGTCCCCGAGGTCGAGCGTCTTCTTGAAGGCGTCATAGGCTTCCTCGCCCACGATGTCCTTCTTGAAGTAGAGCTGCAGGGTACCGGCGCGGTCAAGGATGCGGGCAAAGCTGGCTTTGCCCATCTTGCGGATGGCAATGAGGCGCCCGGCACAGCTCGCAACGGGGCTGTTCTCCTCGTCCTCAATCCACAAGTCGATGGCCTCCGCGCTGGTCTGGGCCTGCTCCCAATTGGTGCGAAAGGGATCCACTCCCCCTTCACGCATGTCAGCCAGCTTGGCCTTGCGTACGGCAAATTGGTCGGATGTGTCGATTGTCTGGTCCATTGTGCAAATAGGCCAAGTTGGGAGCTTTTACCGGTGTTGGCAACCGGTTTTAGGGAGTGGGAGGACCTCTCTTCCAGCAAACTTGCTGCCTGAAAATGACTAGGCACCGGCCTTTA